>JBDTXR010000032.1:0-37233 GCA_040006075.1 Byssovorax sp. | reverse complement strand
ACTCGTCGATCATCCCGCCGGGCTACGCCTCGACGACCGAGGTCGCGAGCTACGTGGTGGCCACGCTCGGCGGCCGCCCGAAGAAGGCCAATCGGCAAGACGTGCTCGGCCTCGACATGATCGACCGCTTCGACAAGGGGAATTTTCACATGCGCGGCTATACCGGGGACGACAAACCCGATCACTGCGCCCACATCGGCCTCATGGTCGACATCGTCCGCGCTCACCTCGAGCCGCGGTGGAAGACGCCGAAGGGCCGGAAGTAAGCGTCATGTCGGGGATCGGCGTCATCGTCAACCCGCGATCCAAGCGGAACCTCGCCGACCCGCACGCCGCCCTCCGCCTCGCCCGCACGCTCGGCTCCCACGGCGTGGTCCGCACCGCGAACAACCGCGACGATCTGGCCCGCATCGCCGAGGATTTTCGCAAGCTCCAGATTGACATCCTCGGCATCTCCGGCGGCGACGGCACCAACTACGTCACCATCACCGGGTTCCTGGCGGAGTACGCGGGCGAGCCGCTCCCGGCCCTGGCGTTCCTCCGCGGCGGCACGTTCAACACCGTCGCCAACGCCGTCGGCGTCCCGCGCGGGAGGCCCGACGGGCTGCTCGCCAAGCTGATCGCCGGCTACCTCGCGCGCAAGCAGGAGCCGCTGCACAAGGCCTCGCGCCAGGTGATGCGCGTCGGCGATCACTACGGCTTCATCTTCGGTACCGGCGCGATTTACGGCTTCATCTCCGAGTACAACCGCGGTCACGAGAAGAACGTGCTCTGGGCCGGCGAGGTCCTCGCGCGGGCCGTCGCCAGGGTGCTCACCGGGCAGCCCACGCCGGTCGCGCAGCGCTGGGAGGGCCACGTCACGCTCGACTGCGGCACGGTGTTCCCCGAGCGCGACTACCTGGCGATCGGCGCGGGCACGGTCGACCAGCTCGGCCTTGGTTTCAAGCCGTTCTATCGCTACGACGCCGAGCCGGGGCGCTTCCAGATGCTCGGCATCCACACCACCGCTGCGGGCTTCGTGCGGCGCTTGCCGCGGGTGTGGCGCGCGCAGCCGATGGGCAGCGCGTACACCTACGACGTGCTGGCGCGCAGCGCGATCATCGAGCAGCGCGGCGGCGTCGTCCGCTACATGCTCGACGGCGACGTCCACGATCACCCCGGCCCGCTCACGATCGAGGCCGGCCCGCGCGTCGACATCCTGGTCGAGCGCGAGAGCGGCCCGCGACCCTCCCCGGCAAAGGCTCCGCCTCCGTAGCGATCTCGTTCCAGGGATCGGCTCTTCACTCTCGTCAACCGACTCGTGTATCGTGCTCGGTCATGAGCGCGAATCGACTCGGACGTGATGTGTTCTTGGCCCTCGCCGCGATCGGCTGGGCCGACGGCAAGCTCGACGCGGAAGAGGCCGACGCCATCGTGCGGACGGCGCTCGAAGAGGGCCTCGAGCTCGAAGAAATCGGCGAGATCGAGGAGGCCACCAAGCACCCGATCGATCTCTCGATCATCGATCGCTCGACCATGTCGAAGGCCGATCGCCTCTTCGTTTACGCGGTCGCCGCGTGGATGACCCGCCTCGACGGCAAGGTCGACGAGAAGGAGCTGGACGCGCTGAGCAAGCTCGGCGATCTGCTCAAGCTCCCGGCGCGCCCGCGCGAGCACGCCGACGCCATCGCGATGGAGGTGGCGTCCCTCGGCGAGGGCGACCGGCCGCACCGCTACGATCTCAAGGCCTTGCGCGAGACCCTGGGCGACCGCCTGGCCGAGGCCCAGAAAGCCCGGACGGCCCGCGGCGAAGAAGACTGAGCGCAAACAGCCAGTCTCCGCGAGAGCGCTGTTTCGACTGGCGCTCTCGCCCCCTGCTCGCGCCCCCAAATTCAATTTCCGTGTAGGCGGGCCCTACACGGAGTCGGAGGGAGATTGACTGTCGAGTCGACGCGACTCGTGAGGTCGCCTCGACAGGGTGTCAGGCTTCGCCGGCGGCGGGAGCTTCTTGCGGCTCGGCCACCGCGCCGCCGCGGGTGCGCTTGAAGGGGCGTATCGCTCCGGTGGAGACCAGGGAGTACTCGACTCCTCGGGCCGTCTCCGTCTTGGCGACGCGACCGTTGGTGATGAGCTGCTTGAGGACCACGTAGGCGGTGCCGCTGGGCAAGCCACCGTGCTGGGCGATCTCACCGGCGGTGGCGCGCACCAGCGTGCGGACCGACTCCAGCATCAGCGCCTCGCGCTCGGCCGCGCCCTGAACGGGGCGACGCTGCGACGCGGGCTCGACCGCAGACTCCATGGTTGTGGTGGAGCTGGTCTGGACTACCGGGCTCGGGGGCTTGTACGTCGCCGACGATTGACCGGTGGGGACCACGATCATCCGCGGGTGGCGGATGCGCGGGCGGAACGTCGGTGCGGGCGACTCTTCCGCGCTCGAGGTGGTGGTCTCGGCAGCCTTGGCCGGGGCGGTCGACTGGAGGCGGTGCTGTCGCGACCAGATGGCCGCCGGGCGATCCGGCTTGCGGGCTGCGGGCCTGGGCGCCGACTTCGGCTGCGGCAGCTTCGTGAGCAGCGACTCCACGATGGCGAGCGCGACCGCGCGGCGGTCACCCTCCTCTTCGTGAAGGAAGCCCACGAGGTCTTGAACGAAGCGTTCAACCAGATTTTCAATCGCGTTCGACGTGCTCATACCTCTCCCACGGCGGCCCGCTGCCAGTGCGCGTGCGGCCAGACGAAGCACAGACCGAGGAGCGCAGCACAGGACCACGACGCTTCGGTCAGCTTTGCCCTTCGTAGCCGAAAGCGCGCGAGAGCGCCATCGCTCCTCTCGTGCTCGAATGAAAATCAGCGAGCGCCCGGCGAACGGAGGCGATCCCGGGAGCGTGATCCGGCGCCGCGGACGAGAGCACGGGGGCCAGCTCGCTCTTCGAAGCGGTCTTCAACGTTGCAATGAGTCACTGCCCTGACATCAATCAGGCGCCGCCATCCTCACGAATGGATTGTGCAGACGCGAGCCCCGTGGCCCCCGGAGACCAGGATCCCCCACCGGAGGAGCGTGATTCGCGCAAGATCAGCGCGCGGGCGACCGGGATGCCCCCGCTGGGTGCAGAGAGGCAATCGGGCTCACCGCACGCCGGAGCTCGCTCCGAATCAGCGTCGCCACCCCCTCTTCGACGTCGGCTTCGGTGTGGAAATAGAAGAGCCTGGGAGCATTGATGTCCTCGACATCATGAGCCGCGGTCGTGCCTTGGGTCGGGCTCGACCGCGACGAAGAAGCAGGCTCAGGCCTGGGCCTTGAGCGCGGCGATGTCCTCGAGCAACACCTGCTCGTGCCCGTCGGGCTTGACCTTGAGGTACACCTTGCGGAGCACGCCCGCGGGATCGATCACGAACGAGGTGCGGTCCCAGTACAGCGTACCCTTGTAGTCGCTCTGACCGACTCCGGCCGCGCCGAGGAGGTGCTTCTCGGGATCGGCGAGGAGATCGATGGTGAACGAGAACTTGTCGCTGAAGCTCTTGTGGGACTCGACCCCGTCCGCGCTCACGCCGAGCACGGCGATGCCGGCGTCGTCGAACAGCTTCTTGCTGGCCGTGAACGATTTCGCCTGGATGGTGCAGCCCGGGGTGTCGTCCTTCGGGTACACGTAAACAACCAGCCATTTGCCGGCGAAATCGCCGAGCTTCTGCGTCTTCCCGTCCTGGTTGGGGAGGGCGAAGTCAGGGAAGGGCTTGCCGATTTCTGCGCTCATGGTGGTGTCGTGGCCTTTCGGGGAGAACGCCCGCCGGGAGCGGCGCGGCGGGGCAGCCATAGGGCTCGCGGGCCCCGGGATCAAGCGCGGAGACGAGGACATCGTGCTTCGCCCCCTTCCCCGCCCTCGCTCGCTCGGTTAGCATGAGGAATGCGACTGACCACCAGGCAGCGGCCCTCACCCTCCTTGCTCTCATCTCCTTTCTCCCGAGCCACGACATGAACGCTCCGGACGAGAAGCTCCCCCAGGGAACGCAGGTGATCGTCTCGCCCAGCGGATTCGAGCCTTGCTGCGCCGGCTGACGGCCACCGAGGAGCACCCGACCCGATCATGTTCATCCTTCAAAAGGCGCAGTACGCCGCGTTCCAGCGCGCGGCCGTCGACGACTTCGCCGAGCGGATGGTCACGCACCTGGTCGAGACCTTCCCCGACGAGAGCGAAGAGCGCGGCGAGGCCGGGATCCGCGCCCTGATCCGCCTCGGGATCGAGCGCGCGGCGCGTCATCAGCTGGTGCAGGAGTACGACGTGTGCCTCTACCTCCACGTCATGCTTGCCCTGGGCGAGCGCTTCGACGACGATCCGGCGCTCTCCTGGGCGCGCGCCGCCCTCGAGGAAGCGGGCTCCTCCGCTTCGATCCGGATCGAGATGCTGCACGACCGGGTCTTCGAAGACGAAGACACCGCTGAAGGAGCCCTCTTCCCATGAGCACCGCCCTCAAGACCAGGCCTCCCAGCAAGAAGGAGGCGGCGGCGGCGGCGGCGAAGAAGGCGGCGATCGACGCCGCGAAGCAGGCCTGTCTGCTCAAGGCCATCATCGCCTACGACATCGAGGGGCACTACATCGGGACCAAGCCCCCTTGCGGCGACGAAGCGTACCTGTCGACCAAGGCCGTGGTCGACGCGCACCGGGTGGAAGAGACGGTGGACAAGGCCGCCATCGTCGCCACCAACCCGCCCACGAAATACCTCTGCACCCACCACGATCTGCTCCTCCTCGCAGCCACGGCGTACGGGGAGGCCTCGACCCTCGACTGCTACGAAGAGATGGCCGGGATCGCCAGCGTCCTCTGGCGGCAGATGTCGGCGCGGAGCTGCGCCACGATGTCCGAGCTCCGCTCCAAGCACCCGAGCTACGCCTACGGCTGGAACACCAAGAACCCACGCTTCAAGAATTTCGAGTCGGCCCACCCCGAGAAGGTCGACAAGCGCGAGAAGAACGACGGGATGCGGCTGGCGATCAAGGGCGCCATCAACGCCATCACCGGCGGCACCGACTACTCCAACGGGGCCTATTTCTGGGACGGGGTCGATCTCGGGACCAACTACGATCATCACCCGAAGATCCAGGCCGGGTACAAGTTCACCAGCGACGCGCACCGGATCTACACCGTCGGCGGCGCGCCGATCACCGACAACGCGGTCGCGCACCCGGGCAAATCGCCCTACGATTACACCTACGAGACGACGGCGGCCTGGGGAAAGACGGTGTTCTCGAAGTTCACCAGCGAGTACCAGACGGGCGCGCATCACCCGGCCAAGTACGTCTGATGGCGTGGCGAGCGCGCGCACGAATCACCGCTCCAGGAGACACGAGAAGAATGCGAACCGCGCGCGCCTGGCTTTTGCTCTCGCTCTCCACAGGGGTGCTCCTCGGCGCGTGCGGCGCGAGGACATCTCTCCCGATCGGGCGCGGCGCTGCGACCAGCGGCGCGACCTCGTCGAGCGGCGGTATCGGAGGGGCGGGAGGCGACGGGAGCGGTGGTGCGTCCAGCGCAGCAGTCACCGCCACGGCGACCGCAACCGCGACAGCAGCGGCGAGCACGACCGCCGCGGTCAGCTCCAGCGCGACCACGGGGATCGGAGGCGGCCCGACCTGCACGCCGGAGATCTGCGACGGCATCGACAACAACTGCGATGGAGTCATCGACGAGGGATGCCCGCTCGTCGGGTGCAGCGACGGCACCCGCGAAGGCTTCCTCGACGCCGCCAAGTACCCCAAGATCGCCGGCTGCTCGGGCGGGTTCTCGGTGCCCGGCCTCATCGGCGCACTGGCGTCCACGTGCGCGCACGCCGCGGGAAATTCCGGCGGCAACCCCAGCGGCGCGGGGTGCGGCGCCGCCGATCTCTGCGCCGTGGGGTTCCACGTCTGCTCCAGCGCGGCCGACGTCGCGGCCAGCTCGCCGACCGGGTGTACCGGCGCCGCGGCGAGCCCCGGTCTCTTCTTCGCGACCAGCCAGAGCAGCACCGGCTGCAACGCCTGCGCCCTCGGGAACGACGCGAACCCCGCCGTCTGCACCGGCTGCTCGTGCGCGCCCGACTGCAAGCAAACCGCGCTGACCACCAACGATCTCTACGGCTGTGGATCGCTCGGCAGCAGCCTGAGCTCGTGCGGCGGGCTCGACCGCGCCTCGGACAATTTCTGCAACGCGCTCGGCCCGCCGTGGAGCTGCCAGGTGCCGGGCAGCGCCGGGTGCGACGAGGCCGCGGTGGTGACCAAGCCGGGCAGCGCGGGCGGCGGCGTGCTCTGCTGTGCGGATTGAACCTCACCCGTCGCCACCCCCTGACAGGGTTGCCATGCTGGCAGCCGGCGCTCGAAGCGCCGCCTGCCAAAAAATCGCGGCGGCACGCGCCGTGCTGAAGGGCGCCTCCATGAACTACCTTGCTTCCCGCACCGCTCTCGCCCTCTTCGCCGTCTTCGCCGCCACCGGCTGCGCGCTCGCTGGAGACCGCGTGGGGGGCATCTGCCCCGCGGGCGAAATCTGCTCGGATCAGGCGCCCAATGGCCTGTTTTTCCTGGGCGCCGCCACCGCCGACAGCTTCGGCGGCGGCGTCGCCGTCACCGCCGCGGGCGGCTCGCAGACCATCACGGTGCTGCTCGGGAGCAACACCGACAGCCCCCCTTTCAAGGACACCTTCAGCGCCTCCACCTCCGACCCCACCGTCGCGACGATTGGCTCCATCGCCCCGCCGAACGTGGTCTTGAGCGGCAAGGCCGACGGCACCACGTCGCTCCGGCTGCTGGAGTCGGGGACCGACAAGCTCCTCGATCGCGTCGATGTCCAGGTCGAGGCCATCGCCAAGGTCACCGTGTTCCCCCGCGAGCTGTTCCTGGTCGCCTCCGACGACGGCACCCCGTGGGCGCTCCTCGCGGGCGCCAAGGCCCCGATGATCGTCCAGCTCGCGGCCGCCAACAAGGATCGCCTGGTCGACGAGAAGCTCACCTTCGCGCCCGCCGCCGGGACGGCCACCCAGCAGGCCTGGGACCTCTTCGAGATCACCGCCGGCGCCGCGGGCGAGGCGTCGTTCACCGTCAAATCGGGCGGGAGCTCGTTCACCCCCAAGGCCACCATCGTCACCAAGATCGACGGGATCGCGACCTCGAAATTCTACAACTTGCTCGACGCGACCGGCTCGGCGGAGGCCTCGCAAGATCTCTTCGTGTGCTTCGTCGGCACCTCCGGAGGCGTGGTGACGGCCGGCGCCGAGTGGAAGTTCACCGGGAGCGAGACCATCGCGATCACGCCGCAGTCGCCGGGAATCAAGGGCGCCAGTAGCTGCATCGACTTCAAGGGCACCGCGGTGGGCCCGGCGAAGCTCACTGTCGAGGCCAGCGGCTTCACCAAGGTCGTCGACATCAACTTCGTGAAGAAGACCAACCACCGCGCGCGAGGCGCTGCCCCGGTCGACGCGATTCGCGCGGTCGGTCCGGCCACGGCGGGCGAGCGCGCCGGCGGTAACTGACACTCTCGGTCCGGATCAGAGGCCCTCTGAACGCCTCTGATCCGGTGCCTCAGCGCTTTCCCGCGCGGGGCAAGATGCCCAGCCGAGTGGCCTCTTTGTAGGTGAACGAGCGGCTGAGCCCGAGCAGGCGCGCGGCCCCGGCGGCGTTGCCCGACGAGGCCTGAAAGGCGTGGACGAAGGCCTCGCGGCGGGCGCGATCCAGCGAGTCGCCGAGCGCGACCCGCGACCCCGCCGGGCCGGCGAGCGCGGGATCGAGATCGGCGCGGCGGAGGAGCAGCGGTGTCTGGCCCGAGCCGCCCTGGGCCACGAGGCGGTGAATGGCGGCGCGCTCGATCGCGTGCTCGAGCTGGCGCACGTTGCCTGGCCAGGGGAGGCGCGTCAGCGCCGAGAGCAGCTCTTCGTCGAGGTGGATCTCCGGGAGCGAGAGTCGCGCGGCGAAGGCTGCGGCGAAGTGCCACGCGAGGATCGGGATGTCCTCGGCGCGCTCGCGGAGCGGCGGCACGGCGATCGGGTAGATCCAGAGCCGATGGAGCAAGTCGGCGCGAAAGCGGCCTTCGCGCACCTCGTGGTGGAGATCGCGATGGGTGGCCGCGACCAGGCGGACGTCGACGTGGCGGGCGCGATCCTCGCCCACGCGCTGGATCTCGCCGTCCTGGATCGCCCGCAGCAAAGGGGCCTGGGCTTCGAGCGGGAGATCGCCGATCTCGTCGAGGAACAGCGTCCCACCGTCGGCGGCCTCGAAGCGGCCGGCGCGCGGCGCGGCGGCGCCGGTGAACGCGCCGCGCGCGTGGCCGAAGAGCTCCGACAGCACCAGCTCGCGCGGGAGGGCGGCGCAGTTGACGGCGAGGAACGGCCGGCTCGCGCGCGGCGATCGATCGTGGAGCGCGCGGGCCACGAGCTCCTTGCCGACGCCGGTCTCGCCGGTGATCAGCGTGGTGGTCGGCAACGGCCCGAGGACCGCGATTTCTCGGTCGATCCGCTCCATCGCGAACGAGCGCCCGAGCAGCGGGGAGGCCTCGCGCGATCGCCACGCGGCGCTCGTCGGCGCGGGCGCCGGGCCGAGGCGCGCCGCCGCCGCGGCGAGGCCGGCGAAGAGCCGCACCTCGTCGTCGCGGATGCCGTCGAGCCCGCGCGGATCGAGGGCGTCCATCGTCAGCACGCCGATGAGCCGATCGCGCGCGTAGATCGGCGCCGCGAGGCAGGCGTGGATCGGATCGACCGCGGCCGTGCTGCCGAGGAGGAGGCCGTCGTAAGGATCGGGCTGGCGCGGATCGTCGAAGCGGATCGGCGCGGCGCTCGCCATGGCGCGGGCGAGGCGAGGGTGATCCGCCGGGCGGAAGCGGACGCTCGACGCCGCGACGGAGAGGCCGATCTGCGCGGCGACGAAGAGCGAGCCGTCGTCTCCTGCGCGGAGCACCGCGAGCGCGTTGGCGGGCGTCGTCCGGGCCAGCGATCGCAGGATCGCTCGCGAGGCCTCTTCAGCGGAAGAGGCCTCGGCGAGGCTGCGGACGGCGTCGAGCAGGGGCACTCGGGTTCTCCTGACGGAGCGGTTCTCCTGAGCTTGTCTCCTGGAGGAGACAGCAATAGCCGCGAAGCGGGGAGCGCGGCAACACGCGAGGAGACCGCGGCGTCTCGTGGGAGAGACGGGGCACCCGATCCGCAGCCGTTTTACCGAGGAAAACGCTCAGGCATGCCTCCTGCTCAAGGCGGCTCCACGAAGGACGCGCGCAACAGAGCGCCCGCGCCCGACGGGAGGAAACCCATGAGTCTCAATGTCGAGCTGCTCCGCACGAGCTTCGCCCTCGTGCTCGAGCGCGAGCCCGCCCTCACGCATCGCTTCTACGGCATCCTGTTCACGAAGTACCCGCAGGTGAAGCCGCTCTTCGGGCGCAACAGCGCCCAGCACCAGGAGACGATGCTGGCCCAGGCGCTGGTGGCGGTGATGGATCGCCTCGAGGACGCCTCGTGGTTGAAAGAGACGCTGAGCGCGATGGGCGCGAAGCACCTCGACTACGGCGTGAAGGACGAGATGTACCCCTACGTCGGCGACGCGCTGATCACCGCGATGTCGCAGGTCGCCGGCGCCGAGTGGACCGAGGAGCACACGGCGCAGTGGTCGGCGGCGTACGGCGCCATCACCTCCATGATGCTCGAGGGCGCGCACGCCCGGGCCGCCGCCGTGTAGACGGTCTTCAAAAAAATTCGACCCTCTGTCGATCCGCGGCCGCCTCGTTCGACCCCTGGTCAAACGGGGCGGCGATGCCGCCCACGGCACCAGAGGAAGACCCCCATGCAATACATCATCCTGATCTACGAAAACGAAGGCGAAGCCGGCGCGCGCTCCCCCGAGTCGAACCAGAAGACCTGGGGCGAGTACATGGAGTTCACCAAGTCGATCAAGGCGGCCGGGAATTTCAAGGCCGGCGACGCGCTCCAGAAGACGAGCACCGCGACCACGGTCCGGGTGCGCGACGGCAAACAGCTCGTCACCGACGGGCCCTTCGCGGAGACGCGCGAGCAGCTCGGCGGCTACTACCTCATCGAGGCCAAGGATCTCGACGAGGCCCGGGCCATCGCCGCGCGCGTCCCCACGGCGCGCACCGGCGCGATCGAGGTCCGCCCGCTCGTCGCGATGTAACGAACGATCCGCGTCGATCACCTCGCCACGGCTTCTCCAGCCGGGAGCTTCCGACTAACGTAGCGGACTCCATGGACCCTCTCCCGCAGCAGATCGCGGCGATCTATCGCGAGGAGTCGGGGCGGGTGCTCGGGCGGCTCATCCGCCTTCTCGGCGGCGATTTCACCCTGGCCGAGGAGGCGGTCCACGACGCGTTCGAGGCCGCGCTCTCGCAGTGGCGCGACGAGGGCGTGCCCAGCGTGCCGCGCGCGTGGATCGTCCGGACCGCAAAAAACAAGGCGATCGATCGCCTCCGGCGCAAGGTGCGGCTCGAGGAGAAGCTCGCCGCGCTGGCGCTCGAGGAAGAGGCCATCGAGGCCGAGGCCGAGAGCGCGCTCGGCGAGGACCCGCTCCACGACGATCAGCTCCGGCTGATCTTCACCTGCTGCAACCCGGCGCTGGCGATCGAGGCGCAGATCGCGCTGACGCTGCGCACGCTCTGCGGGCTCACCACCGAGGAGATCGCGCGCGCGTTCCTGGTGCCGGTGCCGACCATGGCCCAGCGCCTCGTGCGGGCGAGGCAGAAGATCGAGCTCGCGAAGATCCCGTACCGCGTGCCGCCGATCGAGGAGCTGCCCGAGCGCCTCTCCGCGGTGCTCGCGGTGGTGTACCTGGTCTTCAGCGAGGGCTACGCGGCGACGGCGGGCGACGCGCTCCTGCGTCGCGATCTCTGCGGCGAGGCCATCCGCGTGGGCCGCCTCTGCGCGGGCCTGCTCCCCGATCGCGCCGACCCGCGCGCGCTGCTTTCGCTGATGCTGCTGCACGACTCGCGGCGCGACGCGCGCACCGACGGGGAGGGCGATCTCGTGGTGCTCGAAGATCAGGATCGAGCGCGCTGGGATCGCGCGCAGATCGCCGAGGGCCTGGCGTCGCTCGACTCGGCGCTCGCCCTCGGCGGCAAGGGGCCTTATGCGATCCAGGCGGCGATCGCCGCGCTCCACGCCCGCGCCGAGCGACCGGAAGACACCGACTGGGCGCAGATCGCGGCCCTCTACGCGGCGCTGGAGAGGGCGTCGCCGTCGCCGGTGATCGAGCTCAATCACGCGGTGGCCGTGTCGATGGTCGAAGGCCCGGACGCCGGGCTCGCGCGGCTCGACGCGCTCGCGGAGCGCGCGGGGATGCGCGAGTATCACCTGCTCCACGCGGCGCGGGCCGATCTCCTCCGCCGCGCCGGCCGCCGCGCCGAGGCCGGGGCCGCCTACCAACTGGCGCTCTCGCTCGCGGGCAACGAGGCCGAGCGTCGGTATCTGGGGCGGCGCCTCGCCGAGGTCACCTCCCCTCTGCGCGACTGAGAGGGCGGTAGCCTTCGGGGGCCGAACCGTGCGACGGTAGGCCAGCCGACCCTCGCACTCCTGATCGGGACCCGAGATGAAACCCAGCGCCACGCCCGAATCCATCGATCTCGCCCGCTACGCCGAGGTGACAGCCTATCTGCGCGAGTTTCCCGCAGAAAAGAAGGACGAGGTCCTCGCGCGCCTCGGCCTGCGACGGCGGATCTGGGAGGCCGAGTCGACGCGGTGGGCCGCGGCGCGCGACGCCGAGCTCGCGAGCGGCAAAGCCGATCTCGCCACCCGCTTTGGCAGCGCGCTCGCCCGCGCGCGCCAGCGCCTCGCGGCGCAGCGACCCCCGCTGGAGTCGATAGGCCCGCTCCCCGGCCCCGACGAGCTCGATCCCGAGGCCGCGCCTTCGTCGGCGATGAACACCCCTTTGCCAGGGGACGAGCTGCCGATGCCGGTGCCCGTCGTTCACCTGATGCCGGGCCTCGACGGGCCCGCGTCGAACGGCCCCTCGCTCTGGTCTCGACACGCCAGCTTCGCGGATCGAGCGCCGGCTCCGCCGATCGTCCAGGCCCCCTTTGCGGCGCCCGCGGTGGTGAAGCCCGCCACGCCCGATTTCAACTCCACCCTGCCCACGAACCTCGACAGCCCGCTCGCCGCGCCGATGCCCTTCCACGCGTCGCAGGCCTCCCCGACGCAGGCCTACGAGCGCGCGGTGGCGCAGGCGCAGGCCATCCAGGGACCAGCCGAGTCGAGCCGCGAGGTGAAGTCCCTGGGCTCGACAGTCTCTCTCGTAAACGAGGTGGCGGCGCCACCGCCGTTGCCCCCCGGCGTCCCCGATTTCACGCTGCAACAGTACGCCTCGTTCCGGGTCGATCTCCACACCAACCCGACCAACGCCCCGCGGATCCTGGGCCTCTATCGCGTCTCGCACGAGGTGCGGCCCCTGCTCGACGCCTACTGGAAAGCCCGCTTCGAGGCCGATCCGCTCCAGCGCATGATGTTCGCGCGCGCCTTCGCCGCCTACAGCCTCTGGCTCAAGGAGAACAGCGCCGGTGCCCCGCCCGCGCCGGCCCCCGCGCCCGCCCCGCCCAAGGTGGTGGAGTCGCTCTCCAAACGCCGCTCATGATTGCTTTGGCAACCTGGTCGAGGGCACGAGGACCTCGGCGGCTTTGAGCGCCTCGCGGACTCGCTCCATCGAGGCGCGCTGGGCCGGATCCAGCTCGTGAAATAGCTCGGGATGAGCGATGATCAGCGTCCCGAGATCCTTCACGGGGTAGGCCACCGCGGGGGTCGGGAGCGTGCGCGGGATCGGCGGGAACGCGGCGCGCAGGTACGTCATCCACCCGACGACCGGGGTCCCGTCGGAGAACACCGCGATTGGCGCGCTGGGGACGGACTCGGTCCCGACGAAGCCGAAATCAGGGCGGAACACCGAGACAGCGCTCCTGATCGCGGCCTCCAGCACCGGGCGGCTCGCTCGCTCGTCGCCGATGTCGGCCCGCACCAGGAGCTCGAGGCGGTTGGGGACGAACACCCCGTCGAGGGCGGTCGGCTCGATCCCGCAGGTGACCGCGACCTCGACGGGCGCGCCGGCCTTGCGATCGACGAAGAAGCGCGGTTGATACGAGGTCTGGAGCACCTCGCCGGTCTTCCAGCGCACCGTCCTTTGCGCGAGCGCCGCGGCGCAGTCGTCTTCGGACTTCACCGGGACCAGCTTGCGCTGCCCGTCCTCGTAGACGAAGCGGGCGAACCCGGGGTGAATCGTCGCGAGCTCCGCGAGGAACGCGGCGACTTGCCCGGCCATCGTGCGGACGGTGTCGGTGCGCCCGGGCCAGTAGATCTGTACTCGATAGTGCCTGGACATCAGGGGCCTTCAGGTGGCGAGGAACTCGGGGAGCAGGTCTTGAATCTTCTCCTTCACCCAGGAGATCGTGGCCTCGGCGCTCGCGAGATCGGCGTGGCGAGCAAATTTGATCTCGTGGCTGACGATGAACGGCCGGGAGAGCAGCGCCGGATCGGGGTTGGCGCTGACGGTGGGCACGGTGCCGTCGCCGAACGCCTGCGACGCGAGGCCCGACGCGTGATCCGCGCCCATCGCCAGCTGCGGCAGCGCGAGCGCCAGCGAGTACGGGAGGAGGATCATCCGGAGGAAGTTCGAGTCGTCGTTGGACACGACGTCGGTCGCGAGCAGCATGCACCCCGGCTCCACCTCCTCGGTCGTGCAGTAGGCGTTGAAGGTGTTCGGAGGCATGTAGACCAGGGGCTTGTTCTTGAGCTTGTCGGCCGCGTCGCGGTCTTCTCGGGCCTTCTTCTTCTTCGCGTCGAGGGCCCGATCGGCCTCGCTCTTCTCGAAGCGCGCTCCGGGGTTGAACGAGCCGCTGGTGAACAAGGCGCCGCCGACGGCGCCGACGAACGAGGTGACCCCGTCCTGCACCATGCCCTCGATCTTGGCCAGATCCACGCCGAGCGGCGTCAAGATCGGGCTGAGCAGGCCCTTCAGCAGATCGAGCGGTGAGGTGCCCTGCTCGACCCGCGGGTTCACCGTCAGGGCCTCGTCGAACCGATAGAAGAGCTGGAGGCTCGACGCGCAGATCGCCCGCATCTCCACGACGTCGACCAGGCCGGTGTAGATATCGTCGTAGACCTGGCGGTTGTTGGTGCAGTCGATGAACGACTTCTGCGCTCGCTGGTAGAGCTCGATGATCTGCTTGATGGCGTCGGCCTCGCTCTCGAGGAAGCTCTTCTCCTTGCCGGGGGCGACGCCGGTGTTGTCGTTCTTCACCGCCTTGACGATCGACGCCATCCGCTCTTCCAGGGTCTGCGCGTTGCGCTTGGCGCGGCCCGAGGTGCGCTCGGCGTCCTCGGGGTTGAAGAACGCCATCATGGAGTCCTTCATCTTGTCGCCGCTCCTGGCCGACGCCGAGCTCAGCGCGTTGCCGATGCCACCGACGAGCGAGCTGGCGAGATCGAGCAGGGTGGGAAAGATGATCATGTAGCCGGTCGGCGGGTGGCCCGTCGCCAGCGGGTCGAAGATCATCCAGTTCTTGTGCTCGCGCGAGTAGGCCGCGTTCGGGAGGAGCTGGTAGATCGCCGGCATTTGCCGGGTGAAATAGGTGGCCTCTTTGCGGCTGATCCACCGGCCAGCGCCGAGCGAGAGCAGGACGAACATCTCGCCCAGGAGGCCGACAATCGAGGTCTTCAAGCGATCGCCCTTGGCCGCGCTCAGGGCCTTGGACCCGGCTCCGGCGCCGGTGAGCGCCGCGGCCTCGGGCGCGATGTTGGTGAGGTTGGCTATGGCCGACTCGCCCATGGCGGCCTCTTGGAACGCCTCGGTGACCGAGTCCCGGGTGTTCTCGGCCTGGAGCATGTCTTTCAGGTAGAAGCCTGGAGGACCGTGCTTGAGCTGGGTGTACGCGGCCGGCGCGCCGAGGGTGGGGCTCGCGAGCAGGAACAGCGCATGGACCTTGGACTCGCCGCCGAGGACCCGGCAATAGTACCGGCTCACCATGCCACCCATGGAGTGGCCGAGAATGATCACCTTGCGCTCGCCGGTCTCGCGCAGCGCCTCTTCCACCACGCCGGCGAGGCGCAAGGCGGCCTTGGCGTTGTCGAGCCGCCAGTCGTAGCCCGCGCAATAGACCCTGGGCTTGAGCTGGTACTCGCCGGACTGCCCACAATCGAGCACGGCCATGGCCTTGGCGAGCTTGGCGTAGAAGTCGCCTACCAGGTTGTAGAAGTGCTTGATCCCCTTGATCTCGTTCTCCTTGTCGTCCTCGTCGTAGTCGTAGCCGTGGGTCTCGTCGGGGATGAGCTCGGACGAGGTCTGGGAGAGTCGCTCGTTGTTGACCGCAAAGGGCTGCGGGCCCTCGCCGAGCGGCTTTCCGACCGGGTTCCAGATGAGCTCCCCGGATTTGGCGTCGGTGAGGCGAGTGCCCATGATCCCGGGCACGATGATGATCGGCAGATAGCGGAGCGGCGCGTGGAGGCGGGCCTTCTCGTTGAGGACGGCGTACCCGATGCGCGGTTGATTGGGCATGTCAGGACCAGCTCCCGTACTGCTCGGAGAGCTTCTTCTTGGTCGCGTCCTCGAGCTCGGCGGTCATGGGGATCTCCTGGTCGAGCTGGAACTCGAGCAACGCTTGCTGGGTCAGGTCGTCGAGGGTGTCGTCGACGAGCACCGTGCCGGGATCGTAGCCCAGGTTTCGCAGGCGGAGCCGGGCGCCCTTGGGCGTGGTCTCGGCGGGAAACTCGGTCACCAGGTGGACGAGCCACACCAGCGGTCCGTGCGGGTAGAGGTCGCGGAAGGACTCGTTGGCCCAGAGGATCACGTGAACCACCTTGGCGCCGTCGGGCGCCCAGACCTTGAGCTCGCCCTGGCCGTCGGTGACGCCGTCGTACACCTGATCCTCGACGACGACCCGGTACTTGGTGTTCTTGATCCGGTTGCCCGCGTCGACCGTCTTCATGTGGGTGAAAACCAGCTTGACGTTCGGGGTGTGGGTGGCCTGCTCGATGGCGGCGTGGAGCGCCTCTCTCGACGCCTGGCCCGACTCGAGCGCGATCTTGATGGCGTGGATCAGCGCGCTCTGGGTGCCAATCATCGACAGGTGGCCTCCGTCGAGCAGGACCTTGGAGCCCGTCGGGGTCTGGAGGGTGATGGGATCGCCCTGGATCGCCGCTCCGTCGGAGTCGAGCAGCACCTGAGCCTCCTTGCCCTTCTTCAGCTTGACGGTGTCTCCGCCGAGGAGCTCGATGGTCCTGGCGCTCAAGGTGATCTTGTCGTGATGGACCTCGATGAAGCTGTCGCCGCACTCGAGCCGGACGACCGACGCGCTCCCGTCGCCGTCGGCCTTCTCGGCCTTCAGCAGCACCCGCTCGGTGGCCGTGAGGAACGAGCTCCCGTTGACGTAGGTGATGGTGCTGCTCTTCTGCTCGGCGCTCCGCCCGCCCACGTGGGTCATGAGGTTGCCGCGCACCGTGACGTTGCGATCGCCCTCGACCACGGTGAGATCGTCGGAGCTGGCCGTCCGCGCCGCGACCCCGGTGGTGGTCTGAAAGCTGTCGCCGGTGACGACGCTGGTGTCGTTGCGGAGCACGTGCGTGGTGTGGTTGCCGCGCACCGTCTCGCTGTGGCTCTTGCCCACCAGGGTGGTGAGGTTCTGCCCCACGGCCACCACCTGATCGACCGCGACGCCGACCCGCTGGGTGGCGCCCACGGTCACCCGCTGATCGCCCTTCACGTTGAGGTTGTGGGTGTCGTTGACGATCTCCTCGAAGTCCTTCTGGGCGTGGATGAGCACCCGCTCGACGCCCGCGGCGTCCTCGAAGGAGAGCTCGTTGAAGCCGCCGCCGCCGGGCGAGCTCTGCGTGCGGATCCCGCTCCGCGTCAGGCGCTGCGGGAGCGGCTCGGGCGTGAGGTGGGTGGCGTTGTAGAGGCTGCCGATGATCACCGGACGATCGGGATCGCCGCCGAGGAAGGTGACCAGCACCTCCATGCCAATGCGGGGGATGAACTGGAACCCAAAGCCCGCTCCGGCCCAGGTCTGGGCGACGCGCACCCAGCACGAGCTGTTCTCTTTCCACTGGCCCTCTCGGTCCCAGTGGAACTGGATCTTCACCCGACCAAAACGATCGGTGTAGATCTCCTGAGCCGAGTCTTGCTGGGCGGGCGCGGTGGGATCCACCGGGCCCCGGGTGGCCGCGGGGATGCCCACCGGCCCGACGACGGTGGCCGACTCGGTGACGTTGCGGGTGATCCGGCGAGGGCGCGGCGGCCGGTGCGCGAGGCTCGAAGGGACGCAGTCGAAGCGGTTCTGGTAGGTGCGGTTGCCCTGCTGACGCGAGCCGATTTGCCGGCGAATCATGGCTCGAATCGCCTCTTCGCCCAGCGGCTCGCGGGTGGCGAGGGCCTCGTGGATGGCCGTGGCCACGCCGTCGACGACGCCTTCGAGGCTGGCCTCGGTGCGCTGCCCCGCCTGCGCAAAGCCGGTGTTGAAGGACTCGTGATGCACGCGGGTGACCGCGAATCCCCCGTCGGCCAGGTGCGACGCGGTGCGGTTCTGGAGCTGGAACTTGTGGCCGGGAGAGAGGTTGGGGCACGAGCCGCGGCCGGCCATCACCACCGCATCTCTGCGCGCCTGTTGCAGGTGGAGATCCGCCATCTGCGAGTTGACCTCGGGCTTCTCGTACTCGCCGTGGTGGTCGTAGATCTCGAGCGGCGGATCGCCCGCGACCGCCTCGCGCGGGTCGCCGAGGGCGGACGTCGCGCTCTCGGTCCTGGCCTGGAGCAGGAGCATCGGCCGGCGAAAGTCGTAGTCGCGGACCTCGATCCGGCGGGTGCGCACGGCCTCGGAGGGGGCGAGCTCGGTGATGCGATGGAAGTGGTCGCCGTCGAGCCCGCCCTCGTCGCGGAGCTGGAGCGTGAGCCCCTCGTGCTCGGAGTGCTGCGCCCGGCAATCGGGGTAGAAGGCCGGTTGATCGATGAACACGAAGACGTCGCCCGGGCCGGCCGGGCCCGCGACGCCGGCGCCGATCACCATCGGATCGTCGGCCTCTTCGTCCTTGGCCTTGGGCTTGAAGAGATCGCCGAACATGCTGGCGGCCGATCCGAGGACGCCAGGCACCGCTCCTCCGATGCCGCTCGCCACGGTGCCCACCGCGCCAAGCACCTTGGACGCCGTCTCCCAGCCGGAGGGATCGGGCACTGCGTTGGTGGGCGTGGGGCCGCCCGCGAAGCTCTGCTCGTGGTTGAAGAAGAACAGGATCCCTTCCTCGGCCAGGAGGCGAGTCACGAACTCGTAGTCGGTCTCGTCGTACTGGGTGCAATAGACCCGCTTCGGGTAGGTGTTGCCCAGGCTCCAGCGGTGCTTGACCCCGGACTCGGCGAGGACGGCGCTCACGATCTGGTGGACGTAAATGCCCTGGAAGATCCGGCTGTTGCGCCGCTGCGTCAGCAGCCAGGCCCGGGGGACCACCTCCACCCGGACCCGCGAGTGCTGGACGGCGTTGCGCTCGACCGGGGCCTCGATCCGCGCGGCGGCGACCACGCCGAAGCGCTCGATCCCGTCGTCGTCGAGGTGAAACGAGATGGTCTGTCCGACGAGCAAGAGCTCGAACGGCTCGACGTGGGCGTCGTGCGCGGCGCTCTCGATCTGGGATCGCGGCGCGAGGAGGTGAATCGTGAACGACGAGAGCTCGGACAGAGCCTCTTCGCCGACGATGGACAGGACGGTCCACTGGACCGCCACGAACGCGCCGCTCTTCACCGAGAAGGAGTCCATGGTCAATCTTTCATTCGATGTCGACGCCGTTGCCAGGGTCGGTGATCTTGATGCTCCCCGTCCACGCGCACGAGCATTTGGAGTCGGCCGAGAGGGCTTTGATCCGCTGAATGGTGATGATCGCCGAGCCCGGCGACCACGGCGCCGTGATGACCGGGACGCAGGGCTGCGGGGTGAGCACGCCTTGCGCCGCCGCCGTCGCCGCCGCGACCTGCGGGTTTGCCTGGGTCTTGCACATCCCGAACGCCGCGATGTTCACCATCGGGATCTGGTCCTGGATCGTGGCCGCGGGCTGCTTGTCGGCGTCCGATCCGTTCGTCGGCAAGACGGTGAGCGTCGACGGCGCGAGCCCTTCGCTGCACTCGAGCTTTGCCCCGTTGACCACGAGCTTTGCCATGCTGAAAGCGCTCCGCGCGGACGCGGCTCCGGGGTGCTCCCTTTGGGGGGCAGAGCGGAGGCTACGCAGGTCCGGCGAGAAATCCAAGCGCGATCGTGACCGCACAATCCGCTCGTCAACAGCTAGCGCCTCGACGGCGCGGACATTCTCCGTCCGCTCGCCCCATTGTGGCGGCGCGCGCGACCCGGCATGGTCGCGCGATGAGCGAAGCCTTCCTCCACGCCTCCCCCGTCGAGATCCTCGCCCGCCTCGAGGCCGTCTCCCGCGAAGCCGCGGTGGGAGGCTTCGTGCTGCGCGTCGGCGCGGCGCACAATGGTTTCTGCAACGTGGGCCTCGATTTACCCCGCGCGCGGCGGACGGCGCAGGGGAGCCGGATGCTGCGTTTGCGCCTGCACGAGGCGCTGGAGCGCGCGGGCGTCGAGATGGCGGAGAACGCGCTGGCGCCGAAGGTGGGAGGGGATCTGCGCGGGACCGTGCAGGTGCGGGAGGTGGCTTGTGCTGCCAGCGAGGCGGCTCTCGTGTGAGCCCAGGAGACCTGGTGCCTCCGGAGAGGCAAGCACCCTCCAGCTGGAGAAGGTGGCCAGTCGGCGCTTGCTCAGCTCGGCTCGTCGAGCACTTCAGCGAGCGACGCCGCCACAATCGCCTTCTCCAACCATCGCTCGATCCTCTTCACGTCGTTCTCGGCCAGCACGCGCTCGCGCTGGACGCTCGAGACCTCGACGCCGCGGATCCGGAGCACCGTGAGCAACGCTCTCGCCGCGGCCTGGGCCTCGGCCCGCTGGGCCTGGGTCTGGGCTTCCTCGGCCCTGGCCTCGACGTTGACGAGCAGGCCTTGCAGGCGGCTGATCAGGTCGGCGGAGCCCGGCAGCTCGGCCTCGCCGACGAGGAAATGCAGGTTGTTGTCGAGGATGACGAGATCGACGTCGAGCACGTTCGAATGGTAATGCCCGAGCTGGGGGACGATGCGCTGGTAGCGTGCGGCGGTCGATCCGGCCACGCTGGGCAGGCGATAGCCGTGGATCTGCTGCCGTGCGCGGTCGTAGACGAAGTACTCGGGGATGCCGAGGTGGGCATAGCGCTCGACGTTCTCCACGAGGTCTTTGTCGCGGTCGCCGCGGTGGAGCACCTCGATCACGAGGTCGAGTCCCTTCCCCTCGTCGACCACGACCCACGACATCCGCTCGTCGTCTTCGGGCTGCTCGACGCCGAGCACCGCGAGGATGTCCGGCGAGAACGGCTTCTCGCCCGGGTAGAGGACCGCCAGCTCTTCCGCGAGATAGACGACGCGCCCCATGGTCCTGAAGTGCAGGCCGAGGGCGTCGATCGAGCGGGCCTTGGTCTTCCGGTGCGGCTGGCCCTCCGACATGAGCACCGCAGGATCGGACAGCGCATCGATGACCCGGAGCTGGAAGGCCATCTGCTCGGCGGGTGTCATGGCGCGCCAGGCCTCGGCCGTGGGCACGGTGGGCACGGTGGGCGACGACGAGGTCTGCGGCGATGTCTTGCCGATGGTGGGGGCCATGGCGCACCGTAGCACCACTCCCGCGGCGTTTCTGCCTGGTGAACGAGGATCCATGGAGCGGTCGGGTGAGCCGA
The DNA here is from genome assembly GCA_040006075.1 of Byssovorax sp. GTDB lineage: Bacteria > Myxococcota_A > Polyangia > Polyangiales > Polyangiaceae > JANYGI01. The sequence goes on along the minus strand of JBDTXR010000032.1, from coordinate 16,535 downwards.
GCCGCGAGGTCGGAAAGGCGGCACCGCAATCGTTGACCTCACCCCGGGATCCGACGATGCTCGGCTCCGCGCCATGAACGAGAACCTGACCACGCCGGGCACCCTGCTCATGGGCAAGTACCGGATCGAGAAGGTGCTTGGCCAGGGTGCCATGGGCGTGGTGGTCGCCGCTACCCATCTGGGCTTTGGCACCCGGGTGGCCATGAAGTTCATGCTGCCGGGCAAAGGCACCAGCCCGGAGCGGCAGCAGCGGTTCCTCCAGGAGGCGCGGATCGCGGCGCGGCTCACCAGCGCGCACGCGGGCAAGGTGCTCGACGTGGGGACGATGGAGGGCACCGGGACTCCCTATCTCGTGATGGAGTACCTGGAAGGGAAAGACCTGGACGCCCTCCTCGACGAGGGCGGGGTGCTGCCGTTCGCCGAGGCGGTCGGCTACATTCTCCAGGTCTGCGAGGCCGTGGCCGAGGCCCACCGGGCCGGGATCGTGCATCGCGATCTCAAGCCGGCCAACCTGTTTCTCACCCGGTTTGCGGACGGCTCACCGTGCATCAAAGTGCTCGACTTCGGCGTCTCCAAGCTGACCGAGGCCGGCGTGAACCTCACCCACGCGACAGCCGTCCTCGGCTCGCCGCTCTACATGTCTCCCGAGCAGATGGAGGCCTCGAAAGACGTGGACGGGCGATCGGACGTCTGGGCGCTGGGGATCGTGCTGTTCCAGCTCGTCGCCGGGCTGACGCCATTTCACGGCGAGGGGATCCAGCAGGTCTGTGCGCGGGTGTTCTTCGGCGAGCCGGCGCCTCTGTCCACGTTCCGGATCGGCGCGCCGCAGGGCTTCGAGGCGGTGCTGCTCCGCTGCTTCGAGAAGCACCGTGAGCAGCGCTGGCAGAGCGTCGCCGAGCTCGCCGCGGCGCTCGTGCCGTTTGCGCCGCTGCGCTTCATTGTCCATGCGGAGCGGGCCGCGGCGATCCTCGGCGTCGACTACGCGCCTCCGCAAGCGACCGATCTCTTGCCGGTCTCACCGCTCGCGTCGCTCTCGCCCCGATCACCGCCGGAGACGCCCGACACTTCGTCACCATGGGCTCCCGCTTCGTCGGAGGTCCCCGGGACGCTGGAGAGCGCGGCCACGCCGGCCCCGGCGCCACGACGATCCGGCTCCACCCGCAGGCCGCTCGCTGCCCTGGGGCTCGGCGCCGCAGGGCTGCTGCTCCTGGTGGGCGGCGGGGCGATCGCGCGCGCCGTGGTCGCGGCCCCGCCGGCTCCGCTCGTCGCCGAGACTGCCACCCTCGCGCCCTCCGCGTCGCTGCCCGCATTGGAGCCGACCGTCACGCCCACGGCGGCGCCTTCCGCGGCGGTGGGCGCGCCGTCAGCGTCCGTGGTCGTCCCGCGGGCGCCGTCGTCTTCGCCTCGTCCGGTTTCACCGCGCCCCAAAACCTCTGCGGTTCCGCCGAAGAAAGATGTATTGGATCGGTAGAGGCTGAACTGCGATGACGACGCTCTCTTCCCTGATCGGTGGCCTGATCGTCACCGGCGCGCTGCTCCAGGCGCAGGCGGCGTGGGCCGACGCGTCGCCGGCCGACGTGGCCGCGGCCGAGGTGGTCTTTGCCGACGCGAAGAAGCTGGTCAAAGAGGGCCGCTTCAACGACGCTTGCCCGAAGTTCGAGGAGGCCGAGCGCCTCGATCCGACGCCGGGTACCCTGCTGAACCTGGGCGATTGTTACCGCGACTCGTCCCCGGCGCGGACCGCGAGCGCGTGGGGCGCGTACCAGCAGGCGGGCGTTCTCGCGGGCAAGCGCGACGACACCGCACGACAGCAGGCGGCCGCCGACCGGGCCAGGGCGATCGAGCCCGTGCTCTCGAAGGTGATCATCTCCCCTGCTCCGGCCGCGCGCGTCGCGGGTCTGACGGTGACCTGGGACGGCAAGCTCTCGGGCGAAGGGAGCTGGGGAACGGCGATCCCCGTGGATCCAGGCGACCACACCCTGGAAGCCAGCGCGCCGGGCAAAGCCCGCTGGACTGGCAAGGTGACGGTGCGAGCCGGCGCCGGGACCATGACCGCCGAGGTGCCCGCGCTGGCCGCACTCGCGGCGGAGGCGGCGCCGCAGCCCGCGGACGTGCAGTTGGCGCCGCGATGGAGTCCGCAGCGAACCGTGGGTATCGCCGTGGGCGCGGCGGGCCTCGTGGGGATCGTGATTGGCTCGGTGTACGGCGCCAAGGCGATCCGCAAGGACGCGGGCTCGCACGCGCATTGCGCGCCGGGCGACTTCACGCAGTGCGATCCGGCAGGCGCGGAGCTCGGAAGGGAGGCGTTCGCGGCGGCGACCGCGTCGACCGTGGGGTTTCTGCTCGGCGGAGCGGCGATTGTCGGCGGGGTGGTGACGTTCGTGACCGCGCCGTCGGGCGCGCCGAAGAGCAGCAGTGGAGCGCGCCGCGTCGAGGTGCGGCCTGTCGTTGGGGCGCAGACCGGTGGCGTGGTGGTGCTCGGGATGTGGTGAGCGCGGGGATCAGGGGAAGAGCTGGACGTTGGCCTGGACGCCGGGATCGCCGTCGTTCATCGGGCCGCCTTTGCCGCCTGGGCCGGGAGTGCCGGGATTCGTGAATGTCACGCCTTTGATATCCGGTGTCGCACCCAGGTTCACGGCGATCCCGATCGCGTGGCCGCCCCGGCCGCCGCCGCCTTTGCCGCCGATGCCCCCCGGCCCGCCATTTCCGCCCTGACAGCCACTCAAGGTGCCGCTGTTGCCGAGCCCAGGCGTGCCGGCGTAGCCGCCGAGTCCACCGAATTGTCCGTCCCCTCCGCCTCCACCCGCGCCGCCGGTTCCCAGAGCAATGGTCACGGCATCCAGAACCAGTGTCGCTCCCAGACTTACAAGCGCGATGCTCGCGCCCCCGGCCTTGCCACCAGTTCCTCCGTGGCCGCCGCAGCCGCCCGCTCCACCGCCACCACCGCTTGCGCCCGCGCAACCGGCCTTGCCCTTTGCTCCGCCTCCGCCTCCGCCTCCCTGACCAGGCTTGGCATCGAAGCCGGTCATGCCGGAAGCGCCGGTGAGCCCGTGGGCGTCGAGCTTGCCGAGTGCGAACATGCCAACTGCGCCTCCCCCGTCTGCTGCGTTTTGGCCTTTGTGGCCATTCGCTCCACCGGCGACAATACAAGTCCACGAAGGATCAAACGTTTGTCCGCTTCCACCAAGGGCAGTTTGCTCGCTCTCAGGGTATGCACTACCGGCGCCGCCCGAAGGCACAGCGCCATAACCCCCGTTGCCGCCGAGAGGCCCGCCGTTCGCGGCCGGGCAGAGCTGGTTATCCTTGGGGTCGCCACCCAGGGACTGCGTCGTGCTCGCGCACGCATCCACACCATTGTTGCCTCGAATGAGCGGGTCATTCCCGCTTATCGTCGGCCCCACGTTCTCGGTCGGCGTTGTCCCGTCGCGCCCTTTTTTTGCGTCGCCGGAAATCAAATCACACCGCGTACACGACGCGGTCATCTGGACCGCTATCACCGCGATTGACGAGCCACCATCGAGCATCGCATCCGCCGCTTGAATGGTGAAGTCGAAGATCTGCACGCTCGTTGCCGTCTGGCTCAACGTCAGCGGGATCTGGTCCGACAGCGCCGTGAGCTTGGATTTCGTGGTCGCGTCGTACGCCCACGCCTTCGTGCAGTCGAGCCCGCCGAAGATCGCAACCTCGCTGGCGATTTTCACGGGTTCCGTGAACGTTTCGGCGCACGCGAAGACCGGTAGCTTCGCTTTCCCGGCGGCGACCGTCGCAGCGGCGAGAGTCTTGAAAGGATGCGCCTTGCTCCCGGATCCCGCCTTGTCCGCACCGAGGCTCGACGACACGAAGATCCCGCAGACATCGGCGACAGGAGCATTGCTCTCGTGCGGAACGCATGCGGGCGGCGATCCCCCGCCACCCGCTCCGCCTCCGCCCCAGGTATCGGTGCGATCCTTCAAGTCGAGGATCAGGGAGCACCCGATCTGGGCGACGGCTGCCCCCGTGAGCACAAGAGCAGCGCCGGCGCGACGAGTCTTCATGAACCGAAATCTCCCACGAAGGCCCCCGAGGCCCCCGCAACGAAGTCAGCTCATCAATAGCAGCCCCGCTATTGGTTTGGAAGCGTCACTAAAACTTCTGCATGACGACCATCAGGCCCGGATCGCCGTTCTGCGAGGGTCCGCCTTTGCCGCCGAGTCCAGGCATGCCCGGCTTTGAGACCGGCACCATCATTTTGGTGGGCGCGTTGGTGCCGTTCCAGGCGATGCCGATGGCGTGCCCACCGCGACCGCCTCCGCCCGTGCCGCCAGCGCCACCTGGGCCGCCCTTGCCACCGTCGCACGCCTGAAAGGTGCCACCGCCGTTCGGCGCGCCGCCGAAGCCACCTATCCCGCCCACCGCGCCGGGTTGCGAGTCACCGCCGTCGCCTCCGGCGCCGCCTGCGCCAAGCGCAACGGTCACGGTATCCAGCATCAGTGTCGCACCGAGGCTCACCATCGCGATGCTCGCGCCGCCGGCCTGGCCTCCCGTTCCTCCATGGCCGCCGCATCCGCCGGCGCCGCCGCCGCCGCCGCTGGCGCCGGCGCAACCTGCCTTGCCCTTGGCCCCACCGCCGCCCCCGCCGCCTTGACCGGGCTTGCCATCGACCCCGTCTTTTCCCGCAACGCCGCTGTAGCCTGCGGCTCCTAGCTGGCCAATCGTCGAGCTTCCGATCGCGCCGGCCCCATCGGCCCCGGGCAGCGCGGGATTGCCGTTCCCGGTGAGGCAGACCAGGGTTGGATCTGCCGCCGCTTGCCCGATTCCGCCAAGCGCCGTCTTCATGGTCGCAGGGTTGGCGTCTCCGTTGCTGCCGCTCACGACGCCGCCGCTGCCACCGAGTCCGCCGAGCGGGCCACCCATCGCGGCAGGACAGAGCGTGTTGTCCTTCGGCAAGCCGCCAGGCGACGAGGCGGCATTCATGCACGCGGCCGTACCGTTGTTCCCGCGGATTGACGATGCGGTCGAATCCACTTGCTCCCCAACATTTACCGTCGACATCACCCCCGCGAGCCCGTCCTTCCCGTTCCCCGCGATCAAATCACACCGGGTCAACGCCGCCGTCACCTGATCGGCAATCACGGCAATCGACGATCCCCCGGCGATCACCGCGTCCGCGGCCTGCACCGTGAAGTCGAAGAGCGCAGCCCCGTTGGCCGTCGCGCTCAGCGTCAGCGGCACCGAGTCGGCGTCGGCGGTCAGGGTCGACTTCGCATCTCCCTTGTAGCTCCAGCTCTTCGTGCACTCGAGGCCGCCATAGACCCCCACGCCCGCGGCGATCACCAGGGTCTCGGTGAAGGTCTCGGCGCACGCGTAGACTGGCTTCTTGGCCTTCGCCGCCGCGGTGATCGCTGCCGCGAGGGTCTTGTAGGGCTTGGCCTTGCTGCCCGAGCCGGCGCCGTCGGTGCCCTGGCTCGACGAGACGAAGATGCCGCACGTGTCGTCGAGCGGATCCATCCCCGCGGTCGGCACGCACGTCGCGGGAGGGCCGCCGCCACCGCCGGTGCCCGACGAGGTCGACGACGACGCCGACGCGCTCGATCCCGAGCTGCCGCCGCCGCCGGAGGGGCACGTGAAGGTCTCGAAGCAGTCGCTCGGGAGCACGCCGCACGCGGCGTTCAGCGTGAGAAATGCAGCCAGCGTCGCGCTCGCGACGACGATCCCCAGGAGTGCGCTACGCATGTGGACCTCTCTCTTCTTCAAGTCAAAACTGCCCGCTCAAGATCACGCTGCCACCGCTCGGGCCGGCCGAGAACGAGGCGCGCACCGGGGTCGCCTTCGGTGCTGCAGGCTTCGTCGCGGCGGCCTTCGGGCCGGGGATCAGGATCCACACCACCGTCGCCAGCGAGGCCACGCCCGCGGTCGCGAAGCCGGCGATCGCCAGGTTGCGAAACGATCCCTTGGCGAGGAAGGCGCTGTTGAGATCGGCGCACTGCGGGGGCGGCGCAGCGGCGCTGCAGATGCTGTGGTCGCCCTTCTTGTCGAGCGGCGCGAGCTCGCCCTGCAAGCGATCGACCTCGCCCGCCTTCGATCCGGAGAGCACCACGCCGACGATGCCAATGCCGAGCCCCGCCGCCGCGACCGCGACGCCGACGCCGACCGGGACCATGCTCTTCGGCCGCGCGGTGGTGGTCGGCGGCGCGGTGGGCACGGTGGGCGCGCTCGCCGAGGCCGTCGGCGCGGCGGCGAGCACCAGCTGGAGCACGACCGGGATCGTCGCGGCGCGCGGGAAGTCGAAGACCTTCCTGGACGGCGCGTACGGGTTGAGGCGCGCCTCGATCGTGCGCTTGCCGGGATCGACGAAGATCTCGCTGGAGAGCGGCGATCGGCCGACGGGCACGCCGTCGACGAGGATCTCCGCGCCGTCGATGTTGACCTTCACGGTGGCCGCGCCGACGAGCCGACGCGCCTTGTCGAGCAGCCCGCGGATGGTCTCGACGCGGTCTTCGGGGACGCCGACGGCGACGGTGCGCAGCGCGAACGCGAGGTGCTCGGCGGCGTCGCGCGGCAGACCTTGCTCGAGCTCGAGGTTGCCGAGGTTCGCGGCGATGTCGTAGCTCTGCTTCAGATCCCACGAGGCGCGGTACTCGAGGTACGCGCCCTTCACGTCGCCGCCCTTGAGCAGCGCCTTGCCGCGCAGGTAGTGCTCCTCGGCCTCTTTCCCGGGATCGGCCCCGCGGGAATCGTGGCTGAGCGTGAGGGCCGCGGCGGCGGCGAGGGCCGTGAAGGCGAGGACGATGCGAGAGCTCTTCGGACGGTGAACCAGCATCTTCTCCACTCGGCGCGCTGCGGTGAGTTCTCGATGATCGCTCAAAAAACATCTTTCGGGGTGCTCGGGTTGGGCCGAGGGATCTTCACGGTACCGAACGCGGGCGGCCGCGCGGCGCTGGCGCTGGCGGTCGGCGTGATCGACGGGACGGCCGCGAGCGCCGACGGGAGCACCGGCGTGGCGGTGTGGACCGGCGCCGTGGGATGAGCCTCAGGCGCGGGGACCGCGGGCGCGGAGGCGACGACCGAGGCGGATGCGGACGCGGCCGGGGCGGGGCCGCGATCGCGCACGATGTACTGTCGAAACGGCAGCGGCAGCAGGCTCCCGATCGCCAGCGACACGGCGCCGACGGCGAACGCGAAGGGCCAGCGCGACTCGCTGTCCTGCGGCGGGAGCCCGGTCGCTTCGAACTCGCTGCCGCTGATCGAGATCTCGCCGATCGTCGACGGAGGCCGCGGCGGCGGCGGTGCGGCGGCGATCGGCGGCGCGGGGGCCGCTGCAGGCGCGAGCACCGGCGCGGCCGCGGGCAACGGTGCTGGCACCGGCGCGAGCTGCGGCACGACGAGCGGCGCGAGCGGCGGCGCGGCGAGCGCGAGATCGCGCAGATCGCGCGCCGCGCCGCCGCGTGAGGTCGAGGGCACGTCTTCTTCTTCGTCGACTGAATCGAGATCGAACACCGGCAGCGGAGGCGGCGCTGCCGGCGCGGGCGGCGGGTTCCGGCGCGCCGCGGCGACGGCGTGCGGCCCGAGCGCGGGCGGCCGATCCGACGCGTCCATGCGCATGGTCCCGCCGCGCGCGCCGGCGGGCGGCGGCTTCACCTTCGCCGCGATCCGCGCCAGCGTCTCCTCGTCGTCGCCCTCGCCCGACCCGGCCACTGCAGCGACGGCCGCGGCGCGCGCCCGCGCCGCGCGATCCGGCACGCGCGGCCGCGGCAGCTCGACCACGTCGGGCGCCTCGAGATCGGAGTCGTCGGGATCCTCGCCGCGAAAGAGCCGCGCCGTGTGGCCGCCGACGGTGCGCGGCGGCGTCATGGTGTTCTGCGAGCCGCTCGGCGGGCGGCTCGACGTGCTGGCCACCGCCGCGGGCGCGACCTCGGCCGGCAGCTTGTTGACCGGCGTCCCCGCGGGCGCGGTCTTGCGTCCAGGACTCGCGAGCGCGCGCCTCGGCGGAGGTCGCCCCGAGGCTGCAAGCAGATCGTCGTCCTTCGCCATGCTGGATCAGTTTATCGCATCACGGCGCGGCCGCGGGCACCTCGAAATTGACGATCCTTCGCAGGGCCGCTCCGCGGGCCCGGGCCGGCCTCGCCCACACGACGCTGGACGGCATCCGGATGACCGACCATCCTGCGGCCGATGAACTGGGGACGGCTTCTCCCCGTGGCGATCCTCGGCGCCGGCCTCGGCTGCACGGATCTCGAGCATTTCTCCACCGGCCAGGGCAACGCCTACTGCGGGTCCGTCACCCTCGGAGGCGCCTTTCGCACGGGCCTGAGCCCACGGGTGCAGATGCGGCTCCGCCTCGACGCGTCCGCGCTCGACGGCCCCGGATCGCCCGGATCGATCTCCACCTTCGAGAGCGCCGGCCCCGACGTCGAGCGCCGGATGATCACCGACGCCGAGCTCCGCCGCCTCCCCGCGATGGACAACGATCCTCTCTCGCGGCCCGAGTTCGGCGACGGCCGGATCCGCAACTGGATCTTCGCGGTCGCGCCCGTCGATCCCACGGCCGAGTCGCTCCTCGCGGTGCTCTCGCTCCGCGACGACAACACCGTCGAGGTGCGCTTGCTCCGGCCGGGCAAGGCGCCCCGCGACGACGTCACCGTGCCTCCGGGCCAGCGCCCGATCTTCGGCATCTTTCCCCTCACGCGACAGGCTGGAACATGCGGGTTTTGAAGGTCCTCGGCGTCGAGACCTCGTGCGACGAGACCGCCGCGGCGGTGGTGACCGGCGACGGCCTCGTGCTCTCCGACGTGGTCAAGACCCAGATCGCGATCCACGCGCTCTACGGCGGCGTCGTCCCGGAGATCGCCTCGCGCGATCACGCGCGCGTCATCGTCCCGGTGATCCGCGAGGCCCTCGATCGCGCCGGTACCACGCTCGCCGAGCTCGACGGCATCGCCGTCACCTGCCGCCCGGGCCTGTCGGGCGCGCTCCTCGTCGGACTCCAGGCGGCGAAGGGCCTCGCGTGGTCGTCGGGCAAGCCGCTGATCGGCGTCGATCACCTCGTCGGCCACCTGCTCGCGGTCTTCCTCCGTCGCGGCGCCGAGGCGCCTCCGGGCCCCGCGTACCCGTTCGTCGGCCTCCTCGTTTCAGGCGGCCACACCGCGCTCTACCGCGTCGACGGCCCGGCGCTCGCCGAGGTCCGCGAGCTCGGCGCCACCCGCGACGACGCCGCCGGCGAGGCCTTCGACAAGGTCGCCAAGCTCCTTGGCCTCGGCTACCCGGGCGGCCCCGTCGTCGATCGCCGCGCCGCCCTCGGCGACGCCTCGCGCGCGCGCGACGTCGTCCCCACCGCGATGGCCCGGCGCGACTCGCTCGAGTTCAGCTTCTCCGGGATCAAGACCGCGGTCGCGCGCCACGTGGCCAATCGACCAGCTCCCTTGTCAGACGCCGACATCAACGATCTCTGCGCCGCCTTTCAAGGCACCGTGGTCGACGCCCTGGTCCGCAAGACCCTGCGCGCCGCCGAGATCGAGGGCCTGACGCGCGTGGTCATCTCCGGCGGCGTGGCGGCCAATCGCGGCCTGCGAGAGCGGATGACGGCGGCCGGCGCAAAACGAGGAGTCCAGGTCTTCATCCCCCCCTTCGCGAGCTGCACCGACAACGCCGCGATGATCGCCTACGTGGGCGCGTTGCGCCTGGCCGCGGGCGAGCGCGACGGCCTGGATCTGGCTCCGTCAACGCGAACAGCCTTGTTGCGAGTCACCCGCAAGGGCGGTGGAGCGCGCGCCAGCCGCGAGCACGATCACCGCTGACGACACCGTCTTCGTCGGCATTGACCTTCGGGCCTCGCTCCGATACTCGTTTTCCATGCGCTGGGCTTCTCTTCTGCTCCTCCTCGCGTCCGCGGTCACGGCCACGATCGTCGCCCCGGCCGCCGCCGAGGCGCAGGTCCTCCGGTACACCACGACGGCGGCCGGAAAGATCATCACCACCGGCAACACCCTCGGCCTGAGCAAGGCCTTGAACGAGAACGGCCCGGGCACGAAGGACTCGATTGGCACCTTCATCGCGCTGGGCAACAGCGTCGACGACACCCCGTTCAACCCGCTCAACTCCTGGCCTGTCGGCACCACCTACGACTGGACCAAGAACGGATCGACAGCCGTCCTCGCCCTCCCCAACGAGGGCACGGTGCTCTACGCCGAGCTGGTCTGGGGAGGCAGCGACAAGTACACCGACGACGTGACCGCGTTCCTCGACACCCCGGTCACGCTCACGGCGGGCAACGCCAGCATCACCGTGCCTCCCGACGCGGGCACGGCCCTCACCATCGCCACGACCGCGATGGCTGGCTTCCCCGTCAACTACTACATGCGATCGGCCGACGTCACTGGCTTCGTCAAGGCCGCGGGCGGCGACGTCTATTCGGTGGCAGGTGTGCCTGCCACGCAAACGACGAACATCAACTCGCTCAACGCGGCCGGGTGGACCCTCACCGTGGTGGTGCGCGACTCGGCCGAGCCGGTGCGCAACCTCAGCGTCTTCGTCGGCGGCTCGTTCGTCGACGAGAACAGCCAGCAAGACTACACCATCAACGGGTTTTGCACGCCGCCTGCGGGCGTCGTCAACGGCAAGGTCGCGATCAGCACCATCGAGGGCGACGCCAACCTCATTGGCGATCAGCTTTTGATCGCGCCCACGGCCGCCGGCCCGTTCGTGCAGCTCTCGGGGCCCAACAACCCGGCCAACAACTTCTTCTGCTCGCAGATCAACGACTACGCGGGCAACCTCGACACCCAGGGCTCGTTTGGCCTCGTCAACCACAACCCGGGTCTGGGCTTCAACGTCTCCGGCGGGCGACAGGGCTGGGACGTGACCACGATCCCGGTCACCTCGCAGGCGGGGCAGCTCCAGAACGGGCAGACCTCGGCGGTGCTCCGCACCATCACCACCGGCGACTCCTACGTTCCCACGCTCGCGGCCTTCGCCATCGACGTCAACGCCCCTGATTTCACCGGTCCGGGCTCCAAGCTCACCACCAGCGCGAGCACGGTGAAGATCGGCGACCAGCTCACCGTGACCCTGGATCTGGTCAACAAGGGGCAAGTCGCCGCGCAGAAGGTGCTGTTGACGCTGCCGATCGAAGCGGGCCTGTCGCTCACCCAGTTCCAGATGGATGGGCAGAACGGCGACATCAACGGTCTGGCCGTCACCGCCGCGGGCCTCGCCGCCGGCGTCGACGCGGGCGCGCTGGCCGCCGGCAAGACCCGGAATGTCGTGGTCTCGCTCGACGTGGTCGGGCCGCCCGTGGGGACTCAGTATCTCCTCCAGTCCGACTGGGCCTATTCGTTCCAGCTCTGCGCCGGCGCGACGCTGCCCGAATCCTTCTCGCAGTTCGGCCTCGTGGCCTTCGATCCCAGCGGCAGCACCGCGGCCAGCACCGGGGAGACGGCGGCCGCAACGACTGGCACGAACACCGGGTCGGGCGGCTCCGCGGCGGCCACGACTGGCACCAACGGGAGCGGCGGAGCGGGCGGCGGCAGCGGCGGCGCGGGGGGCAGCGCAAAGACGGGCAGCGGCGGCGCGGGCGGCAGCAGTGGCAGCGGAACTCCGGGCGCCCCCGCGGGATGTGGCTGCGCACTCCCCGGCGACAGCCAGCCTCGATTGCCGCTCGGCGCCCCGGGCGCCCTGGCGCTCGTCGCGATGACTGCCCTCCTCCGCGCGCGCCGCCGTGGCGACCGCGCCTGATCGCGATCCTGGAGAACCACCCCTCCCCCGCCGAGAAGACTCATGGCAACGCACTGGACCTACGAGAAGATCTTCGCCTACCGGCTCTTCGCCAAACGCTTCATTTCCGGCTATGCGGGGGAGATCGACTGCGCCGATCTCGCCCTCACCAGCCTGGTCGAGTACGCCTACGAAAGCGCCCTCCCGCTCCGCCTCAAGTACTACGATCACGGCTGGAAGACCTACGACTCCGCCGCTCACCCCGACAAGGAGCAGTTCAAGCGCGTGGTCACCATCAACATGGGCGCGCTCAACGTCATCGACAACAGCCACGCCATCCCGATCACCGACGCCTCGGCCGGCGATCTGATCATGTCACGATGGGACTCGCGCCTCGGCCACACCCGGATCATCTACGAGATCACCCCGATCACCGGCGAGGGCGGGGCGCCCGATCACGACGTCGTCTGGTATCAAGGCAACCTGCCCCCGGTGGTCCCGCAGCGGCGTCAGGCGGTGTTCTCGTCGATCGAGCACGTGTACGGCGACAAGCCGCGTCGGTGGAATTTCGACGCGTTCGATCGGTAGCACCCCGCTCTGGATCTCCGGAATCAGACGTCGAGGTCTTTCCAGCGCTTCGATCGCTGGGTGAAGATCAGCATCCCGACGAGCGAGGCGAGCCCGATCGCCGCGAATGCATACCACACCTGATACGGGTGGTAGGTGCTCCAGAGCAGCTCCGTCGTGTCCGCGGCGTTCTTCCCGAGGACCTCTTGCAGCTTCTTGAACGCCTCGGGCCGCAGCACGCCAAGGTGCTTCTCCAGGCCGCCGACGTTGCCGTCCCAGGGCTTCCCCTCCGAGAAATCCGTCTTCTCGGCCAGGTAACGCAGCGCGAGAGTGGCCTTCTCCCCGCGGGTCCCGTACAGGACGCCGGCGATCTGCGCGCCCAGCGCCTGACCGATCCCGACCGGGATGTTGATGTAGCCCAGGTAGAGCCCCTTCTTCCCCGGAGGGGCGATGAGCGCGAAATACTCCACCTTCTTGGGGCCCGTGAGCATCTCGCCGACCGAGAACAGGAGCACGCCCACGAAGAGCACGTAAATGCTCTGCGATCGGCCGGCGACGAGGATGCTTATCGTCGCCACCAGGATCCCGGCCGTCATCGCCGGGAGCACCTTGACCCGCGCCACCACGTACGAGAAAGGCACCAGGAAGAGCACGATGCAGGCCGCGTTGAGGTTGAGCGCGTTCTCCTGCTTGAGCTGGGCGCCGCGAGGATCCTTGAGATCGAGCCAGGCGTGAGGGATCCACCCGTTGTGGCTCACGAAGTCCGCGCTGTTGATCCAGTCCTTGTAGAAGTTCGGCATCAGATCCCAGAGCTGGTACATCATCAGCCAGAAGCCCGAGAGCAGCAGGATCACCGTGATCAAGCGCGCGTCCCAGATGTTGACGAGGGTGTCCTTGAAGACCTTCCCGGCGCTGGTGGTCTTGTCGGCGCCCGAGTCCACCTCTTCGTACGTGAGCAGCATCGCGAAGTTGAGCGAGACGATGGCGGCGCAGCCGTAGAACACCCACGACCACCCCATCATGTGGAGATAGCCCGCCAGCGGCGGCCCCAGCGCCGCTCCCACGTTCACCAGCCAGTAGAACAGCCCCCAGGCCACCGACGAGTTCCGCTTGTCGGTGGACTGCGCCAGCGTCCCCTGGATCCCGGGCTTGAACAGCGCGGTCCCGGTGGCCAAGAGCACCACGCCGGTGAGGAACCCACCATACGAGTGCTGGGTGGCCATGAGCAGGTAGCCCGCGATCTTCAGCCACACCGTGACGAAGATCGTCCGCTTGTAGCCGTAGCGATCGGCGTAGCCGCCGGTGACCATGGGCAAGAGAGACTGGATCAGGGCCCAGATCCCGTAAATACTCCCCTTCTCCCCCTGGCTGAAGTGCAGGCCTCCGGGCTCGTCGGCCTGGGCGATGTAGATGGGCATGACCATCCGCACCCCGTAGTACGCCAGGCGCTCCCACATCTCCATGGTGCAGCACATCCAGAAGGAGCGCGGCAGCGTCTTCACGGTGGTAAAGAAGGAGGGCTTCGGAGCCTCGGCGGCGGGCAGCTCGATCACGGGCTCTTCGGTCATGCTTCCTCGGGGTGCGCTGGCGCAGAGAAGGACGAGCCATAGCGCACGCCGGATCGGCCCGTCAATCGCGCGGGATCGCCCCGCCCGGGTCGAGGTCCGACGGGCGTCGATTCTTTCTTGACAGTCATAACTGTAACGGTTAGTAGTGTGACACCGGATCGCGCAACGGCGGGGCGAGTGCCCGGCGAAGACGCGCGTCCGCAGAGGTACAGTCATGCAAACCGAGACGATCGCGCTCGAAGGCCGCACCCCCACGTCCGCTCCCGTCCCGCTGGATCGAAAGGAGCGCTTGAAGCGCTTCGGCGAGGCGATGGACCGCGTGCGCGACCAGGTGGAGGCCAAGGTGGGCCCGGAGGACATTGCCCACGTGCGCCGCGTTGACCGCTTCTCGCGGGCGATGGAGGTCGTGGGCCGCGTGCTCATTCATATCAGCGTCGAGCCTCTCTCGTTCTCGCTCGGCGTCGGCGCCCTCTGGCTGCACAAGCAGCTCCAGGCCACCGAGATCGGCCACACCGCGCTCCACGGCGCCTACGACAAGCTCGAAGACAACGAAGGGCTGCAATCGAAGACGTTCTCGTGGGACATTCCCATCGACGAGGAGTCGTGGCGCTACGGCCACAACATCCGTCATCATCAGTACACCAACATCGCCGGCAAGGATCCCGATATTCACTTTGGCCCGGCGCGGCTCACCGAGCACACGCCCCACGCGCCGCATCACCGGTTCCAGCTCCCCTTCATGCTCGCCCTGCTGGCGCCGAATTTCACCTTGCTGATGAACCTGCACTTCACCGGCCTCAGCGATTTCTACTTCGGCAACGGGAGGCCGGAGCAGCTCGACATCCTCCCGGATCGCTCGTGGAAGAGCGCGAAAGAGGCGCACCGCAAGGCCTTCCGCAAGTGGGTGCCTTACTACCTGAAGAACTATGGGCTCTTTCCGCTCCTCGCCGGCCCGTTCTTCTGGAAGGTGCTCCTCGGCAACTGGATGGCCGAGACCCTGCGCGATCTCTACTCGGCGGCGACGATTTACTGCGGTCACGTGGGGCACGACGTGGCCTCGTACGACGAGGGGACGCGCGCGCACGGTCGGGGCGAGTGGTATGCCATGCAGGTGGAGTCGACCAACAACTTCGAGGTCAGCTTGCCTGTCTCGATCCTCTGCGGCGGGCTCGACCGGCAGATCGAGCACCACCTGTTCCCGCGGCTGCCCCCGGATCGGCTCCGCGAGATCGCCCCCGAGGTCCGCGCGGTCTGCGAGGCGCACGGCGTGGCTTACCGCACCGCGAGCTGGGGGAGCACCTTGAAGAAGGCCCTCGGCCACATCCAGGCGCTGGGATTCCGCGACTTCGCGCGCGCCATGGCATGACACGCGAGCGCTGGTTTGGTAGAAGCGCGGAGCCCAAACGATGATCCCCCCGAGCGAAGAAGCGGCCCCCGCCGAGTACACCATCGACGAGCTCGCGGCCGCCTCCCAGGTGCCGAGCCGGACGATCCGCTTTTATCAATCGAAGGGCGCCCTGCCCCACCCGCAGATCCGCGGGCGCGTGGCCATCTACGGCCCCGCCCACCTCGACCGGTTAGAGCTCATCGCCCGCCTTCAAGACCGCGGCCTGCGCATCGACGCCATCCGCGAGCTCACCGCGCGAATCGACAAGGGCGAGCTCGACGTGAACGAGTGGCTGGGCATCGACGCGCAGCTCCAGGTGCCCTGGGCCGACGACCAGCCGCGCACCGCCACCGAGGCCGAGCTCTACGATCTCGCCGGGTCGCGAAGGCCTGGTTTGCTGGGCGATCTCTTGCGGGCCAAGCTGGTGAAGCGCCACGGCGACGTGTACCTGGTGCGGAGCCCGGCGCTCCTGCAAATCGCGGCGCGGTTAGAGGCCGCCGGGGTGGATCTGGTGACGGCGACCGCCGGCGCCGAGATCATCCGCAAGCACATGGCCCGCACCGCCGACGATCTGGCCACCTTCTTCTTCAAGCAGGCCAGAGAGGGCTTTGGCCGCGAGGCCGGCCCCGACGACTTCGCCGCCGTGTTCCAGGCGCTGCGCCCCATGGGGCTGGAAGCGGTGCGCGTGGTCTTCGGCCAGGAGATGGAGCGGGTGCTCCGCCGTCTGGTGGAGTCGGGGAAGACTGCCACTCTGCCGGTGAAGACGAAGAAGACGAAGAAGCCCTGATCGCGCGAGCAGAGCGCCCGCTCAGCGCATTTTTCGGCCGTCGTCACTGACCAAAACGTGCTTTGGTGAGCCATCTCGGCGGCGCGGCTCGCCGACAATCCATGCTCTCCGACGACTCCGCCGTGGGCACGCTCCATGCTAATTCGCTCGGCGTGGGAGACGGGCCATGTGGAGGACTCGTATGAACAACGTTGCGCTTTTTTCTCGGGTTCGAACGATCGTCGGGCTGGTCGGCGCGCTCGCCGCCCCGCTCTTCGTCGCCGCCTGCAACGGGGAGAAGCTCGGCTCGGGGAGCGCGGCGCTCACCGTGGAGTGCGTGGAGGACGGCACCTTGATGCCGGCCGGCGCGTGGGTTTGCGGCGAGGCAAGAACGGTCGAGTGTGACAGTCTTGCCGGCGCGCATGTCGGCTTCATCTACACGCAGGCCGGCGCGCCGACGACGTGCGGTGATGAAGAGCTGACGGTGAGCGAGACCGGGCCGTTCCTGGTGGGCTCGCACACCATCACCGTGAGCGGATCGATCAAAGGCGCACCGACA
>JBDTXR010000031.1:0-37654 GCA_040006075.1 Byssovorax sp. | reverse complement strand
CTCAACATGCGCCTCGCCACGACGGAGTCGTACCTCGACAAGGACAAGGTCCGGCGCGAGCGCACCGACTGGCACAACGTCGTCGTGTGGGGCAAGCGCGGCGAGGCGCTGGCGAAGATCCTGACGAAGGGCTCGTCGGTCTTCATCGAGGGGTCGCTCCGCACGTCGAGCTACGACAACAAGGAAGGCCAGAAGGTCTACAAGACCGAGATCAACGCCAACAACCTGATCATCACTCGAGGCAAGAGCGGCGCGGTCGCCGAGCACGAGGCCGGTGGCTACGAAGGCGGCGGCGGCGGGTACGAAGCGGAGCACGAGGGCGGCGGTGGCGGTGGTGGCGGCTACGCGCCGCAGGCGAGCGGCGGTGGCCATGCGCCTCGCGCCGCGTCGAGCGGCGGACCCGTGACGAGCGCGGGCGATTTCGAGGTCGCCTTCGGTCGCGACAAGGGCAAGCGGATCAGCGAGGTCGGCGATCTCTCCTGGCTCCGCGGCACGCTCGAGCGCGACCTCGCCGACAGCTCGAAGGAGCGGTTCCACGAGAAGGCGCGCGGGCAGCTCGCGGCCATCGACGCGGAGCTGGCGAAGCGCACCGGCGGCGGCGCGCGGACCATCGCGAGCGGCGGCGGCGGTGGCTACGCGCCTCGCGGCGGCGCGCGTCCGGCCCCGCCTCCGCAGCAAGAGGCTCCGCCGGCCGAGGACTACGACGCCGGCAGCTTCGGCAACGACGACGACATCCCGTTCTGATCGCGAAAACGCTTCGGATCGCGCCTTATCGGCGCGGCCTCGGGCGCCTCGCGAAGATCACGATCACCATCAACAGGCCGAGCGTCGACGCAATCGCCAGGGCGATCATCGGTCGCTCCGCCGTGCCGAGGACGGCGCGGATCGCCAGGCTCGGCGGCGGCGCGCTCGTCCACGATCCGGTCGCCTCGAGGCCTCCGATCACCGGGGCGCAGCGCGACGCCGAGGCCGTGGGCTCGGTGCAGATCACGCTGCAAAGCACGGCCTCGCGGGACTGATCGGTGAAGCCGAGCAGGTGCCGTCCGCGGAAGGCCAGCTGCGTCGCGCCCCGGTGCAGCGCGCCCTCGAAGGGCTGCTCGAAGCGCGGGCCCGAGGCCACGATCGCCGCGGCGTCGAAGCGATCGATCTCGCCGGCGAGGGCGCCGCGCGCGATCCCGGTGGCGCGGCCGAGCACCAGCTCTTCGACCCCGGGCGCCCAGCGATCGGACGGCGCGCGCGCGCAGATCGCCACGATCTCGATGCCCCCGTCGGCCGTGATCCCGCGGCGGAGCGCGATCGAGGCGCCCGGGATTGGCGGCACGTCAACGCTGGGCAACGCCGTGTCCGCGAGGGGACGCGCGTTGACGGGCGCGGCGAAGCGGAGCCCGAGATCGCCCGCGAGAGGCCAGGTGACCTGCGGCTCAGCCGTGCTCGAACTCCTCGATCAGGGCCACGATCTCGGCGCGGAGCCCGACCAGCGCCTCGCGCATGCGCGTGGACTCTTCGCTGCCGACGGCCTCGGGGGCCACCGGCTCGACGCCGCCTTCGCGCAGCTTGCGCCGGGCTCCGGCGATGGTGAAGCGGTGGGCGTAGAGCAGGTCCTTGACCTTGAGCAGCGTCTCCACGTCGCGGCGCGAGTAGATGCGCTGGCCCTTCGCGGACTTCTGCGGGCGCACGGAGCGGAACTCCGTTTCCCAGTAGCGGAGCACGTGGGGCTCGACGCCCACGAGGCCCGCCACCTCACCGATGCGATAGTAGAGCTTCGCGGGAAGCTCACGGCGGACGGACACTCAGGCTACTCCTCGGCCGCCGTCGCGGTGTCGCCCGGGCGCGGGTTGAGCACGTGCTTCAAGATCTGGCTGGCCTTGAAATTGAGCACCCGGCGCTCGGTGATGATGATCGGATCGCCCGTCTGCGGGTTGCGCCCCTGGCGCTTGCGCTTGTCGCGAAGGACGAAGTTGCCGAAGCCGGAGATCTTGATCTTCTCGCCGCGCCCCAGGGTCTCCTTCATCGTCTCGAAGACGAGATCGACGAGATCGGCCGACTCCTTCTTCGAGAAGCCTCCGAGCCGCGTGTACACCGCCTGAACGATCTCGGCTTTCGTCATGAGCTATCCCCGCAGTTTCCAGAGGATAGCCACGAGAGCGAGAGAAGATCTAGCCTCTCTTGCACGTCGGGGAAGAAGCCTGTGGCGGCTCCTTCCCCGTTGACGACCGTGTGGATTGGCTGGATTTACGCAGCGTCAGCGGACATCGACGCCTCGGCCTGCGCCTGGATCTGGCCACCGACCCAGCGCTCACCGGACATCGGCGGCTCGCTCGCCATCGGGCGATCGGAGAGCGTCGCGGGCTCGATCGCGGCCTCGCCTTCAGCGAGCGCGTAGCGGCGGCGCGAGGCCTGCTCGAGCATCACCAGCGTGGAGACGTAGCCGTAGCCGATGGTGAACAGGATCGCGAAGGGCGTCGCGAAGTAGTGGCCGGTGGTCAGCGAGGCGACGACCGCGAAGAACGAGATCAGCGCGAGGATCGTCTCGGAGATCGGGAGGTCGGCGGTGGCGCTGTAGCGGCCCTTCTTCAGGCCTTGCTTCGGGGTGCGGACGAACTCGCCCGCCATGTTGCCCATGCCGGAGAACACCGCCTTGGAGAGGTGCGGCGCGAGGCCGGTGCCGAGGGCGATGAGCATCGGCAAGCGCTTGAGAGCGCCGAGGCGCGGGCGGCCCTGGGCCGACTCGGCGAGCATGTAGAACGCGAGGAGCGAGCCGGTGGTGGCCGTGCAGAGCGGGAGATCGATGATCAGCATCGTCATCGTGTTGGTGGCCGGCATGAGCACGAGGGCCGGCAACAGCAGCACGCTCAGCAGCACCAGCATCGGGTAGGCGAAGTGCGGCGTGAGGTGGAAGAAGGCCTCGATCCGCTGCGAGAGCGTGAGCTTCGAGGTGAGCACCGTCTTCATGAGCTTGCGCGCCGTCTGCACGGTGCCCTTGGCCCAGCGGAACTGCTGCGCGCGGAGGGCCGACAGGTCTTCCGGGAGCTCCGAGGGCGAGACGACGTCTTCGCGGTAGATGAACTTCCAGCCGGCCATTTGCGCGCGGTACGAGAGATCCAGATCTTCCGTGAGCGTGTCGTGCTCCCAGCCGCCGGCGCTGTGGATGGCCTCGGCGCGCCACATGCCGCCCGTGCCCGAGAAGTTGAAGAGGAAGCCCGCGCCGAAGCGCGCGCGGTTCTCGACGAGGTGGTGGCCGTCGAGCATCAGCGCCTGGACCTGGGTCAGGATCGAGACGTCGCGGTTGAGGTGGCCCCAGCGCGTCTGCACCATGCCGACCTTGGGATCCTGGAAGTGCGCGACGATCGAGCGGACGAAGTCCGGCTGCGGGATGAAGTCGGCGTCGAACACCGCGATGAGCTCGCCCTTGGCGACCTTCAGCCCGGCGTCGAGGGCGCCGGCCTTGTAGCCGGTGCGATCGGTGCGGTGGATGTACACGAAGTCGTAGCCGCGGGCGCGCAGCCGCTCGACGTGGGCCCGGACCTGGTGCGCCGTCTCGTCGGTCGAGTCGTCAAGGACCTGAATTTCGAGCTTATCGCCCGGGTAGTCCATCTTCGCGACGGCATCGAGGAGGCGCGCCGCGACCGTCGACTCGTTGAAGAGCGGGAGCTGGATCGTGACCTTGGGGAGCTCGCTCTCGATGATCGCCGGCGCGAGCTGGGCCCTGGCGATCCTGCGGCGGTGTCGCGCGCAGAGGATCACGAGATGCAAACGGTGGAGGCCGTACGACGACAGCCCAAGCAGGACGCCGAAGTAGAGTACGCACAGGGCGGTTTGCAGCATCAGGTTGGCTATGGGGTAACATCCGGCATCTCCCGAGTTGTCACGCACTTGTAATTCGTTGCACTCATGTGTCGCGCTGCGCAGAAAGCTTGACTTGGTCTAATCTCGTAGAAACTTCAGGAGCGCTTCGATGTACCGCTTGCTTCGCAGAGCCTTCGCCTTCGCTTCGGTCGTGGTCCTCGCCTCGTCGTGCGCCATGGATCGCGCGCCGTCGGGGCTCCGACGTACCCCCACGGGATCGGGCGCGGCCGTGCGCTTCGATCTCGGGCACCGCCCTCTGCCGGAGATCCCGCTGCCGAACGACACGGCGACGTGGCCCGATCCGACGAGCCGCACCGGCCTCCGCGTCAACGCCAGCCTGGTCGCGCCCACGCAGATCGAGCAGCACGCGCGGCAGCGCTTCTCGGAGATGGAAGGCTGGGGCACCTTCGCGCCGATCTCGGTGGCCTTCGACCTCAACCACGATGACCCGGCGTACAAAGGCTACGACGGCCCGGCGATCGATCTCGCCAACGTGAAGAAGCGACATCTCGGCGACGATTACGACTTCGCCGACGACGCCGTGTACCTCGTCAACCTCGAGACGGGCGTCCCGGTGCCGCTCGATCTCGGCGCCGGCAATTTCGATTACACGCTGAAGAAGCTCGACCGCTACTGGGCCAACGACACCCGCGTCACCGAGCGCAACCTGCTCTTCGAAACCATCGACGAGACCCGGGGCGGCATCGTCACCAAGGCCTCGTTCCTTCCCGAGAACGACACCGATTTCGACGGCACGCTCGATCGCCCCAACCTCGACGATCCCGGGGCCTGCGCCGCGCCCGATCCGATCTGCGACGACGCCGGCAACTCGCAGTACGGATCGACGGCGTGCATGGCCGCTCGGCGCACGCGCGATCGCTGCATCGCCGATCACTTGCTCACCTGGTACGAGCGCGAGACCGACACGCTGCTGCTACGGCCGGTGCTCCCGCTCGACGAGATGACGCGCTACGCGGTGGTGATCACCGATCGCCTGGTGGACGGGAAGGGAAACCCCGTGAAATCCCCGTTCGATTTCGTCTATCACGCCTCGATGGAGGCCTCGGCCGAGCGGGTGAAAGAGATCGTCAACGACGTCAACGTCAAGGCCTACTACGGCGATCTCGCGGCGACGGGCCTCGATCACGTGGCCTTCACCTGGAGCTTCACGACCCAGCCCACGGTCGACGACATGAAACGGCTGCGCGACGGGCTCTACGGGCAAGGCGTGTTCGGGCGCTGGGGCAAGCAGTACCCGCCGCGCTTCGAGGTCGATCGCGCCGTCGGCCTCACGCCGGGGCTGGTCGCCGGAGCGAAGGACGAGGCGGGCTGGGCCACGAGCGCCGACGGGACCAAGTACGGCTGCGGAAAGAAGCTCGCGAACGGGCTCTACGTCATCAAGTACGACGATCTTCGCCCGCAGATGCACGACCTCCTCGTGCAGGGCTTCGGCCTCCCGGAGGGCCCCGGATCGGAGCTGTTGCTCAAGTCGTTCGACAATATCGATCACATGGTGGTCGGCACCTTCAAGTCGCCGTTTCTGCTGGAGGGCGGCCCGAAATCCACGGATCCCAACGCCGCGTTCCACCTGAATTTTCTCACCGGGCAGGGCGACGAGACCGAGGACACCGTCGAGTTCTGGCTGGTGGTGCCGAAGGAGACCGCG
This sequence comes from Byssovorax sp., assembly GCA_040006075.1. GTDB lineage: Bacteria > Myxococcota_A > Polyangia > Polyangiales > Polyangiaceae > JANYGI01. Next base: position 32,142 of record JBDTXR010000031.1, on the reverse strand, counting down.
AAGTTCAAGCAGCCGTTCAACGTCGACATCTACGGCCACGGCTACACCGGGAACTTCTCGGAGCTGCTGCTCTACGCCGGCAACCTGGCCGAGCACGGGCTCGCGACCATTGGCATCAACGCCATGGGCCACGGACTCGGCTTCGACAACCCCGTGGTCACGCTCGGCGCGCAAGGGCTGCTCCGCGGGGCGTGCGTGGCGCCGTTCTTCGACGCCATCACCCAGACGCGCGCGCGCGATCTCAACAACGACGGGCACCCCGACTCGGGCGGCGACTTCTGGTCGAGCTACCTCTTTCACACCCGCGACGGCGTGCGGCAATCGGTGCTCGATCACCTCCAGCTCGTGAAGATCTTGCGGGCCTTCGGCACCGCCGAGGGGCAGATGCTCTGCCGCAACGAGACCACCGGCTGGGACCACCCGGCGACGGCGCCGTGCGACATGAACGGCGATGGAAAGCCCGAGATTGCAGGCGATTTCGATTTCGATGGGAAGCCCGACGTCGGCGGCCAGACCGCGACGTACGGCACCTGGGGCGAGTCGCTCGGCGGCATCCTCTCGGGGATTCATGGAGCGATCGACCCCAATGTCACCGCGGCCGTGCCGGGATCCGGGGGCGGCGGGCTCACCGACATCGGCGTCCGATCGTTCCAGGGCGGCGTGATCGAAGCGGTGCTCCTGCGCCAGTGGGGTCCGCTCCTGGTCACCGTCCCCGCGGGCGAGCGATCGCCCTGCGACTCGAGCTCGAGCGACGGCGATCACTGCACGCTCTGCACCGCGGGACAGACCTCGATGCGCTGGGTGATGCCCGATCTCAACGGCACCGGCGAGATCGAGATCGGCTGCTTTTCCCCGGTCGATCTCGCGGGGACGACGGTGTTCGTCAACAACGTCACCAGCGGCGAGATCAAGTGCGCGAGCCTCGGCGTCGACGCGCGGATGCGGGTCGGGCTGCCGGCGTCGATCGGCGACGAGGTCCTTGTCAGCTTCTTCAGCGGGAAGAACCAGGTCGTCGACTACGCGAGCTGCCGGCCGGCGTTCACCGGCAGCACCACCCCCAAGCTCGTGGTCACCGCCTGGGGCCAGGGCAGCTTCGGGATGGGGACCGCGAACGACGTCGGGACCGAGACCTGCCAGAGCGCGACCTGCTCGCGTTTTCAAGGACATTTCCACGGTCAAGGCACGCCGCTCACCGCCCCCGCCGAGGGCTTCGGGTTGATCCGACAGACCCCCGCGGCGCGCCGCTTCCTCCAGCTCGCGCAGATGGCGCTCGACCCCGGCGATCCGGTGAGCTTCGCGCCGTTCTACTCGATCAAATCGATGACCGATCCCAGCGGCAAGACCATCGCGCCGCACGCGCTGCTCACGCTCAACACCATCGGCGACATGAACGTGCCGATCAACGCGGGCATCGCCTTCGCGCGCGCGAGCGGGGCGCTGCCGTTCCTGCGGCCCGATCAGATCGATCGCTTCCCGCAGTACGCCGACTACGCGACGCCCGACGCGCTCTACCTCGCGCTCGGCAACAAGACGCCGAACCAGGTGCTCGTCGACAACCACGTGATCGAAGGGATCGCCCCGCTCGCGCGGCATCCCGCCGGCGCCGCGTGCCCGGCGAGCGCCAACGCCAAGCCCCTCGACGCCCTGTTCGCCACCGCGTCGGGGCCGCCCAAAGCCTGCTTCCCGGACAACTGCACCGACAAGACCGAGGCCGATCCGCAGACGCGTGTTTGCTACTACGACACGCACTGCACCTTCACGCCCGGGGGCACCGGCGCCGGCCGCTGCGTGCCCAACCCGCTGGGGCAGGTCACCTGCGACGAGGCCCTCTTCGACGCTGACGATCTCGACGAGACGATGGCGAAATACTTCGAGGAGAACGCGCCCACGCCGCTGCGCCTCGCGCGCTACACGCGGCCCGCCGGCGGCACCGCCGAGGGGGTCACCGCGGTGTGGGCGCCGCGGATCCAGGGCGTACCGAAGAGCAAGGACGGCGGCTGGACGAGCACCCCGGGGCGCCCGCTCACGGCGCTGCTCGACGCGTACATCGTGCCGCAGGGCGTGCACACCTTCGTGAACGGCGAGCCCTGCCAGGGGTGGGACTCGGGCACGTACCTCACGAGCCTGACCGCGCGCTTCTTCATGACCAACGGGTCGGACCTCTACTACCTCTCGCACCCGACCTCGCATCAGTGCCTGCAAGACGTCGCCACGTGCGATTACCTCGCCAGCCCGTGATGGCCCCACGCGGGCGTTCGCGGTAGTGGAGGGCCACTCGCCATGGCCGACCCCTCCCTCACGCCCGCCGCGCTCACCGCCCTCAAAGCTCGTCACCTCGCGTTCCTCGAAGCGCGCCTCGTCTCGGCCGCCGCCGAGGCCGAGTGGAAGAAGAGCTTCGGCCCGATCGTCGCCGATCTGCTCTCGATCAAGGTCGGCGAGCTCGCGTCCGCGAAGCACCTGGCCGACGCCGCCGACGCGCTCTTCACCGCCGAGGCCGTCGAGCGCACCGTGCGTCCCCTCGCGCGCCACATCGTCAACGTTGTCCTCCACGAGCTCCGCGCCGAGAAGGGCACCGTCGGCGCGCGCGTCCCCGCGGCCACGAAGAAGCGGATCGATCAGCTCCTCGAGCGCCCCGGCCTCTTCCCCGATCGCCTGGTCCGCGCCATCAGCGAGGAAGACGCGGTCGAGGAGGTCATGCGCGACACGCTCTACGACGCGCTGAAAGAGTTCTCCGAGAAGGTCAACCCGTTCACCGCCGACTGGGGCTTGCCCGGCCTCCTGAAGAAGCTCGGCCCGTTCGGCGTGGGCAAGGGCTTCGACACCATGCGCGCCGATTTCGAGAAGCGCCTCGACCCCGAGATCCGCAAATTCCTCCAGGGAATGTCGCGAAAGAGCCTGCGCAAGATGGTCGATTTCACCATCGCCAAGGCCGACGAGCCGCGCTTCATCGCGGTGCGAAAGCGCGTCGCCGGGTGGCTGTTAGAGCAGGAGATCGCCGCTCTCTCGCGCAGCGCCGACGTCGACGTGGTGCTGCTCGGGCAGGACATCGCCCTCGACATCACCGCCGCCGAGCTCACGCGCGGCGCCTTCCGCGACAAGCGCCGCGCGCTGATCGAAGCCGCCCTGGTCGCCCGCAAAGATCGCACGGTCCGGGAAGCCCTCGACGAGCTCGGCGTGGGCCTGATCCTCGACTTCGACAGCCTGGCGACCGCGAGCTGGCCCCTGGTGCGCGCGGCCCTCGGCGCTCCGGCGGTGCGCGCGTGGATCGAGGGGATGGTGAGCGAGTTTTACGACGCGGAGATCGCCGCGGCGAAGTTCAGCGCGGCGTAGCGAAGGGCGGACGCGCCCACTCGTCGGCGGCGAGCCTTCCCTTCCCCGCTTCGCTGTGACAAATCCCCGCGCATGGCGATCACCTACCGACAGGCCGGCGTCGACATCGACGCGGGCGACGCCCTGGTCGAGCGCATCGCGCGCCTCGCGAAGCCCACGCGCATCCCCGAGGTCGTCTCCGGCATCGGCGGGTTCGCCGGCCTCTGCGCGCTCCCCTCGGGGATGATCGATCCCATCCTGGTCAGCGGCACCGACGGCGTCGGCACCAAGCTCAAGGTCGCTTTCGCGTCAGGTGTGCATGACACGGTCGGGATCGACCTCGTGGCCATGTGCGTGAACGACGTGATCACCGTCGGCGCGCGCCCGCTGTTCTTCCTCGACTACTTCGGCACGGGCAAGCTCGACCTCGACACCGGCGAGGCGGTGATCCGCGGCGTCGCCGAGGGCTGCAAGCAGGCCGGCTGCGCGCTGCTCGGCGGCGAGACGGCCGAGCTCCCCGGCATGTACGCGCCGGGCGAGTACGACCTCGCGGGCTTCGCGGTCGGCGTGGTCGAGCGGGCGAAGATGCTCGATGGAACGGCGGCGAAACCCGGCGATCGCGTGATCGGAATCGCCTCGTCGGGCCTGCACTCGAACGGCTTCTCGCTCGCGCGTCGGGTGCTGGAGGTGGAGATGAAGCTCGGGATGAGCGACCACGTCGAGGCGCTCGGGACGACGCTGGCCCAGGCGCTCCTGGTGCCCACCAAGATCTACGCGCGCGCGGTGACGGCGCTGCTCGCCGCATGCGCGGGGCAGGTGCGCGGCCTCTCGCACATCACCGGCGGCGGCCTCCCGGGCAACGTGCCGCGCGTGCTCCCCGACGGCCTCGGCGTGCGCCTCGATCTCAAAAGCTACGCGCGACCCCGGATTTTCAAGGTGATCGCCGAGGGCGGCCCCGTGGACGAGCCCGAGATGCGGCGGACGTTCAACCTCGGCGTGGGGCTCGTGGCCATCGTCGCGCCCGAGGCGGAGAAGGCGGCGATCGACGCCTTGCAGAGCGCCGGCGAGACGGCGTGGTCCTTCGGCGAGGTCGTCGACGTCGGCGACGTCGAGTACGAAGAGCGCGTGATCCTCGTCGGCTAGCGACGCGAGAGGGAGAACGCACATGACCATCGATCTCGGCGTGCTCATCTCGGGGCGGGGCTCGAACCTCGCGGCGATCCTCGACGCCGTTGCCGCGGGCTCGCTCGACGCGCGGGTGCGGGTGGTGATCTCCAACAAAGCCTCGGCCGGCGGCCTGGAGATCGCCCGCGCGGCGCAGATCCCCACGGTGGTGATCCCCCACGGCGATCACCCCGATCGGCAGAGCTTCGACGCCGCGCTCGTGGCCATGCTCCTGGCGGCCAGGGCGACGTGCGTGGTGCTCGCGGGGTTCATGCGCCTGGTCACGCCGGTGCTGCTCGACGCCTTCCCGTACCGCGTCGTCAACATTCATCCCTCGCTGTTGCCAGCGTTCCCGGGTGTGGACGCGCAGGCCCAGGCGCTGGCGTACGGGGCGCGGATCACCGGGTGCACGGTGCACCTCGTCGACACCGGGACGGACACCGGGCCGGTGCTGGCGCAGGCGGCGGTGCCGATCCTGGACGGCGACACGCGCGACACGCTGGCCGCGCGCATCCTCGTCCGCGAGCACGAGCTCCTGGTGCGCGCGCTCGGGTGGCTCGCGGCGGATCGCGTGGAGATCGAGCCCGGCGCCGCGGGAGCGCGGCCGATGGTGCGGGTGCGCGGAGCGGCGACGGCGATCGGGCTCGCGACCGAGGCTCCGCGGTGACGACGAAGCACTTCGACGTGGTGGTGCTCGGGCGCTCCATCGGCGCGCTCACCGCGGCGGCGCTGCTGGCCCGACGCGACTTCACGGTGCTGTTGCTCGGGCAGGGCGAGCGCGCGCCGGCGTACCGGCTCGACAAACGCACCCTGCTGCGCCGCTCGTTCACCATGCTCGCGGCCACCTCGCCCACGTGGCGCAAGGTGGTGGTCGAGCTCGCGCAGTCGCAGACCTGGAAGCGGCGGCTGGTCGCGGCCTCGCCGATGATGCAGATCCTCGCGCCGCGGCGGCGGCTCGACGTGCCCCCCGACATGGCGCTCTTCGGCCGCGAGATCGATCGCGAGTACCCCGAGCTGCGGCGGCTCGTGGACGAGCTCTACGCCGAGCTCGCCCGCGTCAACGGCGCCGCCGACGAGGCCTTCGAGTCCGACGCGGTCTGGCCGCCGGGCACGTTCTGGGAGCGCCGCGAGACCAACCGCTACGCCGCGATGCTGCCCCACGTGCGCGCCGAGCCCGACGCCGATCTGCTCGTGGAATTCCCTCGCGGCCACGCGTTCCGGCAGATCGTGCAGGCCTCGGTGCTCTTCGCGACGCACCTCTCGTCGGTGCCGCCGCCGTTCGCCGTCGCGCGGCTCCACGGCGCCTGGACGCGCGGTCTCTTCACGCTCCCGCGCGGCGAGGAAGAGCTCGAAGAGTTCCTCCTCGATCGCATCACCGCCTACGGCGGGCGCTGCTTGCTCGACGATCGGGCGGCCTCGATTCACATGAGGCGCGGCGACGCAGCGGGCGTGATCATCGACGGCGACACGGCGCCGACGGGCGCGAGCTTCCTCCTCGCCGACGTCGACGGCGAGGCGCTGACCGCGCTCTCGGGAGGCGAGGGCATCCACAAGCGCGCGCAGCGCGAGTGGCCGCGGATCACCTCGTCGGTGGGGCGCTTCGTGGTCTCGATCGTGGTGCGCAAGGAAGGGCTCCCCGCGCCGCTCGGGCCCGAGTCGTTCTTCTTGCCGGGCGAGCGCCCCGCGGGGCAGCGCGTATCGACCGCGCCCGCGCTGCCGGGACGATCGAACCCCTTCGCGCCGCGGCCCGTGGTGCGCTTGCAGCGGCTCCAGCGGCCCGACGCGCCGCCGGGCGAAGAGCTGCTGGTGGCCGAGGCGCTGCTGCCCGATCGCGGCGCGCTCTCGCGCGAAGACGCTCGCCGCGCCGTGCTCGCGACCCTCGCCGCCGAGCTCCCGTTCCTCGAGCGGCACTTGGTGCTGGTCGACTCGGTGCACGACGGTCTACCGGTCTGGGTCTATGAAAATGGGCGTCGCCGCACCGTCGAGCGCGCCTCGCTCAAGGGCGCGTCGTCCGATCCGGAGCCCATGGTCCGCCAGCTCGAGGTCGATCCGCCGGGCTACCTCGGCCTCGCGGGCGAGCCGATCCGCGGGCCCATCGATCGCACGCTCCTCGTCGGCCGCAGCGTCCTCCCCGGCCTCGGCCAGGAAGGCCAGCTCCTCGCGGCGTGGGGGGCGGCCCGCCTCGTCACCCGGACCGACCGAAAAAAAGAGAAGATGCGCCGCGATATGTGGAGCAAGGTCGAGATCGGCTGATCCTTCGTACAGGGTCGCCCCGTACCTCCATCGGGGAACGTCGCAGTCAGATTGCGGAAAACACCGCAGGAGGGCTAACGTTGTCGCGTCGGAGGGGATGGAATGACCCGGGAGATGACGATGCGCGCACTTCGAATGGGCCTGGCGTTGACGGCAGCGGCGGCGATCGCCGCGGGATCGAGCCGCGCCCAGGCCGCCGAGCCGGGCCCGGATACGCTTCCGATCAGCGTGATCGCCGTGCAGACCGACGCCGCCGACGACCAGGCCGAGGCCCTGACCAAGGCCCTCCGCAACGCCGTCCGGGCGATGCCGGGCTGGTCCCTCGGCGAGGGGGACTTCTCGCTCGAGGTGCTCACGCTCAGCCTCAAGTGCGCCGAGCCGCCCGACGCCAGCTGCCAGTCGCGCATCGCCGATCAGATCAAGAGCGATCGCTACGTCTGGGGGACGATCGAGAAGAAGGGCGCCAGCGTGAAGGGCACGCTCAACTTCTGGGTCCGCGGCAAGGGCACCTCGAAGGTCCCCGTCGACTACACCTCGAACCTCACCGACTCCACCGACGACACGCTCCGCCGCATCGCCGCGGCGGCGATCACCGAGCTCACGGGCGGGCCGCCGAAGGGCGGCGTCCACGTGAAGGCCGGCGACGTGCAGGGCCAGGTCTTCGTCGACGGCCAGCCGCTCGGCGCGCTCAAGAGCGGCGACGGATCGTTCATGATCCCCTCGGGCCCGCACAAGATCACGGTCAAGGCGCAGGGCTACGCCGACGCCGAGTCGCAGGTCGTGATCAAGCCGACCGGCGCCGCGACCGAGCTCACGCTGGTGCCGATCCCGATGGACGTGAAGACGCCCGTCAACTGGCGCAAGGTCGGTGGCTTCACCGCGATCGGCGTCGGCGTCGCCGCGGGCGTCGTCGGCATCGTCGGCTCGGCCCAGACCGGCTCGGCCGGGAACGACGCGGCGTACACCAAGTACGCGACGACCACGGTGACCAACGACGTCTGCGCCTCGTCGGCCGTCGGCGGCGATCACCCCAACGTGACCGTCGCCTCGCTGTGCAGCAAGGGCAAGACCGGCGAGCTGCTCCAGGCGATCATGTACCCGGTCGCCGCGGTCGCCGCGGGCCTCGGCGTGTACCTCGTCGCCACCAGCGCTTCGAGCGCAAAGCCCGCAAAAACTGGGCTCCATTTCGATCCGCGGGTCGGCCTCAACGGCGGCAAGCTCGACGTTACGTACACCTGGTGAGAGTCATCGCAGGAAGGCTCGGGGGCCGTCGGCTCAACGCCCCCGCCGGGCTCGAGACGCGACCGACGAGCGACCGCGTGCGCGAGGCGCTGTTCTCCCGCCTCGGCTACGTGCCCGGAGCGAAGGTGCTCGATCTCTACGCGGGCACCGGCGCCCTGGGGATCGAGGCGATCTCGCGCGGCGCCACGCGCGCCGTGTTCATCGAGAGCGCGCGCGCCGCGGTGACGGTGCTGCGCGAGAACCTCGAAGCGCTGGGCCTCACGGCCACCACGCAGGTGTTCGCGCAGCCGATCACCTCGGCGCTGCGCTTCCTCAAGGCGCTCGGCCCGTTCGATCTGGTGCTGCTCGATCCCCCGTACGAGCAGCTCGCCGAGGTGCCGCCGATCGTCGCCTCGCTGCTCAAGGCCGACACGCTCAGCGCCGCCGCGCGCGTCGTCGTCGAGCACGCCAAGAAAGATCACGCGCCGGAGCTCCCCGGCTTCGACGCACCCGACACTCGACTTTACGGCACGACCGCCGTTTCTCTGTACCAGCGCGCCGAGGGGTGACTTTCCTCGCGCAGCCTCAAATCCCCTTGTAGACTGCGGCGCCCCGGTATTCTCGCTTCCCTGGTGAGGTCTTCAACGTGCCTGCTTCGTCTCTGCCCCCGCCGTCGGGACAAATCCCCGGAAAATCAGCCAGTGGGGCGCCTTATATCCTCGGGATCGTGGTGCTCGGCGTCCTCGCCGGCGGCCTGGTTTGCTGGAAGTCGAAGCAAGCGCCGCCCACGGTGACGGCTCAGGCCACCTCGACGACGGCGACCACGAGCGCGCCGCCGCCTCCGCCTCCGCCGCAGTTTGCGCCTCCTCCGCCGCCGAAGCTCGACGACGAGCCCGACGCGGGCAAGCCGGTCGCCAAGGGCAGCAGCCCGAGCGGCGGGGGCTCGGCGACGGGGCCGGCCGGACCCAGCCCGTGCACCAAATGCACCGACGGGCAGGTCTCCGGCGCGCTCACCTCGGCGCTCCGCAGCAAGGCCCAGTCCGCGACGGGCTGCTATCAGCGAGCGCTGCGCACCTCCGAGGTCTCGGGTAGCATGACGGTCAGCGTGCAGGTCGGCCCCAGCGGCTCGGTGTGCAGCGCCTCGATTGTCAACGACTCCGTCCACTCGACCGAGGTCTCCACGTGCGTCCTCAGCCGGTTCCGGGGTCAGACGTTCCCGCCGCCTGCTCAGGGGTGCGTCACCGTCGGCATCCCCATCTCGTTCACGATCAAGCAATAGGAGCGCTCATGCCCCGGCCCCTCGCGCCCACGTTTCGCCTCCTCGCGATCGCCACCTTCGCCGCGCTGCCGTTCGCCTTCGTCGGCGCCTGCACGACCGAGGTCGGCGTCACGCCGGACTGCGTGTCCGACGTCGCCGCGAACGGGGTCAATCCGGTAGACAAGGGCTGCACCGGCTTCGCGATCTGCGCTGAAAACCCCGGCAATCCCAGCGTTTGCTGCCGGAACGCCGACGTCGCCGGCGGCAAGGGCGCGCCGTATACGGGCGACCAGCTCGCGTTCTGTCTCCTGTCCTATGGCGTCGGCGCCCCCACCTCCGCGACCTCCAGCTCCAGCTCCAGCTCCAGCTCCAGCACCGGGACGGGCGGCTAACCTTCCGCATGACCGAGCCCGCGCGGACGGCGGTCCTGCTCACGGTCGCCTACGACGGCAGCCCCTTTGCGGGCTTCGTCGTGCAGCCCGAGCAACGCACCATCGCCGGCGAGCTGCTCGGCGCGCTCCAGGCCTTAGATCCAACGATTCGCCACATCCGCGGGGCGAGCCGCACCGACTCCGGCGTGCACGCGCGCGGGCAGCGCGTGGCCTTCGATCCCGATCTGCAAATGCCCATGCGTGGCTGGGTCCTCGCCACCTCGCGCCACCTGCCAAAAGAGATCGCGATTCGCCGCGCCGCCAGGGTCCCCTCGGGGTTCACCCCGCGCTACGAGAACCTCGGCAAGCACTACCGCTACCTCTTGCTGCGCGACCTCGCGCGCGATCCGTTCCTCGAGGCGCGGGCCTGGCGCGTCGAGGGCATGCGCGACCCCGACGTCCTCGCGCGCGCCTCCGCCGAGGCCGCGCTCGCGGTCGGCACCCACGATTTTGCGGCGTTTCGCACCGCGGCCGATCTGCGCGAGAACACCGTGCGCACCCTGCACTCGGTCACCGTGACGGAAGATCCCGGCGATCCACGCCTCCTCCGCGTCGATGTGAAGGGCACCGCGTTCATGCACAACATGGTGCGGATCCTGGTCGGGACCATCGTCGAGGTCGCCAAGGGCCGACTCGCGCCGGGCGCCATCCGCCGGGCCATCGACTCGGGCAAGCGCGACGACGCGGGGCTCACCGCACCTCCCGACGGGCTCTGCCTCGAGCACATCGCGCTCCGCGACGAGGGCGAAGAGGCCTGGCCTCCGAGCGGGTGACTCGCCGAGCCACGGTGGTACTCGCCCGGTCACGCGAGCGTCAAAAGGGTGCTCTCGGTGTCGTCCAGCCCACGATGAAATCGCTCGAAGCGCGGTTGAGCCATGGCGCGAGGGCGTGGCCGCGTGGTATGGCGGTGAGTTGCGCCGAGGCCGATTCTGGCCTTCTCGAGGTACCAACGCCGTGAAAGAGGTCTTCCGTGGAACAGCCTGAGCAGAGCTCCTCTCCCTCGCAGCCTGCGAACCCGCGGTATCAGCAGCTCATCAACGATCTCGCGCAGGCGATCCTCGTCGGAAGCCGCTGGGGACGGCCTCCAGCGTCGGTGATCCACAATTTCTACACGCGGCTCGGCGAGGCGCCCGGGCTCGGGTGCTCCATCGCGAAGGCCTACGACGACGTGTTCGCGCTGGTCCGCACGCCCGCGGCGCGGCTCGGCCGCGCCCGCAAGACCGTGATCCGCAAAGCGTACCTCACCAAGAGGCGCGCCGAGCGAGGGTTGCAAGAGACTCTGCTGCGGCCAATCCAGGAGTCAATCCACCTGGCGCAGCTCGCCGCGCTGCGCGCCTCGCTCGAAGGGCCCGACGCGCCCAGGGTGCCCGAGCACCCCGCCGGGCACGCGCCGCAGGCATCCATCGTGGTGCTTAGCTACAATCGCCTCGACTACCTGAAGACGACGCTCGCGGCGTTTCACGCCACGATTGGCTTCGACGACTACGAGCTCATCGTGGTCGAAAACGGCTCGACCGACGGCACGGTCGAGTTCCTCCGCGAGGCGGTCGAGCGACGACTCTGCACCAAGGTCATCCTGTGCTCGAAGAACCGCGGCATCTCCCCGGGCTACAACCTCGGCTTCGCCCACGCGGCGCCGGGCACCGGGTGCTTCGTGAAGCTCGACTCCGACATCATGATGCTGACCCCGCGGTGGCTGCCGCGCATGCTCCAGCTCCTGCGCAACAACGTGCGCATCGGCGTGCTGTGCACGACCATCGTCAACCACGCTCACCTCCGCGGGAACACCAGCCTGACGCTCGGCGGCGAGCAGCTCGTGGACTGGCAAGGATGGGTGATCGGCGCGGCGGGGATGTGCATCCCTGCGCGGGTGTTCAAGCAGCTCGGCGGCTTCTGCGAGGAGTTCGACTACAGCTACCATCCGGACGACGTCGACTACTACGCTCGCCTCGTGCGCGCCGGCTACGACGGGTTCTACGTGCGCGGCCTGCGCGCCTATCACCGGAAGGATCTCGACCAGACGAAGTTCCGCACGTACCACGAGTCGAAGCAGGCCGATATCCCGCGCTGGCACACGGGAGAGCAGCTCGGGCGCGCGTACGACCGGCGCGAGCGGCCGCTCGGGCTCTTCTATCCTCGCTACGAGGGGTGCCGTTTCCCCGAAGATCGCCGCCTGATCGAGATCGACTGACTGGACAGGAGCCGTCGCGACGCTACTTCGCGCAGGTGAGCGTGAAGCCCGAGACGAGCGCGCACGTCTCGCCCTTCTCGTCGCAGAGCGGCGTCGCGCAGCCGCACGACACGGTGCCATCACAGGGGTTCTGCGCGCACCGGAACGTGCTCCCGGACCCCGACACATCGATGACGCAAACACTGTTGCACCCGAACTCATCGGGCCCGCACGGCACCGCGCAGAGCGACTGACAATCCGGCCCGGGGAACCTCCAGACACCGTCTTTGCAGACCGCCGTCCCCGGGCAGCACGCGCCGGGAGCAGGGCAAACGAGCTGCTCTTGATTGCAGGGCGCCAGGATCCCCGGGAACGGATCGGGGCACTCGCCACCTCCCGTGCCGGTCGTCGCGCTCGTGGTCGTCGCCGCGCTCGCGCTGGTCACCGCGCTCGCCGTCACCGCGGTGGTCGTCGTGCTCGCGCTGGTACCGCCGCCCCCGCTCGCGTCGACCACGACCTTCCCGCCGCACGCGAGCGCGCTCAGGCTCGCGCCCGCGACCAGCACGGCCAACAACCACTTCATGGCGGCGAGGCTACCATTTCCCGCTGGGGGACCGAGGCGAGATAGCCGTTGAGCGCCGGGAACGCTCGGACCGCAGCTCGCTCTCACCTCGAGATAGCCCCGCTCACGGCGCGCACTTCAGCGCGGTCGAGTCGAAGCAACAGCCCATCTCGCAGTCCCACATCGTCCCGCTCCCGCACACCGGCGGACACGACACCATCGCCTGGCAGCCACAGGCCATGCAGCAGACCGCGCCGGGCTGGCTCAAGCACGACTCCGCGCACTGCGGGGCCGCGACCAGGATCACCGAGTACGCAGCGAGGGTCGTCACCGACACTTGAACGGCGCCCGAGGTCTCCTGGGTGCCGGGGACTTCGGCCCAGGTGCTGCCGCTCTTCGTCGCCATCACGGCCTTCATCTTGGCCGGGATCGAGATCCCATCGGTGCTGATCAGCAGCGTCGCCGGGGTCGTGAGCATCACCCCGGCCGGGCCGAAGGTGTACACGCTGGTCACGGTCGGGTCCTCTTTCGGGGTCACGGTGAGCGTGATCTTGGTGTCGGCGGCGAGCGCGTTGGCCGGGATGGCGAGGGAGACCGTCTTGTCGGGGTCGGCGACGATCCCGCCCTTGGCCGCGAGGACATCGAGCGTGATCGGCGCAGCGGCGGCGGCACCGCCTCCACCGGAGCCCGTGCCCGCGGGATCTCCCCCGCAAGCGGCGAGGCCGAGGATCGAGACGAAGACGAAGACCAAGGCGGCGGGACGAGCGAATAAGCGATTCATGGGATCCTCCTGGAAGAGCGATCGCGCACGGCGGATCGCTCGACCGCCATGAAGCGGCCGTCGCGCGCCCACCGCAATCAACATGTGATTTACCTCCCTGTGTGGTCGGCGTTTACAATCGCGGCGCCGCCCGGAGGGGATCGCTCGCGCCCGTTTCCCTTGACAGAATGTATCTGACGGATCGTGGAGAATGATTCGACAGCCGATCGAATCGGGGCTCCACTCGCGATCGAGGTCCCACCGATGCCCACCGGATTTCGAGCGTTGCTCGCGCTGCTCCCGCTCCTGCTCACCGCCTGCGGCGGAGAGGGCGGCGCTTCCGGCTCGGGATCCGGCTCCGGTGGGGGATCGACCGGATCGGCTGGATCCGGCGTCGATCCCTGCCTCGGCGTCGTCAACCAGCCTGGAAAAGCTCTCGATCTCCCGTGGCCGGCGGTCTCCAACGTTGGCCACGATCTGAACGAGGGCGAGACGCTGCGCTTCCACTGGCCGGGCTCGCACAACGTGCTCCAGGTCGCGACGTTCGACGGCCAGATCCCCCCGACACCGGTGTTCGGCGACGCCGGCTGGCCCGGCGAGATCAAGAGCGGCGCTCCGAAGGCCGACAGCGGCTTCGACTGGAACGTGGGCACGTTCGAGTGCGGCTATCGACCGGGGATTTACTTCTTCGTCGACGAGGACAACCCGCCGGGAGGCATCGTCTCGGTGAGCCTGACCGTGGAGCAGAACAGCCACCCTCTGGACACGAAGTGCGAGGACCTCGTGAACCCGGGCGCCTACGGAGGTCGCTACGGGAGCTACGCCGGGCGCGCCGGCCGGATACTTCACGAGGTGAACAACTTCCAGACCGAGCCGCATTTCGACTGGGTCAACCCCACCTTCGGCGCCACGCAGGGCGATCTCGTGCTCTTCCGCTGGACCGGGATCCACAACGTGATCCAGGTCCACGACGCCACCCAGGACGTGCCTCTTCCGGGCGGGATCACCAGCGGGTCAAAGACCAACTGCGTGGGTGGGCCCCGGTACTCGTGCGCCAACGGCGATCTCGGCCTGGGCGAGTACCTGATTGATACCAAGAATCATCGCCCCGGCGTCATCCATCTCTCGGACGAGAACGCGATGGGGGGCAATCCCCTGGCGGACGGGATGGGCATGGAGTTCCTGCTCCAGCGCCCGGTGCGGCCCGAGCCGCCGGTGGCGGGCACCTGCTGCGCGCTCGACGCCACCCGGGGCGCGGGGTGCCGCGTCGTCGAGATTTACAACGACAACGAGGGCGAGCAGCTCGACTACAACGTGCCTGTCGGCGCGGGCGATCTCGTGCGCTTCCGCTGGAGCGGCACGCTCCAGATCTACCAGTCCGTGCCCGACGCCGCGGGCGCGCCCACGGCCGAAAAGAAGCCCGACGGCGTCGGCATGCCCGATCCGATCGAGTGCGTCCCCGGCCCCGACATGGGCTGTCTCGGCGGGACCCAGGCCGAGTTCGTGCTCGACGTGGCGGCGGAGATCAAGAAGGGGAATTTCTTCACCGATCCCTTCCAGCACAAGCTGTTCTTCTTCCACGCCAAGGGCGAGAACACCGACGGATTCAGCTCGCAGGACACGAGCACGATCCTTTACGTGGACGACTCCATCACCAGCGATCCCGGGGCGAAGTGCCCGTGAGCAGGCCAGTCTGACGAAGCGCCCCCGCTCCGGCCGATACGCCGGAGCGGCGAGGGGGACAGCTCGGCTACTTCACGCCGCCCTTGGCCCGGACGTCCGGGGTCAGATCGTTGTTGCGCCAGTAATACTCGCTCTTCTTCTCGCTGGCGTCGGCGTAGCCGACCATCTGCATCTCCCCCTCGATGGCGACGGCGCCCTCGGGCACGATGTCTTTCTTCACGCACGAGAAGGTGATCACGGCCTTCTCCGCGGGCTTCATCACGCCGCTGAAGAGGTTGCCGGAGCAGACCTGGTTCGGGTGCGCCTTCCCAGCAGAGTCCTTGACCTCGAGCTGCTTGCCGGCCTTGTCGTAGAAATAGACCACGATTTTTCCGAAGAGGATGGGCGTCGGCGACTTGTTCGTGACTTTCCACGAGGGGCCGCCGTCGGTCATTTTACCGTTCCACGTCACCTCCATCATCCGCGCGCCGCCCTTGCCTTCGCAGGGCTTGGCCAGGGTGGCGTCGCCGGTGGAGCCCGCGGGGCACTCGTGCACCGGGCCGGTGGCGACCGCGGTGGGCGCGACCGAGGGCATCATGGTCGGGGACGGCGCGGCGGTGGGCGGCGGGGGCGGCGCGGCGCTCGCGCTGGCCGCGGCAGGGGTGCTGTGCTCGTCGGAGCAGCCGCCGATCGCGACGGCGATCGCGGCGGTGATCAACGCTTTGGAGAGGGAGGTCGCGCTCGGCATGGCAGGCTCGCTGGTGGCGCTCGCAAGATCGCGAGGCGCGGATTTCTCGCACCGTATCGCGTGGCCGTCCGCCGGATCAAGAGCGCTGCCCGTCGGCCTGTCTTCGCCGGGAAAGAACGGATAGGCTCGCGCGATGGCAACCGGGATCTCCACGCGCCTCCGCGCGACGATCGCCTCGGGCGATCTCCTCGACGTGCGCAGCTTCGAGGTGCAGGAGGGCATGTCCACGCTCTTCTCGGTCAACCTCACCGTCGTCAGCGACAGCGCCGATATCGATTTCGAGGCCGTGGCGGGGCAAGACGCGAGCTTCGTCATCCACGGGCGCGGCGGGAAGAGCCGCACCTTCGCCGGCGTCGCCGCGCGGATGAGCCAGCTCGAGGTCGAGGCGTCGGGGCTCTCCACCTACCACCTGGAGATCGTCCCGAAGCTCTGGCTCACCACCCACCGGCGCAATCACCGCATGTTCCAGCGGATGAGCGAGCCCGACATGGTGAAGAAGCTCCTCGGCGAGTGGGGCGTGGAGCTCGTCGATCGCCTGACCGAGACCTACAAAAAACGGAAATACCGCGTCCAGTACGCCGAGACCGACTTCGCCTTCCTGAGCCGGATGCTCGAAGACTCGGGGATTTCGTACCACTTCGAGGGCGACGACGGGCCGATGAAGATGGTGCTCACCGACGCGCCGCAGAAGAGCGAGCCGCGGACTCCCGCGCTGCGCTTCGCCGAGTCGCCCGGCAACGCCGACAGCGACTGGATCACCGGCGTGCGCGTGGGCCGCGCGGTGCGGCCCGGCAAATACACGATGCGCGACCACGACTATCGCCGGCCGCCTTCGTACAACCTGAAGGGCACCGCCACCGGCCACGACAACGCCGGGATCGAGGGCCAGCTCGAGCAGTTCCACTACACGCCGGGCGCGTTCCTCTTCGAGGGCGACAAGGACGACGCCTCGCCGGTGGCCGACGACAAGGGCAAATACCGAACTAACGAGGCCAAGGGGAACGATCTCGCGCAGCAGCGGCTCCACGCCCGGCGGGCCGAGGCGCGGCCGCTCAGCTTCGAGACCAACTGCATCGACGTGCAGGCCGGCACGGTCCTGAGCATGACCGATCACCCGCGCAGCGATCTCGGCTACGGCAAGCACTTCCTGGTGATCGAGTCGACGCTGCGCGGCACCAGCGACGGCGAGTGGGCCCATGGCTGCGAGGCCCGCGACGCGTCGTCCCCGTTCCGTCCCCCGGTCGAGACCCCGAAGCCCGTCGCCAGCGGCGTGGAGAGCGCCACCGTGGTGGGCCCCGCCGGCGAGGAGATCCACACCGACGAGTTCGGCCGGGTCCGCGTGCATTTCCACTGGGATCGCGAGAGCCAGATGGACGACAACAGCTCGTGCTGGATCCATGTCAGTCAGCCCTGGGGCGGCTCGGGCTACGGCGGGACCAACCTCCCTCGCATCGGCCAAGAGGTGCTGGTCGACTTTCTCGGCGGCGATCCGGACCGGCCCGTGATCACCGGTCGGGTCTATACCAACCTGCAAAAGACGCCGTACAAGCTCCCTGCCAACAAGACCCAGAGCGGGATGCGCAGCAACTCCACCGGCAACACCGGCGGGTACAACGAGATGATGTTCGAGGACGCCGTCGGGAGCGAGCTCCTCCGCATGCAGGCCGAGAAAGACATGCACGCGCTCGTCAAGAACGACAAGCACGAGTCGGTGCTGCGCGATCGCACCCGGTACGTGAAGCGCAACGAGTCGGTCACCGTCGGGAAGAACCTGACCAAGCACGTGGTCGGCAACGAGAGCGAGACCACCGGGCTCAACCGCACGATCACCGTCGGCAACAACCGCACGACCCACATCGGCCACGCCGACGCCACGCTGGCCGGGACGTCGTTCAAGCTCGAAATCGCGCCTCCCGGCGACGGCGGCGGTGCCCACACCGGGCATCACATGAAGCACGACAAGATCACCCTCTCCACGCCGGGCGGGGCGTCAATCACCCTGGAAGGGGACACCATCACCCTCAGCGCCAAGCACATCAAGGTGCTGGGTGATATCGACGTCTCCATCGCCGCCAAGGGTGGACCGGTGAAGATCGACGGTGGACCGCAGGTGATCATCAACGGCCCCGGATTCCCCGCGGGCCGCGTCACCGATCCTGTCGGCGGCGTGATCTTGAAGGGCGCCAACACCGTGCTCATCGGCGACGGCCCCTTCGTGACCGGGCTGAGCCCGGAGATCGACGCCCTCATCGCCAAGTCGGCCACGCTCTCCAAGAACCTCCGCGAGCTGACCAAGAACGGCTGGACGATTAAATACGGCACGCCGGGCGCGGGCACCTTCGCCGACCGCGGAAAGAAGGAGATCGTCGTCGATCCGAACCAGAAGGGCGATCCGAACCAGGTCGTGCAGTCGCTCGCGCACGAGTCCGGTCATGCCATGTACACGCCCGACGCCTACGTGCCGCCGGACGGCCTGACCAAGGACCAGTATGTCGCCGCCAACACCAACAGCGCCCTCAAGGACGAGGGCGAGGCGACGATGACCAACGCCCAGATCCGCCAGGAGATCCAGGGCAACGGCGGGCCGGACATTGGCATTGCCGGGGCGCAGTCGGACAAGTATCAAGGCATCTACGACAAGTATCCCAACTACGGTGATCGCGACCAGGCCCGCCAGGAGATCGGCGACATCTTCGCGACCGGCGAGCACCCGAGCACCGATCCCAGCTCCACCTACTACGATTACTACTCCAAGGGCTACAAGGACTACTGGGACAAGACCCATCCATGATCTGCGCCCAGCGAGCCGCGAGCGCGCTCCTGGTCGTCGTCCTCCTCGCGGGGGCGACGGGGTGCGGTCAGAGTCAGAGGCTTCCCGAGAGAGGAAGAGTTTCCATGCCGTTCAACGATGAAGTGTTCAAGATGGTCCAGGATCTCGCCGCCGCCCGCCCGTTCCGGGCCGACGCGGTCGCCGCGATCACGACTCAACCGCTCCAGCCCGCGTCGAGCCAGCCCAACGCGTACTTCACGATTTACACGGCCCACGACGACGCGAATCCGCACGTGAAGGAGACCGAGCTGCGGGTCCCCAAGGCCGGCGCCACGGCCGACGACGGGCTGTTGATCCTCACGCTCCCCACCACGTCGTGCATCGCCGAGAGCGAGGTCAAAGCCCACTTCGGCGACAAGGCCGAGCCGTCGTTCCCTTCGCCGCGCGAGCCTGCCAGCGCGCCGATGTACCTGGTCTATCGCCTGCCGTGGGGCGCGCTGCGCTTCGGCTTCGAGCGCGGCGGCCGCGCCTGCCTGACCACCGTGGTCCTCGACGCCACCAGGAAGGGTGGCTGAAGCCACAAAAAACCGCGATTTCAAGCGTCGCGCGCGTCTTCCACGGCGCCGCGGACGGCCGCTCCCAGGGGGAGGTCCTCCGCGCATTTCACGAGCCACACCCGCTTGACCCGCAAGAGGGCGCCTCGCGGCAAATCGAGCTCGGCGAGCGCGCGGTCGCTCTGGCCCCGCTCCGCGGCCACCAGCAGGCTGGCCATCTCGTCCACGCGGATCGGCCCGCGGAGCCGCTCCAGCTCGGCGACATAGGCGGCGTCGTGAGCCGAGAGCAGCGCGGTCTTGCCGCGATCGACCTCGGCGCGGAGCTCGGCAGTCCAGTGCTCGTCGAGGGCGGCCCACTGCTCCTGCGAGAGCTCGTGGCGCTCCAGGATCCGGGCTCGATCGGGCGGGCGGTGGGCGAGCGCAGCGGCAATCGCCGCGCAGCGCTCCAGCGGAAAGGCCTTCAAAGGAAGCGCGGGGGGCTCCGGCGCGACCGGCGCGACCTCGGGAGCGAGCGCGGGCGCCTCGTCGACGACCACGGGAGCGACCGGCCTGGCGGAGAAGGCCAGTGGACCGAGCATCTCCGGAGGAGCCGCCTCGACGCCGACCGGCGTCGGGGGCAAACCCGGCTCCACCGCCCGGACCGGAGGCGCCGAAAGGTACTGTGAAACCGGCGTGAACGGCGTCGCCGACGGGATCCACGCCGCCTTTGGAGGCTCGATGGGCGCGGGCGCGGCGAGCGCCGGAGGCACGAAGGGCAGCACGGCGTGAGGAGGCGTAAAGGCAAACGGCAGCGCCCGGATGGCCTGGGTCCCGCCGTCGGAGCTCTCGTCGGAGGTGCCCTGATCGTCGATTTCCCACGCCGGCTCGGGCGGAGGCGGCGCCTCGGCGACTGGCACTCTCTCCCCGGACGTCAGCCGTCCCCCCAGCATCAGCTTGCCCACGAAGGGCAGCATCTCCACCGCGGCCGGCTCTCCCGTCGCGAACGTGGTCTCGATGTCGTCGTCGTCCGCCGGGGTCGTCGGCTCCTCGATCAGGTCGGCGGTGATCGTCACTCGCCCCGGCTCGTCGGCCCGCGAAAGCACCACCAGACCGCGCCACACCAGCGTGCAGACCCGCCGATCGGTGTCGATGCAGAGCGTGTCGCACCGGAGCCGGACCTCCTGCGCCGACGCTCCGGGACGCTCGATCACCGCGTGGGGCACCACGCCGGGCAAGCGCGTCACCAGCCGCGCGTGATCGGCGTCGAGGTTCTCCAGGGTGATCGTGGCGTCGCTCCGGATCTCGCTCACCTGCTGATCGACCGGCGCCACGTTGAACAACCCAGCATCGATGTCCACCGGCAAAGGCTGCTCGCTCCATTTCCGCGGATCCCAGCCGCCGGCGCTCCGGATCAACTGCTCTCCTCGCCCGGGCCAGCCCACCGCGATCGGGCCGAACCCCACCGGCGGCACCGCCTCTCCGGCGCGGATCAGCGAGGATCCCGGCGGCTGCAGATTGGGTATCGCCACGTGGCCCGAGAGATCGGGCCGCGCGTCCGCCCGCACGCCCACCGGATTCCAGGTCTCCGGCCCGCCCCCCGCCCGCTCGTAGCGCAGCGGCATTCGCGTGAACTGCGCAGCGTCGCGGAGCTCGCCGTGCGCGGTCCAGGCGCGATCGGCGTACACGTCGATCGCCTTGTCGAGCTCGCCGACGACGAGCCGCGCCGTCAGCGACGCCACGGGCTCCATCCGCGGCGCATAGGCATGTCCGACCAGGACCACGTCGGCGCCCCGCTTGAAGGGCACCAGATCGCTCGCCGCGTGGAGGCTCCGCGCGTCGTCGTCGTTCCAGTGATCGTCGGTCTCGTTGGGCGGATCCTGATCGGCGGCGAGCACCGACACGCCCGGGAGCAGCTCGAAGGTGGCCTTGCAAACCACGGTGAGCAGGAAGGTACCCGGCCGGGGCTGCCACTGGATCGATCCGACGCGGAGCGGGCAAGCGGAGAGGACATCCATGACGTGACGCGACTGTAGTCCAGGATCGCGCCGGCCTCACCCTCGCTCTTTTTCGTCGCGCGTGCCCCACGACAGCCGTTCCTGCCGAGGCGTTCGTGCTCTATTCTCGCGGTCATGACCACGGCCGATCTCGCGAACGGAAGAGAAGCCTCCGCGCCCGTCGCGACAGCGACGCGGGCGCGGTTCCCCTTCGATCAGCGCGCGCTCGCCGATTTTCGCACCGGCGCCCGCTATTTCGGGGCCCACCGCGCGCACGGCCGCAAGCACGCGGGCGTCGATCTCCTCGCGCCCGTCGGCCGCCCCATCCACGCCATCGCCGACGGCGTCGTGATCCAGGCGCCCTACTATTTCTACACCGGGACCAACGCGCTCGAGGTGCACCACCCCGGGGTGGGGACCGTGCGCTACGGCGAGATCAACATGCACAAGGTGGTGCGCCTGCGCGCCGGCCAGCACGTGAAGCAGGGCGATCTCATCGCCTACGTGGGCCGCCTCGACAGCGGCTCTTCCATGCTCCACTTCGAGCTGTACTCCGGTACCGGCCACGGCGGCCTCACCGTGCGGGGCAACCCACCCTACCAGCGCAGGAGCGATCTGGTGAACCCGACCCACCTGATGACCCGCCTGCAACACGAGGCCTTCGGCCTGTAGCTACCTACCGACGAGCGCGGTAGATGCGGAGCACCGTCACGGTCTCGGCGTCGACGTCAATCGTGAGCACCACGTCGTGCACGCCGGCGCGCAGAAGGTGATAGGGAGGATCCCAGTCGAGGGGGCCTTCACCCGTCTGCGCCAGGCGAATCACCGCTCGATCCACGATTGTGGCAGAGTGAATTGGTAAGTTGTAAAAGACGAAGAGTGCGGCAGGACCCCAGACGATGGAGCTCATCCCTCGTCGCGCGCCCGGGCCTCGAGCCAGGCCGGCACGTCGTCGTGGGAGACGAGCTGCACGCGGCCTGCGGCGATGTCGGCCACGTCCTGGTCGAGCTCGGCCCGCTGCTCGGAGGTGAGCGCCTGGACGCGCGGAGCGCGCCGGATGGCTTCGATCAGCGGGTTCCGCGGCACAGCTCGGGCGGTTGCAGGGGACATGCCTCACGGTAGCATGAGCGCCCTCCGCGAGGCGAGGCCTTTCCGGAGCCTATCCTGCGTTGAGCGCCGCGCGATTCCCCTGATCACGCGCCGTGAGGCTTTCTTCTTGCGGCCACCTGCGATTAAGCTCCGCCATGGTCGCTCGACGAAACGCCTCGCCCGCGCTCGCTCTCCTGCTCGTGCTCGCCTCCGCGTGCGGTGGCCCCGTGCCTCCGCCGATCGCTCCCGAGACCCCGGCTCCTGCGCCGACGAGCGCCGAAAAACCCGCCGATCCGCCGGCCGCTGCGCCCACCGAAGAGCCGAAGGTCGAGGCCCCGCCCGAGAAGCCGAACGATCTCGAGCCGCCGCCCGCGTCGCCCACCAAGGCGGCGATCGTGTGCGAAGCCAAGGCCGGATCGAAGCCGATCAAATCGCCCAAGCTCGGGCTCACGGTCGATCGCGCCAGGGTCGATCTCGACGCCCACAAGCTCGAGGTCAAGCTCACACGCGCCGCCTGCAAGGTGGTGTTCAAGGTCATCGGCGAGTCGGGGAAAGTCCTCGCCGACGACGCCCAGGCCTTCAACGGCGCTCCCGCTGGATCGACGCTCGCCGTGAGCTGGTCGCCCTCCGGCAGCGAGCCGGTGATGCGGATCGAGGTCTGGGGCCACGACACCGACGGCAACTTCACCGGCGTCGCCATCTCACCCTGGAGCGTGGCTCTCGCCCACGAGGAGGTCAATTTCGAGACCGACTCCGACGTGATCCGCCCCTCCGAGGCGCCCAAGCTGGAGGCCAGCCTCGGCGAGATCAACAAGATCCTGGGCAAGGTCCAGGACAAGAAGCCTTCGCTCTTCATCAAGGGCCACACCGACACCGTCGGTCCGCCCGAGCACAACCTCGAGCTCTCGCGGCGCCGCGCCCGATCGATCGCCACCTGGCTGCGCGCCCACGGCCTGAAGATCGCCATTGCCTATGAAGGCTTCGGCGAGCACACGCCGCTGGTGAAGACGCCTGACGAGACGGCGGAGCCCCGGAATCGCCGGATTGACTACTTCCTCTCGTTCGACCCGCCGGCCCTCCCCACCGGCTCCGTCGCCTTCACCTGGAAGGCCCTCTAGAGACTGCCAGTCTACTCGGCCGCTTCGTCGAGCAGCGCCAGGGGCCTTCGGTTGGGGCGCGGGAGGCCCCCACCTGGCGATCAGGGGCAGAGCTTCGAGAGGTTGGCCAGGAAGGCGTCGGTGCCGCCCGCGCTGTCGATGCTGAGTGTCTTGTCGAACGCGAGCTTGGCGGCAAAGCTACCTGCCACGAAAACGCTCGCTCCCTGATAGCTGATGCCGCGGACGGCCGGGAGAGAGGTGGTGTCGCCGAAGGCGAGGCTCGACACCGGCGTGCCATCGGCCTTGAAGGTGGCCACGATCGCCCCGCCGTTGCTCGCCACCGGGCCGGAGCCGAAGTCGACGTCGCCGGTGAGGGCGCCTGTCCACGCGAGGGCGCCGTCGGCGCCGGCGGCGATGGCCTTGATCGACTTCACGCCCGCCTTTCCGTCAAAGGGGTGCGCCCAGATCTGCTTGCCCGTGGCGGGATCGGCCGCGACCAGGAAGAAGGCGTGGCCCGTGGACGTGAGCGCGCCGAGAGCGCCGGTGTAGTCGCCGGCCGCGATCGCCAGGCCGTTCGCGAAGACCACGGCCCCGGCGCTCTGAGCGTCGGTGGCGCCCTTGCCGCCGGGGAAGTCGAGGTGCCAGTTCTTCACGCCGCCGATGCCCGCCAGGAAGGCGCGATCCTGGCCGCTGGCGTTGGCGAACGCATTGGATCCGAAGTCGATTGAAGCGCTCTTGAACGCGCCCACGAGCACCATCCCGCCCGCCGCGTCGAAGGCGACGCCATTGACGACGTCGTCGTCCGGGCCGCCGAAGCCGACCGGGGTGGGCGAGATAATCTGGCCGCCGGAGTCGAGCTCGACCGCGAAGATGTCGCGCTTGCCGGGGTTGTTGCCGAGGATCGGGATCGGGCCCCCGCCCGAGGTGTGGAAGTCCATCGGTCCGACGGTGTCGCCCACGAGGGCGATATGCCCGTTCGCGGCGACGGCGAGGCTCGAATGGACATCGGGGGAGCTCAACGCGAAGCCCTTGGCCCACTGGCACGTTCCGTCGATGTCGAGCCGGGCGAGATAGAAGTTGTTGGTGCCGTCGAGCGGGGCGCAGGGAGCGCCGAAATCGGCCGCGTTGACGTAGCTCCCGGCGACGACGATGCCGCCCGCCGCATCGCGCGCGACGGCTCCGTAGCTCACGGGAAAGGACTTGATCCACTTCGCCTGCTGATTGGCGCCGAGCCGGGCCAGGAAGAGGTCGTCGAGTCCCTTCGCGGTGGTCATTTGAAGGCCGATGTTGAGGCTGCCGTGGAGGTCGCCCGCGAGCAAGATGTCGCCGGACGAGCCGACGATCACGCTCTGCGCCGCCTGATCTTTCGCGTCCCCGAAGCGGTTGGCCTCGCAGGCGGAGAGGGCGTCTGCTCCGCCGGTCCCCGACGAGCTGGAGGCAGAGGCCGAGACCGAGGCCGTCGAGGTGGTGGCGCCGCTCGCCGTCGTGCTCGTCGCCGTGGCCGTCGTGCTCGTCGAGCCGCCGCCGGAGCCGCACGCGGTGCCCAGCAGCGTGCAGTCCCCCGCGGTGTTGACGCAGCCCGCCGAAACCACGGCTCCGGCGAGCGCGGCGGCTGTGCCGGCCGCGATCATCCACTCGATCTTCTTCACGGTCGTATCTCCTGTCGCCACGTCGCGCTCGATCAAAAAACTCAGAACGTGCCTTGCACGAGGAGCCCGCCTGCTCCGGGCGAGACCGCGGGCAGCACGGCGATCGGGCGCTCGCGATTGGCACCCTCCGTCGGCCAGAGCGCGTAGGTGATGCTCGCCGCCAAGGCCGCTCCGCCGAGCACGAAGAGGCCTGTGCTCGCGTTGACGAAGGTGTCGTGTTTGACGCGATCGTCCTTGATCGTGGCGCACACGGCGGCGTTGGCCGGAAGCTCGCAGGGCGCCCCGCCCTTGGCCGTGGTGATGCCGGCGAGCGCGTCGTTGGCCGCCGATCCCTTGCTCCCGCCGACGACGCGGAGGCCCAGCCCCGCGCCCGCCGCGGCCACGGCGACGCCGGCGAGGACGAAGATCGGGGCGCGCGATCGGACCTCGGGGGCGTGCGGTCGGTCGTCGTCGACAGGCGCCTTGGCGGGCTCGAGGCGGATGGTGGTCGAGCTGCCCTTGTCGACGTGGACGAGCTGCTGCACCTCCCCCACGCTGGTCTTTTTGAGGGAGATCATCGTGTCGCCGGGCTCGACGAAGATCTCGTAACGAAGGGGCGTGATCCCGACGATCCGGCTGCCGGCGAAGACGTCGGCGCCGTCGACGCTGGTTTGCACCATCACCCCGCCAACCTGCGCTCGAGCTTGCTTGAAGAGGGCGTCGAGCCGCGCGCGCTCGGCCCCTTCTTCCTTGTCCTTGAGGACGAAGGCGAGGTGACGGGCCGCCGGGACCCAGCGCGCGAGCTTGATCTCGCACTCGCCGAGGAGCTGGGCTGTCGTGGGGTTCTTCTCGAGGGCCCACGAGGCGTCGAGCGGAATCACGGCCTGCTCGCACTGATTGCGGCCGGAGAGGTCGGTGCCGTGATCGAGGAGCTCGGTGGCCCGGACGTGCGGATCGCGCCTGGCGGCGATCTCGGCGGCGGTGGGCCCGGGCGGCGGCGCCGCGAAAGCCGGGCTCAGCGCGAGGCAGGGAGCAAGGACGACGACCGCGAGGAGGGGAAGGAAGTGGCGCATGGGCAGGGGGCGCGGAGCATAGTTACACCGTCCGCGCGACGCCAAGCAAACCCGCCCGATCGGCCGAGGAGCTCCGGTGCTAGAGATCGCCGCCGACGACGCGCCCGGTGGGGGCCGTCTTCACCGTGGCCGCCGCGGTGGCCGTCGGTGTCGCGCTGGGCTTGGTCTTCACGATCGGACCACCGCCCACGTGCGTGGGTGTCGTGGCCGTCTCGATCGGCGCAGCCGTCGCCGTCACCACGGCGGTGGGCGCCGTCGGCGCGACGGTGGCGACGACCGTCGGTGTCGCGCTCGGCTTCACCGGCGGCGGGGTCGTGGGGACTGCGCTGGTGGTGGCCGGAACGACGGTGGGCTTGGCCCCGAAGAGGCGGTAGGCCCCGAAGGCGCCGCCGGCCACGAGGAGCACGCCGAGGAAGCCGGCGACCATCATGGCGCCGCTCTTGCGCGGCTGCGGCCCGGTGAGCGCGAGGCCGTTCTGCGAGGCGGTGAGCGGCCCGCCCGTCTGCGAGAGGTTCGCGCCCGGCGAGCTCTGCATGAGGCTCGGTGACGACGTCCCCGCGGTCGCGCCGCTGAGGCCGAGCTGGCCGCCGAGATCCATCCCGCTGATCATGCTCGGGTTGCTGAGCGTGAAGCCCGGACCGCTCGACCGCATGCCGGGCGGAGCGTTCATCACGCCGCCCATCCCGTCGGGCGCCGCCGTCATCAGCCACTGGCCGACCGCCGCCTGGAACTCTTGCGCGGTCTGGAAACGGCCCGCCGGATCGCGCACCATCGCGCGCACGATCAGCGCGGCAAACGCCGGATCGAGCCCCGGCGCGACCAGCTCGGCCGGCTCGCACGACTCGAGCGCGATCTTGAAGACCAGCTCGTTGAAGGTCTCGGCGTGGAAGGGAACGCGGCCGGTGACGGCCTGGTAGATCACGACGCCGACGGAGTAGAGATCGCTCCGCATGTCGATCTTCCCGCCGCGCGCCTGCTCGGGGGACATGTAGAACGGCGTGCCCATGACCGCGCCGGTGCGGGTCATGCTCATCTCGCTGTCGAGCGCGTTGAACTTGGAGACCCCGAAATCCAGGACCTTGACGAAGTCTTTCTGGTTGCCCTTGCTGTTCATCAGGAACACGTTGTCGGGCTTCAGATCGCGGTGAATGATGCCGGCCGCGTGCGCCGCCGCGAGGCCCTCCAGGAGCTGGTGGAGCAGGTGCGCCACCTCTTGCGGGGCCATCCGCTTCTTGCGCTTGATCCGCTCCCCGAGGCTCTCGCCTTCGAGGTACTCCATCACCATGAAGCGGTCGCCGTCGGGCAGGTTGCCGAGGTCGAGCACCTCGACGATGTGCTCGGAGCCGATGCGGCCGGCGGCCTGCGCTTCGCGCTCGAAGCGCTGCACGACGTCGGCCTTCGCGGCCACGGCAGCGTGGAGCACCTTGATCGCCACCTTGCGATGGATGCGGACGTTTTCGCCTTCGTAGACGGCGCCCATCCCGCCTTCGCCCAGCAAGCGGACGATGCGGTACTTGCCTTCGATCGTGTCACCAGTCTGCAGGCTCATCGCGAACTTCTCGGAAAGTGGGGTGTGCCGGCCGGAAGACGCACGAGGAGCGATCCAGCGCCCAGGGGCGTCCATACGCCCAACCCGCCTCGGACACCCCATGATACGGGGACGGGCGGGCCCGTCCAGAGATCATCCCCTCTTTCAGAGCTGAGCAGAGCGGAAAGATTGTGTTTGGGCTGATCTAAAGGTCGCCCGAGACGACGCGCTTGCCGCCGGGGGGCTTGCCCGTGGGGGGCGGCGTGACGGGCCCCACGACGGCTTTGCCCGTGGGCTTCGGCGTCGCGGTGCCGACGCCGGGGTGCGTGGGGACACCCGGATGCGCCGCGACGACGGGTGAATCGGGCGCGGTTGCAGCGGCGATCGGGGCGCTCGCGGGGACGGGCACGGCGGCGGACGACGGCGGCTCGACGATCGCGGTCGTGGCCGAGGTGGTCGTCGCCTCGATAGCGACGGGCGGGCGGCTCGATTTCCACTTCACCACGGCGACGACGGCGCCGCCGAAGAGCAGGACCGCGAACAGGCCGCCCACGAACGCCAGCGCGCCGTTGCTCTGCTTCGGAACTTTGTACGCCTCTTCCGGGAGCGCGGGCGCGTCGTGGCCGGAGCCGGGCATCGGCATCGCGTAGCCGGGCAGGGCGGCCTGCGCCGGATATCCATTCGGCGCCTGGGCCGGATAGCCATTCGGTGCCTGCGCCGGATAGCCTTGATTTTGCGGCATTCCGAGGCCGGGGAGCTGCGGCACCGGCCCGGCGTCGAAGCCGGGCGGCACGGCCGGGAACGCCTCGGTGGTCTGGGGCTGACGCGGCGGCGGCGGCGGTCCCTGCGGCGCGCCGGGCTTCGACCAGGCCGGCCCTGCGGCCGGCGCGCGCGGCTCCATCGCCATGGTCCGCGCGCTCTCGAGATCGAGCGCCTGCCCGCCGGCGCCTGCACCCGGCGCATTGTCCATCAGCATCGTGCCGCCGATGCCGATCGCCATCGGCGCGCCCGGCCCGGCGGCGGAGCGCTCGCTCCAGTACGTCAGGATCGATCGAAACTCTTCGGCGGTCTGGAAGCGCTCGCCCGCCTCGCGCGCCATCGCCTTGTGGATGATCGCGGTGAAGGCCGGATCGAGGTTCGGAACGAACGACTCCACCGGCGGCGGCGACTCGAGCACGATGCGGAAGATCAGCTCGTTGAAGGTCTCGGCCGAGAACGGGACCTGGCCGGTGATGCACTCGTAGAGGATCACGCCGACGGCGTAGAGATCGCTCCGCGGGTCGACCGCGCGCGAGCCCTTGGCCTGCTCGGGCGACATGTAATAGGGCGTTCCGAGCACGGCGCCGGTGCTGGTCATGCTCATCTCGTCGTTGAGCACGTTGAACTTCGAGACCCCGAAATCCAGGATCTTCACGAAGTCCACGCCGCCTGGTTTCGGACACAGGTAGATGTTCGCGGGCTTGAGATCACGGTGAATGATCTCCGCCTTGTGCGCCGCGCCGAGGCCTTCGAGGAGCTGGCAGACGATGGGTGTGGCCTCTTCCGGCGTGAGGCGTCCGCGCGATCGGATCCGCTGATCGAGCGTGGTGCCGTCGAGGTACTCGAGCACCATGAAGCGCGAGCCGTCAGCGAGCTCGCCCAGGTCGAGCACCTCGACGATGTGCTGCGATCCGATCCGCCCCGCGGCCTGCGCCTCGCGCTCGAAGCGGCGGAGCGTGTCGGCCTTCTGGGCGATCTGCGGGTGCAAGATCTTGATCGCGACCTTGCGACGGATCCGCGTGTTCTCCGCCTCGTAGACCGCGCCCATTGCCCCCTCGCCCAGGAGGCGCACGATGCGGTACTTGTCGGCGTAGATCTGCCCGAGTGTGAGCTGCATGGCGGGGCGCCAAGGTATCATGGCTTGTCCATTCCGGCCCACTGCTCCGCGAAGTGGACCGATCGCCGCGGACCGGGTACCAGCGTCGAGAACCCATGGAAATCGGCCTCGATCGCCTCCCTTCCCTCCCTCGCGTCCTCGCTCGCTTGAAGGGGTCGCGCGTCGGCGTCCTCGCGCACCCGGCCAGCGTCGATCACGACCTCGTGCACCTCGGCGACGTGCTCGCGCGCCTCGGCGTGAAGCCGGCGCTCTTCTTCGGCCCCGAGCATGGATACGGGGGCGAGGCGCAGTACATGGTCGGCGTGGAGTCGGCGATCGACGAGCGCACCGGCGCGCCGATCGCGAGCCTCTACGGCGACCGCTTCGAGGACCTCTCGCCGAAGGCCGAGCACCTCGCGCAGATCGACGTGCTCCTGATCGATCTCGCCGACATCGGGTCGCGCTACTACACGTTCATCTGGACCGCGCTGCTCGCGGTGCGCGCCGCGGCGAAGGCCGGCGTGAAGGTGATCTTGCTCGATCGCCCCAACCCGCTCGGCGACGCGCGGGTCGAGGGCGCGACGCAGCTCGCGGGCTTCACCTCGTTCGTCGGCCTCGAGCCTACCCCGATCCGGCACGGGCTCACCATCGGCGCGATCGTCGCGCGCTTCGCCGCGAGGGACGGCCTCCCGCTCGGCGAGGACGGCGCGCTGCAAATCGTGGGGTTGCGCGGCTGGGATCACGATCGCCTCGCCGACGCGTGGGATCGCCCCTTCGTGATCGCCTCGCCCAACATGCCGACCCCGCTGACGACGCTGGTGTACCCGGGCGCGTGCTTGCTCGAAGGGACCAACCTCTCCGAGGGCCGCGGGACCACGCGCCCGTTCGAGATCGTCGGCGCGCCGTGGCTCGATGGGCGCGCGCTCGCCGAGTCGCTCGCGAGGCTTGGTTTGCCGGGCTTCGTCGCGCGCCCGCTCACCTTCTGCCCGACCTTCGACAAGCACGCGGGGCTGATCTGCGGCGGCGTGCAGATCCACCCGATCGAGGTCGACACCTTCCGCCCCGTCGCGACCTACGCGGCGCTGATCGCGCTGGCGAAGCGGCAGGCGCCGGAGCGCTTCCGCTTTCGAACCGAGCTCTACGAGTACGTCGACACCATCCCGGCGATCGATCTGCTCTTCGGCTCCGACCAGGCGCGACGCGCGATGGAGGCCGGCGAAGATCCGCGGGCGATCGCCGAGGCCGCGAGCAGGACCGATCCGACGTGGCCCGGGGCGATGGCCGAGGCCACCGCGCTGGCGGCGCGCGCCGAAGTGTGATCGGGATCGCCCCGAATCCAAGGATTTTACGCGCCTCGAACCGCGCTGCTTTTGCGGCGATTGTGGAGAACGAGGGATGGCCCCACGCGCGTGCTATGACCGCCGACCAGCATGCGCGCCGTCGACCTCGATCTCCGGGAGCTCTTCGACTTCGCACCCGACGGCGGCATCCTCCGCTTCGCGGGGCAGCGCGCGCTCTTGCTCGACGCGGTGGCGCTCGGCCTGCTGCGGAAGGAGCTCATCGCCACCATCGGGATGACGGGCGCGCGCGGCGTGCTCACGCGCTTCGGCTACGCGCACGGATGGCGCACGGCCGAGACGATGAAGACCGCGCTCCCGTGGGACAGCGACCAGGAGTGGCAGCGCGCCGGCGGGCGGCTCCATCGCTTGCAAGGCCTGGTGCTGTTCGAGCCCGTGCCGAAGAGCACCGCGCCCGGCGCGCCGTTCGCGCAGGCGGTGTGGCGCGACTCGTACGAGGCTGAACAGCATTTGCTCCACCTCGGCCGCGCCGAGGAGCCGGTGTGCTGGACGCTCGCCGGCTTCGCGAGCGGCTACCTGAGCTGCGCGCACGGCCGGGAGATCGTGTGCTGCGAAGATCGCTGCGTCGGCAAGGGCGACGCGATCTGCACGATGATCGGCCGGCCCCGCGAGGAGTGGCCGAAGGAGCGCGACGCCGAGCTGGCGTACTACGAGCAGCGCTCGCTCGACGACGCCTTGCTGCGCGTGACCGACGCGCTCCGCCGCACCGAGACGAAGCTCCGCGGCCGCGCCGTGCTGCAAGACGAGAGCTGGCCCGAGGGCTTCATCGGCAAGAGCGACGCGACGAGGCGCGTGGTCGATCTCGCGCGCCGCGTGGCCAAGGTCGACTCGACCGTGCTGATCACCGGCGAGAGCGGCGTGGGCAAGGAGCTGGTCGCGCGCTTGATCCACCGAGAATCCGAGCGGATCGCGCGCCCTTACCTCGCCGTGAACTGCGCCGCCGTCCCCGAGAGCCTGCTCGAGAGCGAGCTCTTCGGTCACGCCCGCGGTGCCTTCACCGGCGCCGCGCAAGACCGCGCCGGCCTGTTCGAAGCGGCGAGCGGCGGCACGCTGTTCCTCGACGAGATCGGCGAGGTCCCCGCCGCGATGCAGGCCAAGCTCCTGCGTGTGCTGCAAGAGCGGGAGATCCGCCGCGTCGGCGAGAACAAATCCCGCAAGGTCGATGTGCGAGTGATCGCCGCGACCAACCGGGACCTGGCCGCCGAGGTCGCTCAGGGCACCTTCCGACAGGATCTCTATTACCGGCTGAGAGTGATCGAGCTGCCGGTACCGCCGCTGCGCGAGCGCCGCGAAGACATCTTGCCCCTCGCGCGCCACTTCCTCGCTTCGGTCGCCGAGCGCACCGGATCGAAGGTGACGGGGTTCTCGCCGAAGGCGGCCAATCAGCTCGCGCGGTACGATTTTCCGGGCAACGTGCGCGAGCTGGAGAACGCCGTGGAGCGCGCGGTGATCCTGACGGACGGGAGCCGGATCGAGCCGGAGGATCTGCCGGAGGAGATCTCCGCTGCGCCGGCGCCGCGGCCGGTGAGCGTGGAGGATATGAGGCCTCTCGCCGAGGTGGAGAAGGAGCACATTTTAGGTGTGCTGGAGGCCGTCGGCGGGAACAAGGCCAAGGCGGCGGAGCGGCTGGGGATCGGGACTGCGACGCTGTTCCGGAAGCTGAAAGAGTATCAGAGCGG
>JBDTXR010000030.1:0-37818 GCA_040006075.1 Byssovorax sp. | reverse complement strand
GCCCTCCCACAGCGGTTTCCCGCTGCTACGCCTTCCTATGCGACCTTGCTCCGGGTGGGGTTTGCCTTGCCATTCTCGTTACCGAGACTGCGGTGGGCTCTTACTCCACCGTTTCACCCTTACCGGACGGCTCTTGCGAGCGGCCCGGCGGTCTCTTCTCTGTTGCACTTTCCTCGAGGTTACCCTCACCGGGCGTTACCCGGCACCCTGCCCTGTGGAGCTCGGACTTTCCTCCCGTGCAGGCCGACTCTGCTCACGCTTTGTCGAAATGCACCGGCGATCACCTGCCGCGCTGCGGCGACGCGACCCTAGTCGGCCGCGGAGCCCGTGTCGAGCGACGCCTTCGCGTTCGCGCTCTCGATCTGGACCGCGCAGAACTTGAACGTGGGGATTTTTCCGAACGGATCGATGGCGTCGAGGGTGAGCACGTTCGCCGCCGCCTCGCGAAAATGGAAGGGGATGAACACGCTCCCGCGGGCCACGTTGGTCGATCGCTTCGCCGGCAGCTCGATCCGGCCGCGGCGCGAGCTCACGCTCACCGCGTCGCCCGGCGCGATGGCGAGGCGCGCGAGATCGTCGGGGTGGATCTCCACGAAGGGGCCGGGGGCGATGGCGTCGAGCGCGTACGATCGGCGGGTCATCGTCCCGGTGTGCCAGTGCTCGAGCAGGCGCCCGGTGTTGAGCACGAACGGGTACTCGGCCGAGGTGGCCTCTTTCTCGGCCTCGAGCTCGCACGGGACCAGCTTGCCGCGGCCGTCGCCCGTCGGGTACGCGTCGCCGAAGAGGATCTGCTCGCCGTCCTTCGCGTCGCGATCGAACGCCGGCCAGAGCCGCCCGGTGGCGCCGAGGATCGGGTAGTCGAGGCCCTGGTACTCGTGCGTCGTCGCCGTGAACTCGTCGAAGATGTCTTCCACCTTCTCGTAGAGCATCGGATAGCCCATCCGGGTGGCGATCTCGGCCACGATCTGCCAGTCGAGCCGCGCCTCGCCCGGGGCCGCCAGCGCCGGCCGGCCGATCTGCACGCGACGATCGGTGTTGGTGTACGTGCCAGTCTTCTCCAGGTACGAGGTCGCCGGGAGGATCACGTCGGCGAACTCGGCCGTCTCGGTCAGGAAGATGTCCTGCACCACGAGGAAATCGAGCTTGGTGAGCGCTTTGCGCACTTTGTTGACGTTGGGATCCGAGAGAAACGGATTCTCTCCCAGGCAGTACATTCCCTTGATCCGCCCCTCCAGGGCCCCTGTCGTGATCTCGGTCACGGTGAGCCCGGGCGTCGGATCCAGCGGCAAACCCCAGGCTTTCTCGAACTTCGCGCGCACGGCCGGATCGCTCACGCGCTGGTAGTCCGGGTACATCATCGGGATCAGGCCGGCGTCGCTCGCCCCTTGCACGTTGTTCTGGCCGCGGAGCGGGTGGAGGCCTGTGCCGGGCCTCCCCGAGTTGCCGGTGAGCAGGCAGAGCGAGATCAGGCAGCGCGCGTTGTTGGTCCCGTGGGTGTGCTGCGAGATGCCCATTCCCCAGAAGGTGATCGCCGCCTTCGCCCCGCCGTAGGCCCGGGCGATATCGACGATGATCTCCTCGCTCACGCCGCAAATCGAGGCCGCGAGCGAGGGGGGATAGCGCTCGACGAGGGCGCGGAGCTCGTCGATCCCCGAGGTGTGGTCGCGCACGTAGGCCTCGTCGATCAGGCCCTCTCGCAGGATCACGTGCATCATCGCGTTGTAGAAGGCCACGTCGGTGCCGTTGCGGATCTGGGCATAACGCCAGGCGTGGCGGGCGATGTCGGGGCGGCGCGGATCGACGAAGATCAGCTTGGTCCCGCGCGCCGCGGCGTTCTTGAAGAACGACGCCGCGACCGGGTGGTTGGCGCTGGTGTTGGTCCCCGCGAACAGGGCCACGTCGCTCTCGGCGATCCCGGCGAAGGTGTTGGTGACGGCGCCCGATCCGATGGTCTCGAGCAGCGCGGCGACCGACGAAGCGTGGCAGAGGCGGGTGCAGTGATCGACGTTGTTGGTGCCAAAGGCCGTGCGCACCAGCTTCTGGAAGAGATAAGCCTCCTCGATCGAGCATTTGGCCGATCCGAAGCCCGCGAGCGAGCCGGAGCCGTGCTCCTTCTTCACGGCGAGGAGCCGTGAGGCCACGAGATCGAGCGCCTCGTCCCAGGTGGCCTCGCGGAAGGCGGGCATCACCTGATCGTAGTCGACCAGCGCCGTCTTGCGCTTCCCCTTCCCCTTGCCCTGCTCCGGAATGCCGCTCACCTCGGGCGAGAGAGCGGCCTTGGGGTAGAATTCGGCGCGGCGGATCAAGGGTTTCGTGAGCCGGTGCGGGTGCTGGGCGTAGTCGAAGCCATAGCGCCCCTTCACGCACAAGCGCTCGTGGTTCACCGGGCTCTCGCGCCCGTCGACATAGGCGATCTTGTTGGCCTCGACATCCACGTTGTAGGTGAGGCTGCACCCGACACCGCAGTACGGACACACGCTGTCGACCTGCTTCAGGTGGCGACGGGCCACGATCGGCGCGCTCACCGGCTTGTTCACCAGAGCGCCTGTCGGGCACACCGCCATGCACTCGCCGCACGAGACGCAGGTGCTGGCCCCCATCGGCGCGTCGAGATCGAAGGCGATCTTCGTCGAATACCCCTTGCCGGAGCGGGTGATCACGTCGTTCCCCTGGATCTCGTCGCAGCCGCGCACGCAGCGATCGCAGAGGATGCAGGCCGACATGTCGACGGCGATCACCTTCGACGACAGGTCCTTGGTGCGGGGCGCGCCGTGGGGGAGCGAGGCGCCGGTGGCCTGGTAACGACGCGAGAGGGCGTGGAGCGCGCTGTCGCCGGTGGTGGTCTCCTTGGCGCAGATCTCGGGCTGATCCGACATCAGCATCTCGGTCAACATGCGTCGTTGCCGCTCGACCTTCTCGCTCGCGGTGACGACCTTCATCCCCTCTTCGCAAGGCCGCACGCACGACGCCGCGAGCGTGCGCGCGCCGATGTCGACCACGCACATCCGGCACACACCGACCGGGCGCAGCCGCGGATCGTGGCAGAGCACCGGGATGTCGATCCCGAGCGAACGCGCCGCCTCCCAGATCGTGGTGCCGTCGGCGACGGTGACCTGGAGACCGTCGATCGTGAGCGTGATCATGATCGAGACACTATCACTCGCTCTCGGGGGTTGGCCCCCCGCAAAACCGTGACGAGGGCTTGTCCGCCCGCGTCAAATGACGCTCACGGAGCGCCGAGCTTGCAGGAGATCGCCTGGTGGAGGTCGGCGCCCGGCGTCACGCCGACGCGGCCGGCGGAGCTTGTTTTTCCGGTGAATCGCGCCACGACGGCGGTCTCGAGCTCGGTGCCCTCGCGCATCGTGCGGCTCCCGTCGGCGACCTCGACCGCTTCGAGGCAGACGCGCGAGGCGCCCCAGCGGACGCGGGCGAGCATGCCGGCGCCGGCGTTGAGGCCGTCGTGCGGCTTCGTGCCGCCGCGCACGTGGAGCCACGACGCCGCGGGCTGGATCACCGCGCGGAAGCCGGAGCCATCGCCGCGGCAGGCCGGATCGTCGGCGGCGGTCAGCGTCGACCACGGGGCGAGCGCGACGATCGGGCCGCTGCCGAGGGGCAAGAGCAGCGCGGGATTGGCGGCCGTCGGAGGCTCGGCGCCCGAGGGCGTGCGGAGGATCGCGAGGGCGCCCTGCGCGCCGATCGCCAGAGCGTCGGCGTTGGTCGGGTTCAACGTGGAGTCGCCCGGCGCGGGCGCGCGATGAACCGACGAGACGCCGCCGGCGCCGAGCTTGAAGACCTCGATCGCGCCGTCGGATCCGACCATCAGCACCGCGAATTCGCCGCCGCCGAGCTCGACCGCGCTCACCGGCGTGAGGGGTGTCGGATCGACACGAACCCCCGCGACCTTGAAGCGCGGGGCGGCGTCGCCGCTGATGATCCCGAGGAGCTGGCCGCTGTCCGACGGGAGGCTGAACGCGAGGCCGGTCGGGCCCGCGGGATCGAGCGGGACGATCGGGGCGATGGCGTCGATCTCCGGGCCCTCGGGCGCGAAGAGCTGGACCATCGGCGCGCCGAGGCCGCGCGTCGGGGCGTCGAGATCGGCGAGACCGAAGCCCGTCGCGCGCACGGCGCCGTCGGGATCGAAGGGCGCGAGGAAAGCGAAATCGCGGTGAAACGAGCCCGATCCTGCGCCGGGGCCGAGGATGACGATCCCGCCGCCGGGCGCGCCGGCGGGGCTGCTCGTGCCCGGCGGCGTGAACTCGGCGGCCCACCCGTGGAGGATGGCGCGGGGCACGCGATCGGGATCGCCGGACCACGAGCCGCTCTGCGCGGGGTTGGCGATCCCGCGCGTGTAGAGGTGGCGATGGTAGGTGGAAGGGCGGCTCTGGCTGAGCTGGCTCACGGGGATGCGGCGGGCGCCGAGGCCGAAATCCTCGGGGCTGTCGGCCTTCGGGGGGAGCTTGGTGAAGCGCTCTTCGCCCGCTGAAACACAGGTGATCTCGGGAAGCGGCGGCGAGAGATCGCGCAGCGGCGGCGTTACCGGAGGAGGCGGCTCGGGCGCGGCGAGCGGCGGCGTCGCGTCCCACCCGAGGCGCAGCCACACGCCGAGCTCGCAGCCCAGCGGCGAACAGCGCGCGGCGACGCCGGACTTGATCACCCGGGCCACCGGCGGCGGCGCGACCTCGGTCCAGGTCTCGCCGTGATCGAGGGTCTGGAACGCGCGCTCCTGCGGATCGATCGCGAAGCCGAAGGCGCCCGCCGTCGCCGCGCGTGGGAACACGAACGAGGTGCGCTCGAGCTCGCCCGTCGATCGGATCTTCACGATCTGCCCGGTGTCGAGCCATCCGCGCAGCACTCCATCGCTCATCGACCAGCGGCGATCGAGGAGGGTGGTCCCGCCGCGTTTGCTCGACGTGGCCGGCGGCTCGAGCGCGCGGACGATGTCGGAGGGGAACGTCTTCTCGTCTTCGCCCTTCTTCCACGCGTGGACCGCGCCGGTCTCGGGATCGAACGTGCCCGGGTTCCTGCCGCCGACGAGCGCCATCGGTCGACCGTCGTCGCGCACGATCCAGCGGGCGATCGCGCTCGGATCCGGCGCGCCGCCGTCCGCGCCCGCGTCGAGCGCGGGCCTCGCGCCGCCGTCGGTGCCCGCGTCGGCGGCGGGGATCAACGCGGGATCGACGCCGTGATCGCGCCACACGCCGTGGCGGTCGCGCACGCAGGCCGCGAGGCGCATCCGCGCGCCGTCGCACGATCCACCGAAGATCAGCGTGCCCTCGTCGCCCGCGTAGAACGGGCCCTCGACCGGGAACGTGCGCTCGATCGTCGGGTGGCCGTCCGCGAGGTGCGCGACGACGATGCTGGGCCGACGCGGCAGCGCGCACACCGCGACGACGTCGTCGCCGACGCGCAGCGCTTCGCAGGGGAGATCGGGCGGCAGGCGGCCCGCAGCGATCATCGTCACCGCGCCGGTGCGGAGATCGACGCGCGCCACGTCGCCCGCTGCGGCGACGATCACCGCGCCGTCGTCGAGCCGCGCGCCGCGACGAACCGCGGCGAGCAGAGGCGCCTCGGTCCCGTGCCACGCGGGATCGCGCGGCCGCAGGTGCTCGGGGATCGCCCGCGGGACCGCGTCGAGCTCGCGGAGCACGCCGCCGGGATCGACGCGGAGCGCGCGGCCGGTGTCGGTCTCGATCCAGATCTCGCCGGGGCGCGAGGTGAGGCTGGTCGGAGCGCCGCCCAGGCTCGTGGTGGCGTCGTTCCAGTGATCGCCGTGGTCGGTGGAGATCGCGAGGTGGCCCCCGTCGAGCAGCGCCGCCGCGCGGCCGTCGGCGAGGGCGAGCACGTCGACGAGGCCGAGCGGGAGCATCGGCGCCGCCGCGCCCGTCGCGAGATCGAGGAGCCTGCGCGAGCCATCGTTCGAGCGCACGAGCACGCTCTTCGGGCCGAACACCGCGCGCGTCGATCCGTCGGGGGTCGCGGCCACGGGGCGGAGCGCGCCGTCGAAGGTCTCGCTCGCGAACACCGCGTTGCTGGTCTGGAAGACGAACCCGCCGCCGAGCCACGCCGGCACGCGATCGACCGAGGTGAATCGAGCCGCGCTGACGTCCCTGGCGAGGCGCAGATCGTCGCCGCGCACGACCACGCGCGAGCCGTCGAGCACCATGCCGAACGCCCCGGCGTCGAGCGCGATCGCCGTCCCGCGCGGGAGCGCGTCGGGATCGGCGATGGTGTACGAGCGCGGCGGCGCGACCGGTGGAGCCTCGACGCTGGGCGCCACGATCGACCGCGGAATCAGCGGCGGAGGCACCTCGGCCGGGCACCCCGTGACCAGCGCGAGCGACACCGGGAGCCCCGCCAGCAAGAACGAAATCGCGCGACGCATCGCCGACGATGCTCGCATGAAACGCGCTGCTACGACGCGGGCTTCAGCTCGTTCAGAAGGTTCTGCACGGCCGCGCGGACCTGCGCGTCGTAGTCGCAGACCATCTCTTCGGTGGGCTCGCGCTCGCGATCGAGGTGCTCCGGCGGCGCGAGCGGCGCGCCGATGCGATACCGCAGCGTCACCGGCGTGGGCAGGT
This sequence comes from Byssovorax sp., assembly GCA_040006075.1. Taxonomy (GTDB): domain Bacteria; phylum Myxococcota_A; class Polyangia; order Polyangiales; family Polyangiaceae; genus JANYGI01. Next base: position 31,240 of record JBDTXR010000030.1, on the reverse strand, counting down.
GCGGCCACGGGCCCACGGCGAACCCCCACGGGAGCGAGAGGTGGACCGGGAAAATCTCGGCGCGCGCGAACGCGTGGAGGCCGATGGCCTTGGCGAACCGCCGCCCGTCGCTGAGCACGATCAGCGTCTCGTGCGCGCCGGCGTTGGCCACCGGCACGATCGGCACGCCGGCGAGGATCGCCAGCCGCGCGTAGCCGACGCGCCCGCTGAAGCAGACCTCGTAGCGCTTCGAGTACGGGCGCCAGGTGTCGCGATCGCCGCCGGGCATCACCATCAGATCGTGGCGGGCGTCGCGGAGGGCGCTGAGGGCGATCGCCCGGCCGCCGCGGAGCACGCCGCGCCTCGCAAAGTAGACCCCTGTCACGCGGTTCGATAAGATGATCTCGTGGGCCATCGGGTGAATTGGGCGCTGAACGCCGAAGTGCCGATACCAGGCGATGAGAAAGCCCCAGACGTCGGGGATCGTCGTCCCGCCGGAGTGGTTCGACACCACCATCGTCGGCGCGCTCGGCACGTGGTCGAAGCCCTCGACCTCCAGGCCAAAGTAGCGACGCGGGCCGAAGAGGTGCCCCGCGCGATCGACCGTTTGCTGGACCGCGGCCGGATCGAACTCGAGCGGATCTCGCCCCCAGGGCATCTTGTTGGCCCCGTGGATCCGGTCGAGGAGCCAGCCTCTTCGTTCGCCTCCGTGTCCCTGCACTTCGATCTGTCCTCGCTCGGCCCCGCCGGGGGCGGTCACGTGAAGAGCCCGTATACTACGTCAGGAGATCCAGTACCACCGTGCCTGCTTTGACCGACCGCCTCGCCAGAGCGTCCCTCCGGGTCCAGGGCTATCGCAGCCGATCCCTCTCCACGTCGGTCGGGCAGGTGCACGTGCTCGAGGCAAAAGGGCGTGGATCCCTTCCGACCCTCGTGCTTCTCCATGGTTTCAGCTCGGCCGGAGTCCATTATTTCCCGCTCCTGCACCTGCTCCGCCCCAGGGTACGGCGCATCGTGCTACCCGATCTGCCTGCGCACGGATTCAGCAGCACGCCGCACGGCGGCATTCGCGGCGAGACGATCCTCGACGGGCTGACCGAGGCGCTCGACCAGGTCATCGAGGAGCCGGCGATCCTCTTCGGCAACTCGCTCGGGGGCGTCGCCGCGATCCGCTATGCGCTGGCGCGTCCGGAGCGGGTGCGCGGGCTCATCCTCTGCTCCCCCACCGGCGCGGCGATGAACGCGGAAGAGATCGCCCGCTTCTCCGAGCTCTTCCGGATCGATAGCCACGGCAAGGCGCTCGACTTCGTCGACCGGGTGATGTCGAAGAGCGGGCCAATGCGGCAGCTCCTGGCCTGGGGCTTACGGCGTAAGTTTCAGAACCCGGAGATGCTGGAGCTCATCGACTCGATCACCCCCGCCGACATGCTCGATCCCGCCGAGCTCCGCACGTTGAAGCCGCCGACGCTGCTGCTCTGGGGACGCGAAGAGCGCTTGCTCCCCACCTCCCACCTCGAGTTCTTTCGCCGCAATCTCCCGCCGCACGCGCGGATCGAGGAGCCCATCGGCGTTGGCCACACTCCCTATCTGGAAGATCCGGCGCGCCTCGCCCGCGACATCCTCCGGTTCGCCGCGGAGGTCACCCGGCCGCGCCCGCCGCCGGCCGATCAGTCGAACCGCACGCTCGCGGTCGATCGCTGATCCGGCTTCACGTTGATGGTGATCGTCTTGATTTCCCGGGTGGCGCGGATGAACGTCACCCGGTGTGATCCCGGCGCGACGCTCACGTTCGCCAGCGGGGTCGAGCCGATCGGCTTGCCGTCGAGGAGCACATGAGTCGACGGCGTGGACGCGAAGCTGACCACCCCGCGCCGCTCGAGCAAACGGCCTGATCGCGGATCGCCGCTGGGCGCCGGCGGGGAATCGACGGACGCGACGGTGGACGGATCCGGGGCCGGCGCGGGCGCGGGGAGAGGTGGAGTCGGGACTGCCACGCTCGCGGCGTCGCTCGCGCCCGGGGCCACGCCGTTGGGCTCGGGCGAGCCCTGGGTCAACATCAGGATCAGCAGGGTGATCAGCGAGAGGACGATCACGATCACCGCGACGATCAGGGCCATCCGCGATCGGTCGCGCGGCGGCGGCGGCTCCCAGGCCATGGGCAAGGCCGCTGACGGATCGTTGAACCCAGGTACGTTGGGCAAACGAATCAGCGGCATCGTCGACACGGTGTCTGTCGTCATCGGCGGCGGCAGCGGCGGCGCCACCGCAGGGGTCGCGGCGGCGAGCGCGGCCTCGCGAGAGAGCATGAGCTCGCTCGACGCCATCATCGTATCGACTGCTGCGTTGGACGAGGTTTGACTCGGCCACATCACCCCTCGCGGCGGCTCGACCGGGCGGCTCCACCCCGGCGCGACGTCGTTCAGAATCGGCGCGGTCTGCTGCCGGATCGGCGTGGCCTCCTGTCGGGCGGGCGGCGGCGCGGCGACTGGCTGGCTCGGCGGGCTCGGTGGAACGAGCGGGTTCGGCCGGACCAGGGTCGCGCGCTCGAGCATCCGCGTCGGGAGATCTTCCGCGCCGGACGAGTCGGTCGACGGATCGTCGCGCCCGAAGACCGGCAGCGCCGCGACGTCGGGGAGCGAGGGCAGCATCCGGCCGCCCGCACCGGTGCTCGCGAGCTCGATCGAGGCGAAGACCGGCCGCAGGAGATCGATGAAGATCGCCGCGCTCTGGAGGCGCTGATCCACGTCGCGGGTCATGCAGCGGTTGACCGCGTCCTCGATCCGCGGATCGATGCCGGGCACGAACGCCGAGAGCGAAGGGATCGGCTCGGCGAGGATCTCGGCGATGACGCCCATGGGCGAGGCGCTGGGAAAAGGCCGGCGCCCGGCGAGCATTTCGAACAGCAGCACGCCGAGCGACCAGATGTCGGCGCGAGGATCGATGTCCTTCGAGGCGCGGGCCTGCTCGGGGCTCATGTACGCGGGCGATCCGACGAGCGCGCCGGTGACGGTGAAGGCCATGTCGCCGACCGAGAGGATCTTGCTGACCCCGAAATCGAGGACTTTCACCTCTTCGCCCTCGGTGTCGAGGCCGCGGTGGAGGTAGATGTTCGCGGGCTTGAGGTCGCGATGGACGATGTCGGCGGCGTGCGCGGCGCGGAGCGCGCGGGCGATGTCGAGGGCGATCCACAGGGCCTCCACCGGCGGCAGACGCCGCCGTCGCACCAGGCGATCGGCGAGCGTTTCTCCCGTGAGAAGCTGCATGATCAGGAACGGATCGCCGTCGTCGGTCTCGCCGATGTCGTAGATGCGGACGACGTTGGGGTGCTCCAGCCGCCCGCACGCCTGGGCCTCGCGCTTGAGCCGCACGGCGAGATCCGGGTTGTCGCCGTAGATGAGCTTGAGCGCGACCTCGCGCCGCATCTCGGTGTGGACCGCCGCCCATACCTCGCCCATCGAGCCCTTCCCCAGGGGGCGAAGTAGGCGGTATTTACCCGCAATCGAGGCGCCCGGGGTCATGAGGGAACGGGCAGCCTACCACAGGTGACGCGCGGGCCATCGTCGGCGTCGCGATGGCCTCGCGCGAGCCTCGCCAGCGCGTCGCCGAGCTTGTCCGTGTCGTCCGGGCGCCGTTCCGGGTAGCCTGCGCGGCTTCGGAGGTGTCCCTTGGTCCAGCTGGTTCGTCGGAGAGCGCCGCACATCGCCGCGCTCCTGTGCTCACTCATCGTTCTCCTGCTGTCGTCGTCGGCGCGCGCGACCACGATCGTCGGCGGGAACATCATCAACCAGACGTGGACCCCGGCGGGGAACCCCTACATCATCCAGGGTGACATCACCGTTCCCTCGGGCGCGTTCCTGACGATCAACGCCGGAACGCTCGTGCAGTTCGCGAGCACGGATGGACAGGCCAGCGGGCTGGATACGACCAAGGTCGAGCTCACCGTCAAAGGCACTCTCAGCGTCAACGGCACCGCGGCGAGCCCGGTCGTCTTCCAGGCCCAGAGCGGCACCGCCGCCGGCACCTGGTACGGCCTCGTCGCCGACGCCGCGGCCACGATGGTGAGCATCGGCGGCGCCGACGTGCAGCACGCCGTCTACGGGCTCTACGCTCAGGCCCCGGGCAACGTCGTCTCGGTCACCAGCTCGACGTTCCAGGTCTCGAATTATGGTCTCTACATCGGCGCCGGCGCTCCGACGTTCTCCGGTGTCAACGCCGTCAACAATGGGTACGGCGTCTACGTCACCTCGTCCGGCGCGCCTTCGTTCACGAGCTGCGTCGTCCGCGGGAGCTCGAGCTACGGGGTCTACGTCTACACGAACCTCAACACCAACCCGACCACGACCCTGACCGGGTGCACGCTCCACTCGAACGGCAGCTACGGTCTCTACGTGCAGGCGGCGAGCGGGCTCTCGACGACGGTGAACGTCAAGAACTCCAACATCACCAGCACCAGCACCGGGATCTACCGCTATACCGGCAGCGGGAACCCCACCGTCAACGTCACCTACTCCAACGTGTGGGGCAACGCGACGAACTACAGCAGCGTCTCGGCCGGCACAGGCACGCTGTCGTCGAATCCCCTCTACGTCAGCCCGCCCAGCAACCTGCGGCTCCAGTCCAACTCGCCCTCGCGCTTCGCCAGCGACGTCGGCACCGATCTCGGGCCGCTGCCCTACGTGGCCGACGCGACGCCGGGCCTCTATGGCACGCTGTGGACGAACACCACGCTGACGACGGCGGGATCGCCCTACCCGGTCCCCGGCGACCTCACGGTGGGACCGGGCGTGACGCTGACGATCAACCCGGGAGTGACGCTGAATTTCGCCACGACCGACCTCATGGGCGCGGGGCTCGACACCACCCATGGTGAGCTCCAGGTCTCCGGCTCGCTCGCGGCCAATGGCACCTCGGCGCAGCCCGTCACCTTCACGTCGACCGGCGCCGGAGCGGGGTCCTGGTACGGAGTGAACCTCCTCCCGGGCGCCACGAACACCGCGCTCCAGTTCGTCAACGTCGACAAGGCCACCTACGCTCTTTATTACCAGGCGACCGCGGCGAGCATCACGGTGCAAAACTCGAGCTTCTCCGGATCGAGCTATGGCGCGTACGTCACCAGCCCGAACAGCGTCATCGACACCATGACGGCCTCGGGCAACGGCTACGGCGTGTACTACACGGGCAGCGGCGGCGGCACCCTGAGCAACGCGGCCATCAAGAGCAGCTCGAGCTACGGCATTTACATGTACACCAACGTCAACACCAACCCGACGTTGAACATCGTGAGCTCGACGCTCCACTCCAACGGCAGCTACGGTCTCTACGTGCAGGCGGCGAGCGGGCTCTCGACGACGGTGAACGTCAAGAACTCCAACATCACCAGCACCAGCACCGGGATCTACCGCTATACCGGCAGCGGGAACCCCACCGTCAACGTCACCTACTCCAACGTGTGGGGCAACGCGACGAACTACAGCAGCGTCTCGGCCGGCACAGGCACGCTGTCGTCGAATCCCCTCTACGTCAGCCCGCCCAGCAACCTGCGGCTCCAGTCCAACTCGCCCTCGCGCTTCGCCAGCGACGTCGGCACCGATCTCGGGCCGCTGCCCTACGTGGCCGACGCGACGCCGGGCCTCTATGGCACGCTGTGGACGAACACCACGCTGACGACGGCGGGATCGCCCTACCCGGTCCCCGGCGACCTCACGGTGGGACCGGGCGTGACGCTGACGATCAACCCGGGAGTGACGCTGAATTTCGCCACGACCGACCTCATGGGCGCGGGGCTCGACACCACCCATGGTGAGCTCCAGGTCTCCGGCTCGCTCGCGGCCAATGGCACCTCGGCGCAGCCCGTCACCTTCACGTCGACCGGCGCCGGAGCGGGGTCCTGGTACGGAGTGAACCTCCTCCCGGGCGCCACGAACACCGCGCTCCAGTTCGTCAACGTCGACAAGGCCACCTACGCTCTTTATTACCAGGCGACCGCGGCGAGCATCACGGTGCACGGCTGCAATTTCACGAATTCGAGCTACGGCGCGTACGTTACCAGCCCGAACAGCGTCATCGACGCCATCACGGCCTCGGGCAACGGCTATGGCTTCTACTACACCGGCAGCGGCGGCGGCGCCCTCACCAACGCGGTGGTGAAGAGCAGCTCGAGCTACGGTATCTACATGTACACCAACGTCAACACCAACCCGACGTTGAACATCGTCAACTCCACGCTCCACTCCAACGGTAGCTACGGTCTCTACGTGCAGGCGGCGAGCGGGCTCTCGACCACGGTGAACGTCAAGAACTCCATCGTCAGCAGCACCAGCACCGGGATCTACCGTTACACCGGCAGCGGGAACCCCACCGTCAACGTCACCTACTCCGACGTCTGGGGCAACGCGACGAACTACAGCAGCGTGGTCGCCGGCGCGGGGACGATCTCCCAGAATCCGCTCTACGCCAGCCCTCCGGTCGATCTCACCCTCCAGAGCAGCAGCGTCTGCATCGACGTGGGGACGGCGACCGGCGCCCCCAACCACGATCGCAACGACGTGGCGCGTCCCCTCGACGGCGACGGGATCAACGGGGTCGGCTACGACATCGGGGCCTACGAGTTCGCGATGTCGGCGATCTGCGGCGACGGCGTGGTCAACGTGGGCGAGACCTGCGACGAGGGCGCCGCCAACGGCACCTATGGCCACTGCAAGGCGGACTGCTCGGCGCTCGGCCCGCGCTGCGGCGACGGGATCACCAACGGCCCCGAGACCTGCGACGACGGGAACGCGAGCAACACCGACGCTTGCCTCAACACCTGCGTGCTGGCGGCCTGCGGCGACGGCTTCGTCCGGGCGGGCTTCGAGCAGTGCGACGACGCCAACGCCAGCAACACCGATGCTTGCTTGACCACCTGCATGAACGCCACGTGCGGAGACGGGTTCGTCCGCGCCGGGCTCGAGCAGTGCGACGACGGGAACGCGAGCAACACCGACGCTTGCCTGACCACCTGCGTGGCGGCCTCGTGCGGGGACGGCTTCATCCGGGCCGGGGTCGAGCAGTGCGACGACGGCAACAACGTCAACACCGACGCTTGCCCGAGCACCTGCCAGGCTGCGACCTGCGGCGACGGCTTCGTCCAGGCCGGCGTCGAGGAGTGCGACGACGCCAACGCCAGCAACACCGACGCTTGCGTCATGGGCTGCAAGCTGGCGAAATGTGGCGACAATTTCGTCCACGCGGGCGTCGAGCAGTGCGACGACGGCAACCTCGTCAACACCGATGCTTGCCTGAATAGCTGCCAGGCGGCGACCTGCGGCGACGGCGTCGTCCAGGCCGGCGTCGAGGAGTGCGACGACGCCAACAACGTCAACACCGACGCCTGCGTCGTCGGCTGCAAGAACGCCAAATGCGGCGATAGCTTCGTCCACGCCGGGGTCGAGCAGTGCGACGACGGCAACCTCGTCAACGGCGACGCGTGCCTCAACACCTGCGTTCCTGCGGCCTGCGGCGACGGCGTCGTCCAGATCGGCGTGGAAGAGTGCGACGACGCCAACAACGTCAACACCGACGCTTGCGTCGTGGGCTGCAAGAACGCCAAGTGCGGCGACACCTTCGTCCACACGGGGGTCGAGGCCTGCGACGACGGCAATCAGGTCGACAACGACGCTTGCTCCAACGCCTGCAAGGCGCCCGGCTGCGGCGACGGCGTCGTCCAGGCCGGCGAAGCCTGCGACGACGGCAACATGAGCAACACCGACGGTTGCCTCAACACGTGCCTGAAGGCGAGCTGCGGTGACGGGTTCGTGCAGGCCAACGTCGAGCAGTGCGACGACGGCAACAACAGCAACGCCGACGCCTGCCTCACCACCTGCGAGACCGCCGCCTGCGGCGACGGCTTCGTCGAGGATGGCGTGGAGGAGTGCGACGACGGCAACAACGTCAACACCGACGCGTGCGTCACCGGCTGCAAGGCGGCGACCTGCGGCGACAGCTTCGTGCGCGCCGGGGTCGAGACCTGCGACGACGGCAACAAGATCGACAACGACGGCTGCTCCAACCTCTGCACGTCCCCGAGCTGCGGTGACGGCGTCCAGCAAGCCGGCGAGGCCTGCGACGACGGCAACAGCAGCAACAGCGACGCTTGCCTCAACACCTGCAAGAAGGCGAGCTGCGGTGACGGCTTCGTCGAGGCCGGAGTCGAGGAGTGCGACGACAGCAACGGTGCGGCCGGCGACGGCTGTAGCCCGACCTGCAAGCTGGAGAGCATGACGACGGCGACGAGCAGCGGCAGCACCAGCGGCAGCAGCAGCGGTGAAGGCGGCTCGACGTCGGGCAGCACCGGTGAAGGCGGCGCGAAGGGCACCGGCGGCGAAGGCGGCGCCGGTGGCAGCGGGATGACGACGACGGGTGAAGGTGGCGGCCGCACCTCGGGTGGTGACACGAGCACGGCCAAGGGTGCCTGTGGATGCGTGGTTGTCGGTGGCGATGCGACGCCGTCCGGGGCCGGGCTGCTCGGGCTCGGGCTTCTGCTCCTCGCGCGGCGCCGGCGGCAAGCGGCCGACGGTCGCCGGCTGCGGGGCTGAGCCTCTCGCCTCGACAGGACCTCTCCCCGGGGTCCTGTCGGGGCGCGCAGATACGCTATCTTCCATCGCGATCACCTCCAGATCAGGCGAAAGCACGCCGCACCATGCCCGCCCCCCAATGCCCGCCGCGGCGAGGCCATGTGAACGCCATCGCACGATCCGCCCTGCTCGGCCTCCTCGCTGCGTGCAGCCCAACGCCCGCGAGCCCGCCGGCTCACCCCGCGACGGCAGTCTCGCTGCTCCCGACCGCGAGCGCAAAGCCCGCAGAGCCGCCGCCGATCGGATCGAGCGCGCCTCTCGCATCGAGCGCTCCCCTCCCCCCTGCCCCACCACCGCTGGTCGCCGCGTTTCACCGCGAGATCGCCGATCCCGTCACGGCGATCGCCCTCGAAGCACCGCCGCACGCCGCCGCCCTCGGCGCGAGCGGCGTCTTCCTCCATGACGCGCGCGGCTGGCGCTCCGAGCCGCTCCCGACAGGCGCGAGGCCCAGCCCGTCCCTCGCCATCTCCCTCTTCTACGGCCGCGACAACCGCGTTCGCTTGATTGGCACCCGCGCGGGAAAGAGCGGGCCGGAAGGCGTGTACCTGCGCTGGCTCCCGGCCGGGTTCAAGCGGGAGAAGTCCGAGATTGGCCGGCTCAGCGATCCTCGCGGCGCTCTCGTCGCGGTGCTCGGGACGGCGGAGCCGGAGATTGTCTGTCGCCCCGGCGACGTCTGCCTCGTCAAGCGCCGGAGCGGCTGGTCGAGCGTCAAGGCCCCTCCAGGAATCGAGCGCGTCGTGCTCGGAGGCGGCGCAGGATGGGCCGTGGCGGGGCAAACGCTGCTCCGTCTCGGCGATGACGACTGGCACGCTGTGGGCTCACCCGGCTCGTGGCAAACCGCCGACGCGCTCTTCGCCACCCGAGAAAAAGCCTGGATCGTGGAGACGACCACCGGACAGCTCCACCACTTCGACGGCGCCGCGTGGCAGGTCTCGACCTCGCCGCTGGCCCACCCTCACGCGATCTGGGGAGCGACGGCAGAGGCCTTGTGGCTCGTCGCCGACGAGGGCCTCGCCTTCTTCGACGGGACCGCGTGGCGTCGCGTGCCCGACGCCCCTGCGCCGCTGCTGGCCGTGCTCGGGCGCTCCGCCGACGACGTCTGGGTCGGCGGCGGAGGGGGCCTGTTCCGGATCGAAATCGAGCGCAGGCCGTGAATTCAGCCTAGTTGCAGGATTTTCCCACGTCGCGCGTGCACTGGCTGGGCCCGCTCCGCGTGCACTGGTTGAGGGCCTCCTGGCTCGGGCAGGTGTAGTGGGCGCCGTTGATACAGCAGGTGTAGCTCCCGGCGTGGAGGTTGATACCCCCCGTCGGGATCACCGCTTGAAGGACCACCGAGCCGGCGCCAAACATCTGTCCGGCGGTCGGGCCGCTGGGCGGAGGCGGCGGAGCGCCCGCAGCCTGGGCGTCGGCCTGCGCCTGCGCGGTGTGCTGCTGCTCGATCATGAGCTGGTACTCGCGATCTTGCCGGGCGGCCTCGGCGGCCTGGCGCGCGGGCACTTGCAGCTCTTCGGCGATGCGCGAGTTGAGCAGCTTGGCCCAGGCGAGCCAGCGCTTCTCGACCAGCACTTCGCCGCTGGGCGTGGTCTCGGTCTGGAGACCGGTGCTGGAGACGTAGCGCACGGCGTACTGCGTCGGCGTGTACTCGATCGCGACCTGGAGCCTGGCGTCGCCCTTCTCGAGGTGGGCCATGATCCGCCCTTCTTGCTCGGATTCAGGGCTGAACTTGCGGAAGGCCATCGCGCGGATGATCGCCGCGCGGACCTCGGCGGGGCTCTGCGCGCGAGCGACGAGCACGGGCTCGGCCATCCGGGTGGAGACGAACGAGGTGCCACACCCTGCGAGCAGGAGCGACGAGGCGAGGACGACGGCAATACTGGTGCGCATCGGCGATGCGTACGCGAGGTGCACGCGGGATTCAAGGGCGGGAGCGGGCTCCACGAGCCTTCGCCGGAGCCGCGCGCGCCCCGCGAGTGAGCCGCTCCAGCACCTCGCGCGGCGAGATGGTGCGCTTGTAGACGTAGATCTCCCCGGCGTCGTCGCCCTCCAGGACCTCTTCGCTGACCCGGAGCTGCTTGCCCACCGCGAGCAGGATCCGCGCCGGAAACCCCTTGCGCAGCAGCTCCACGCGCTTCCACACCGCAGCTCGGCTCCAGAAGCCAAAGGCCTCCAGGAACACCTCTTCGCCCGTCTCGCGGCTGGAGAACACCAGATCGGGGACACAGACCACCTCGCCGGGCAAGGCGAAGATCCGCTCGTTGGGCGTCACCGACCACGGCGATTCGAGCCGCCGGAACGCCTCGCAGAAGAGCTCGAGATCCGGCGCCACGCCGGCCGGCTCGCGGCTCGAAGCGACGGTGAGCCCGTGCGAGGGATCGATGGCGAAGGTGAGCTTCTCGCGCTCCTTGCCCCAGAGCACCTCGGCCTCGACGTGGAACGAGGCGCAGGCCAGCACGCTCGGAAGGAAGAGTGCCAGTTTGACTCCATACCGCTGCACCGCGTCGAAGAGGCTGAACGGGCCGTCGAGCGAGAGGGTGTACCCGCTCTCCGGATCCCCCGTCACGGTGTGCAAGAGCTGATGAAAGCGCGCCGCGCGGAAGATGTCGCGGTAGCGCGCGACCTCCTCGCCTTCGAGGCGCACGGTGACGCGCGTGGCCCGGATCAAGATGGCTTGAGCGAGCCCGAGGTTGTAGCGCTCGATCACCGTCGCCGCGGGCAGGGGCCGGAAGCTCTGCAAGATCTCGCTCCCGCGGAGATCCGCATAGAGCCCCTTCTCCAGGGCCTCGACCGTGATGGAGAGGCGCGCTGCGGTGCCGGCGAGGACGGCCTCACGGTCGAATTCGGCCTTCAATTCCAGGCCTTTGTGCGCGAGCGCGGCGTCGGCGAAGAGCTCGCGGCGCAGGGCGTCGGGATCGACGCCTTCGGCCGTCTCGAACTCGGCTCGATCTTCCAGCACCTTGCGCAGCCCGAGCGCCGCCACCCGATCGCGCGCGCCGACCTCGGCCGCGTCCAGGGCCGCGTCGAGATCGTCGCGGCTGCCCCCGATCATCCCGGCGAACGTCTCGGTGTAATACCCCACGACCGGGAGCAAACGCTCCACCGCCGGCCCTCGCAGGTACTGCGGGGTGATCTTCCCATCCTTCTTGCGGATGCGGACGAGGTCAGTGGTAAGCAACGTGCTCTCGGCGCTTGTCGCTGGTCCGCTCCTCGCCGGTCCCCGCGGCGACGAGCTCGTAGAGAATGGCCCGCTTGTTGGTGCCTTTGCGGAGGATGCGGCCCAGTCGCTGCACGTGCTCGCGCACCGATCCGCTCCCCGAGAGGACGATGGCCACGTTGGCTTCAGGGACGTTCACCCCCTCGTTGAGCACCTTCGAGGTGACCACGGCAGTGAGCTTGCCTTCGTTGAATTCCGCGAGGATCCGGCTGCGCTCTTTCACCTTGGTCTGATGGGTGATCACCGGCAAGAGGAAGCGCCGGGAGATGCTGTACACCGTGGCGTTGTCCTCGGTGAAGACGATGGTGCGATCGGCGCGGTGGGCGTGGAGCAGGCGCGCGAGCACAGCCATCTTCCCCGGCGCCGCGAGGGCCAACCCGCGCTGGCGGCGATAGGCCGTGAACGCCCGGCGGCCGGCGTCGCTCTGCGAGCCGAGCAGGAGAAAACGCCCCCAGCCCTCGGGCATGCGCAGGCCGTGGGCGCGCAAGAAGTCGATGTACGTGGCCCGGTCGCGATCGTAGCACTCGCGCTCTTCGGGCGAGAGCGGGACCGAGAGCGGGACGGTCTCGTACTCGGACAGGTACTCTCCCGAGAGCTCGTTGATGTCCTTGCGAAAGACGATTGCACCGATGGTGTCGTCCGAGGTGCGGCCGTCGGTGCGCTCGGGCGTGGCCGAGAGGCCGAGTCGAAACGGGGCGAGGCACATCTTCGCGGAGATGGCGTACGAGGTGCTGGGGAGGTGATGGCACTCGTCGAAGATCACCAGGCCAAAGCGGTGGCCAAAGTGATTCATGTGCAGGTTGGCCGAGTCGTAGGTGGTGACGGTGAGGTCTTCGAGATCGTGATAGCCGCCGCCGACGAGGCCGATTGGCACGTTGAACGCCGCGGCGAGCGAGTCGTACCACTGGTTCATCAGATCGAGCGTGGGGACCACGACGAGCGTGCTCCGCTGGCGCGCGGCGATGGCGAGCGTGGCCACGAACGTCTTCCCCGCGCCCGTGGGAAGGACGACGACGCCGCGGCAGCGCGCGGCCCGCCAGCGCTGGAGGGCCTCGGTCTGATAGGGAAACGGCTCGTGCCTGGCCGTCGGGACCAGCGCGAGATCGCGGTAAGCGCGCGCCTCGTCGGTGAAGGGGATCTCGGCCTTGCGCAGCGCGAGGACGAGCGCGGCGTAGTCGATCGCCGGGATCCGGTGCACGCCCTCGCGCGCGTCGAAGGCGAGCGAGGCCGGCAAATCGGGCGGGAGAGGGTCGCCCCCGAGGCCCTCGATCCGCACCGTTCCTCCGTGGAAGGCGAGCGATACCGGCATATCCGGAGCCTTCTTGCAGCGGATCGGCGCCGAGGTCCAGCGTCGACGAGCCGACGCGTCAGGCGATCCACGCAGCGACCGGGCGCGCGACGATCCCGCGGGCCTCGAAGCGCGGCGCGTACTCGCGCTCGAACGTGCGCGCCAGGATCGCGGCATACTCCCTCGGCGGGGCGAGCCCCCAGCCGCGGTCGTCGTCGCTGATCACGCCGCGGTCGGTCGCGACCACGTCGCTGCCCGCGCCGTAGCTCGCGTCGAGCTCGACGAACATCGCCGGGAGCGCGGCCTCGACGCGCGCCGGCACCTCGGCGCCGATCGGCGACAGCGTGAGAAAGTCGAGCAGATCCCAGCCAAAATCCCGGTGCCGCACCTCGTCGCGCAGGATGCGGTCGAGCGCCGCGCGCGCGACGTCGACCGTGGCGCGCGCGCGCAGGTGCTGGAACAGCGGCACCGCGACCGTCTCGCCCAGGCAGAAGACGCGGACGGCGACGTGCAGGATGTCGAGCTCGAGCCGCGCCTCGCGCCGGTCGAGGCTCAGGCTCGCGCGATCGAGCGCGGGCAGCGCAACGCCTCCCGCGGCCACGTACACCTCGTGGCTCCGGCGCGAGTGGATCAGCTCGTCGTTGACGATGACCAGGCTCGCGTCGATGAGATCCGGCGGCGCTCCAGCCTGGATCAACCAGAGCCCGAGGTGCTGGGTCATCGCCGCCGAGGTGTACTCGGCGACGATCCGCGCGCGCCACTCGGACTGGACCAGCGCCGAGGCCTTCACGTCACTCCGGGCAGGGCACGCGCTGCGGCGCCGGCGGGTTGCACGTCGTGCCCGGCTTGCAGGGCGCCGACTCGCGCGCGACGACGCACTCCGAAGAGCCGACGATCTCGGTGAAATGACGCGGCGTCGAGAAGTCCACGTTCGCGGGGCAGGCGATCCTCCGCGGCGGCGGCGGGTTGCACTTCACGTTCGGCGGGCACTGCACGCTGTGCACGATCTCGCAGCTCGTGCCGACCTTGATGATCGTCCACTCGCGCGGAGGCCTCGGGGTCGGGTCAGGGCTCGCGCTGCCGCTCACCACCGGGCGCGGGGGATTGAGGAAAGGCGTCCTCACGGAGACTCCCGTTGTCGGTGTGGCCGTGGGCGGGGGCGGGGGCGCCGTTGGCGGCGTCGGCGGCGTCGACTCACCCGTCGGCATCGGGGGGTTCATCGAGCCCGGCGGCTGAGGTGCCGGGCTCTCCACGCACCCAGGCAGCGCGGGCAGCACCGCGAGGGTGACGACGAACGGAGTCGCAAAGCAACGACGAGGAGCGCGAGACGCCATGCGCCGCACGCTACGGGGCGCGCCGCGCGTTCGCAAGCGCCGTGGGCTCACAGCACGGAGGCGCTCGCGGTCGCGACACGTCGCGCGCCCGTCGGCGTACCGCGCCGCGCGCCGGGTGAGCTACGCTCGCGCGCGTGAAGCCGCTGCTCGAATCGCTGGGGGATTTCACTCTGCCGTGGATCAACGACTGGGCGCTGGGTCGCGACGTCGAGCCCCTGCGCGCGGAGATCGTCGCCGGCGCGGGCGGGCGCGTGCTGGAGATCGGCGCGGGTACCGGCCTCAATTTCCAGCACTATCGCGCCGGCGTCGACGTGACCGCGATCGAGCCCGCGGGGCGGATGCGGCGTCGCGCCGAGGTGCGCGCGCGCGATTCCGTCGCCCACCTGACGCTGATCGAAGGCAAAGCGGGCGAGCTGCCCTTCGACGCCGGCTCGTTCGATACGGTGCTGGTGACGTTCACGCTCTGCTCGATCCGGGACCTCGGCGCGGCGCTGGCGGAGGTGAAGCGCGTGCTGAAGAAGGGAGGATCGCTGCGGCTCCTGGAGCACGTGAAGAGCCCGGATCCGCGGGTGGCGCGGCTCCAGCGGGCGCTCGATCCCGCGTGGAGGATCGCGCTGGCGGGCTGCTCGCTGGTGCGCGAGCCGGCGGTCGAGCTCGAGCGCGCCGGCTTCGAGAGCGTGGCGCTGCGAGCGATCGTGCTGCCGATGCCGTTCCCGGTGGGTGATGGAGTGATCGGGACCGCGATCCGCGGATAGAAAGCGGCCGAAGCGCCCGGGAGAGGGGACCTTCTCCAGAGCGCCTCGGCCTTGTTTTCTCGACGATCCCGGCGCGCTACCGCGCTTCAGATCTTGGCGTGATCGCGATGATGACGGGGCGCCGAGGCGAGGGTGCGGGAGTCGCCGCCGGGCATCTTCACCTGCTCGATCATCATGCCCTTGCCGCGGGGGTAGACGCCGCCGCGACCGGTCAGCGTCACCTGATCGCCGACCTTGAGGCCGAGCGCGCCGAGGTCCGACTTGTGGCCGGCGCTCGCCGTGGTGCCGTCGTCGAGGACGACGCCGGCGACCTTGCCCTTGTGGCCGGTGACGATGGCCACGATCTTCCCGCTCGCGGTGATCGGCGCGAGCGTGGACTTGTCGTGCTCGCCCTTCTCGTGGTCACCCTTCTTGTGCTCGCCCTTCTTGCCGTGCTCGTGATCCTTCATCGCGGTGGCGTCGGCGATCACGTCGCTGCCGCGCTTCACGAGGGCGTGCGTGATCACCTGCCCCGTCGGGGACTTCATCGCGCGTCCCTCCACGTGGATCGCGTCGCCCGCCTTGAGCTCGGGGGCGCCCTTGGTCATGGCCTCGGGGTGCATGCGCACCACCGTGCCGCCGTCGAGGAGGAGGCCCATCGTCTCGCCGCGCGGGGAGACGAGGTAGCGCTGGAAGCGAGCATCGACGACCACCGGCGTCGCTGCCGCCTTCGCCTGCGCCGCCGCCGGCGCGTCGGCCATCGCGAACGTGGACACCGTCGCGACCGCGGTGCCGAGGGAGAGGGAGAGAGCGAGCCAGAGTGCTTTGCGGTTCATCGAAGTTCTCCTGGTGAGCTCCGTTGTGTCGGGCTCGGGGAGACGCTTCAGCACGAGGCGGGCCAACCTGATTTGCGCCGGATTTGTCGGGGATCGAAGGGGATTGCGTATCCATTCGCGACGGCGTGTCAAAGGGGGATACACCCTCGCGGAGGGTGAGCGGGGCTATCGCAGCGCGGCGGCGAGGATGTCGCCGAGGCCCGGCGCCAGCGGCTGCGAGGGGTCGGAGTAGCTGGCCTGCGGCATCGCGACGGACGGCTCGGCCTTGAGCACGTGGTTCATCGTCGGCAGGATCGTCAGCGTCGCGTCGGAGCGCGCGTCCGCGAGGTGGCGCGCGTCGACCGGCGTGACCTGGGCGTCGAACGCGCCCTGCACGATCGCCACGCGGGCCTTCGCGGCGCGCGCGAGCGGGATCGGATCGAGGTCGAGCGCGCTGCGGAGGAAGGCGCGCACGGTGGGCGCGAAGAGCGGCGCGAGGGGCGCGGGGATCGGATCGAGCGAGGCGCCGCGGCGGACGGCGCCGAGGAGGCGATCGACGTCGATCATCGCCCGCGGATCGAGCCGCTGCGCGAGCTGCTCGCGGAGCACCACCGCGAGCGGGCGGCCCGGCGTCGCGACCAAGAGGAGCACGTCGGGCGCGGCGCGCTCGGCGATCATCAGCGCGAGCAGCCCGCCCTCCGAGTGGCCGAGGATCCCGAGCGTGGAGAAGCGAGGATCGGCGCGGAGACGCTGCGCCACCGCGAGCGCGTCGGCGGCGAAATCGTCGATCACCGTCGTCGCGGGGTCGAACTGGGTCCCGCTCTTGCCGACGCCGCGCTTGTCGTAGCGGAGCGAGGCGATCCCGCGCGACGCGAGCGCGGCCGCGATCAGGCGGTAAGCGTCGGTGCGCAGGCCGAGCGAGCTGTTGGCGTCGCGATCGGTGGGGCCGGATCCGGCGAGGATCAGGACGACGGGGATCTTCTCGATTTCGCCCGCGGGGATCCAGAGATCGCCGCGGAGCGTGACGCCCTCGCGCGTCTCCTCGAAGGGCTCTTCGATCACCCCCGGCGGCGGCGGGCGCGGGGCTTCATGGGCCGGCGCCGGGGCGCCTTCGCGGCGCGCCTCGACGCCCTGCGCGGGGACGCGGGCCGCGACGACGGCGCCGCTCGCGTCGAGGTCGACCTCGATCTGCAGGCCGTGGATCACCACGTCGACGCGGCGGCCTCCATCGACGCCCGGGCGCACCGCGATGGTCGCGCCCGCCGTCGCGCCGAGCGAGGGGATCAGCACCTCGACGGCCACCGGCGCGGCGGCGTCGGGGAAGCGCGAGGCGGCGATGGAATACGCTTCCCAGGAGCCATTTTCGAGGACGATCGCGCCCGCGGGCACGTCGCGATCGACGGTGGTCTCGCCGGCCTCGAGGCGGACGCGGCGGGGCGCGCGGGTGAGGGTGACGGTGAGCGCCGCGGGCCCGAGCTGGATCTCGCTCACCAGCGAGGCGCCGTCGTCGCGGAAGCGCTCGCGGCCCACGGCGACGCCGGACTTGTAGGTGATCAACGTGCCTTCGCGGAGGACGGTCTCGCTCATGGTTCTGCGGCCGATCGTAACGCGTCGGCGAATTCACGCTGCGTGTCTTTCCATCGCGGTAGCTCGGCGGCCCGGGCGATCGCCGCGGACGCCATCGCCTCGCGCAGGGCCGGATCGCGGACGACCCGGACGAGCGCGGCGGCGAGCGCGCGCTCGTCGCCCGGCGGAACGAGGATGGCCTCGCGCCCGTCGCGGACCACCTCGGGGATCGCGCCGGCCGTGGTCGAGATCACCCCGAGGCCGTGCGCCAGCGCCTCGGCGACGGCGATCCCGAAGCCCTCGTGCAGGCTCGGCAGGACGAAGAGATCGTGCGACGCGAGGGCCGCCGCGACGTCGGCGTCGGGGAGCGCCCCGGTGACGCGGATGCGAGCGCGCGCGGGCGAACGGGCGACCGCCGCGCGGACCGCCGCGGCGTAGGCGAGGTCGCGATCGGCCGGGCCGATCAGCGTGAGCGTGGCGTGCGAAGGGAGAGACTCCATCGCGCGAACCAGCGCCAGGACGCCTTTTCGTGGGGTGATCGAGCCGAGGAACAGGAGGCGTACCGCGCCGTCAACACTGGGTAACGGTGGCTCCGACCGCTCGCCGAGACGATCGCGACCGGGCAGCACGGCGCGGATCCGCGCGCGATCGACGCCCGCGTCGGCCACCGCGCGGAGGGTGGTCGCGCTGGTGACGATCACCCGCGACGCGGCGTCGAGCAGGGTGCGCTCGACGACGAGGCGCGCGCGGGCAGCAGGTCCGGAGCGCTCGCTCGCGGCGAGGTGATGCACGAGCGCGACGAGGCGCGCGCGCGGTCGCACCCGGTGGATCAGCGACGCCAGCGCCGTGCGCGGGTGGCAGAGCTCGTCGACGACGACCAGGCCCTCACGAGGCTCGCGCGCGCGGCGGAGCGCGACGCGGGCGTTCTCGATCGCGGTGACAACGACGCCGCCGACCGCGAGGCTCTCGACGCGCACCACGACCCCGCGATCGCGCAGACCGTCGATCACGATCCGATCGTAGAGGTAGCCGCCGGTCGGCTGATCGAGGTCGCCGTCGACGACGAAGGTGATCGGCGGCAGCACGCTTCAGAGGCGCGAAACCGGCGTCGGCAGCGCGATCGTCGGGCCGACCGGGGCGCGGTAGCGAGCCCACGCGGCGGGCGATTCGTCGAGCGTGATCGTGAGCATCACCCCCGCGATGAAGGGCAAGCGCGGGCCGAGCTCGCGGTGGATGTGGCGGGCGATGAGCTCGGTCGTGGAGCGGCGGCCGACGAAGGCCGGGTGCTCGTCGAGGTTCTGGTAGTCGAGGCCGTCGAGCACCGCGCGCAGCTCTTTGCGGAGCAGGCCGATGTCGCAGAGGATGCCCTCGGGACCCAGCTCCTGGCGCTCGATCTCGACGCTCACGGTGTACGTCGCGCCGTGGAGACGCTGCGCCGGGCCGAAGACGTCTCCCGCGAGGCTGTGGGCCACCATGATGTGATCGCGGACGCCGACAGAGTACATGCGCGGAACTATACCGGCTCTGGAGCGCGACGGATCATGTCGAAGACCCGCTGAGGAGGCGACCAGCGGACCCCCGCGGCGAGCTCGGCGTACACCGCAGGAGCCGCGGAGAGCGGGACCGACGGGGCGATCAACCGATCGAGCACGGGATCGCGGCAGAGCTCGCCCGCGAGGGCCCAGCGGCGTGCGAAGGTCCAGCGCGCGCTGCGACGCGGGTCGATGCGGCCGACCTGGCTCGACCGGAGCGTGACGCGGTGCGGATGGAAGCAGCCGCCGAGGGGGAGCGCAGCGAGCGTGCTCCCGTACCACGACGCCACGATCACGCTGGTTTCCAGGCCGGCGTGCGCGATCAGGTCCGCGAGCGCGGACGTTGATCCGGAGGCCTCGATCGCCACGTCGCACCCCGCCGCGAGGGCCGGATCGATCGTGGCGATCGTCTCCGTGGCGCCGAGCGCGAGGGCCAGCGCGCGGCGATCGGGATCGGGATCGACGGCGACGATCTCCGCGGCGCCGGCGCGCGCGGCGAGGTGGGCGATCAGCAGGCCGACGACGCCGAGGCCGGTCACGAGCACGCGATCGCCGAGCGCGACGCCCGCGTCCCAGACGACGTTGATCGCCGTCTCGAGGCTGGGCACGAGGACGAGGCGCTCGCTCGGCGGGCCCTCGGGCAGAGGGCGAATCGCCTCGATCGGCGCGATGATCCGATCGTGGTGCGGATGAAGAAAGAGCGCGAGCTCGCCGACGCGACGCGGCTCGACGCCGGCGCCGACGGCGACGATCCTGCCGACGAGCGCGTAGCCGTAGCTGACCGGGAGATCGAAGCTGCCGCGCATCTGCGGGAGGGCCATGATCGCGTGCGCTTCGGGAGGCACCGCGCCGGAGAGCACCAAGCGCTCGGTGCCCGCGCTGATCCCCGAGCAGATCGCCTCGACCCGGATCTCGCCCGCGCCGGGCTCGCGCAGCGGCTCTTCGCGCACCGCGGCGACGCCGGGCGATTCGAACCACACGGCGCGCGCGGTGCTCACGCCGCGCGCTCCATCGCGCCGCGTGGGACCAGCTCGATCAGCACGTCGTCGCCGAGCGTGAAGACCCGCGCCGGAGTGAAGCGCAGCGCGTGATCGAGGCTCTCGATCCCCAGATCGCCGACCGAGTCGATCCCCGTGCCGAGGATCATCGGCGCGATGGTGACGATGATCCGATCGGCGAGCCCGCGCCTCAAGA
This sequence comes from Byssovorax sp., assembly GCA_040006075.1. Taxonomy (GTDB): domain Bacteria; phylum Myxococcota_A; class Polyangia; order Polyangiales; family Polyangiaceae; genus JANYGI01. The sequence continues at coordinate 10,975 of JBDTXR010000030.1, read as the reverse complement.
ACGCGGTGATCACCCGACTGCCGCCCTCGACCACGACCTCGGCCACGCCGCGCGCGCGGAGGCGAGCGAGCAGCGCGTCGAGATCGACGCCGATCCCCGCGGGATCCGGCGGCAAGCACCACGACTCGACGTGCGGCGCGGGCGAGGCGCGATCGACCGAGCAGGTCGCGTGGATCGTCGTCGAGGTCGCGTCGCAGATCAGCTTCGAGCTCGCGGGGAGCCGGGCGCGCGCGTCGAGGACGACCCGGATCGGCTGCCGCCCTTCGACGAGGCGCACCGTGAGCAGCGGATCGTCGGCGATCGCCGTGCCCGATCCGACGATGACCGCGCCGGCCGCGGCCCGCAGCTCGTGCGCGAAGCGGGTGGCGAGCGGGCCGCTGATCCACCGCGACGAGCCTGATTTCGTGGCGATCCGGCCGTCGAGCGTCTGCGCGAAATGCAGCGTGACGTGCGGGCGCAGCCGCGCCGCGGGGAGAGGTTCGCGCGGCTCGGAAATCATGGCGGCGAGCGTAGCCCGCGTCGCGAGGGCGTGCGACCTCGGGCACGGATCGCTCACGCTCGCGCTCCTGCGCGGATATGCTTCGCGCATGGCGAAATCGCTCGGCACGCTCGCGCCAGGGTTCCTCATCGCCTCGCCTCCGCTCGGCGATCCGAACTTCGATCGCACCGTGGTGCTGCTCGCGCTCCACAGCGACAGCGGAGCCCTTGGCTTCGTCGTCAACCGCGCCGCGTCGATGAAGCTCGGCGAGCTGCTCGCGCTCGCCGGGTACGGCGACGAGGGCGCCCGCAGCGCTTCGGCGGTGTACGTCGGCGGCCCGGTGCAGCCGAGCTCGGGGTGGATCCTCTGCCTCGATCCGTCGCTCGCCGCCGAGGACAACGGGGTCATCGCCGTGGGCGATCGGATCCGCGTGACCTCGTCGCGGCTGGCTTTCGATGCGCTGGCGCGCGACGCCGAGGCGTGGAAACCGGGCGAGATCGACCCGCGGCGGCGCACGGTGCTGCTCGGCTACAGCGGCTGGGGGCCGGGGCAGCTCGAAGGGGAGATCGCCGCCGGAGCGTGGCTGCCCGTGCCGCTCGACGAAGGGGTGCTGTTCGACGTGCCAGCCGAGGATCGATGGGAGAAGGCCTATGCGATCCTGGGGATCCAGCCGGCGTCGATGATGACCATGCGCCGCGGGGGCGCGCAGAACTGATCGATCAAACGTCGACCCCGAGCTCGAAGCGGATCTCCGAGCGGCCGTTGCCCACCTTGTCGACCACGATCCGCGCCTCGATCCGCTCTCTCAACCCGCCCAGGTGGCTGATGATGCCAATCTGCGTTCCCCGCGCCTGGAGCCGCTCCAGCGCATCCATCGCGGTGTTGAGCGTGTCGGCGTCGAGCGTGCCAAAGCCCTCATCGAGCAGCAGCGTTTCAATCGGCATCTCGACCGCGCGGTAATCGGCGAGCGCCAGGGCCAGCGCCAGCGAGACCAGGAACGTCTCGCCGCCCGACAGCGTGGTCAAAGGCCGCTCGGCGTCGGCGAGCTGCGCGTCGCGCACGTAGAACGAGAGCCGCGGGTTGCCCTTGTCGTCGGTGGCGATGGTGAGCGAGTAGCGCGGAGCGAGCCATTTCAGCCGCGCGTTGGCGGTGTCGATCAGCTCCTGGAGATTCAATATCTGGGCGAAGAGCTTGAAGCGCTCGCCGTCGCCGACCCCGATGAGGTTGTGGAGGCTCTGCCAGATGTCGTGATCGCGGCGCGCCCGATCGATCTGCTCGAGCACCGAGGTGAGCTCGCGGGTCTTGCGGCGGTGCTCGTCGAGCTGCTCACGGCAGCGGCCGACCTGCTGGTGAAGCTCGCCGCGGCGCGACTCCAGGCTTCGGCGCTGCGATCCGAGATCCGCAATCGTCCTCTCCTCGGCGCCCGCGTCGGCCGGGCGCGCGGCCGTGGTAGCGGCGAGCCGGCGATCGGCCTCGTCGCGCGTGGCCTTCGCGGCGACCACCGCCTCGCGCGCGCGCGACGTGGCCTCGATCAAGCTTCGGCGCGGCTCGTCCGCCAGGATCCGCTCGGCGAGCGCAGCCTCGTCGGGCAGCGCGAGCGCGGCGAGGTGCTGTGCGAGCGCCGCGCGAGCGAGCTCTTCGCGCGCCTGCGTCTCCGCGTGCTGCGCCTCGGCTTCCTCGCGGCGGGTGGCGATCCTGGCGAGCTCTTCGCGGGCGCTCGCGGCGCGCTGGGCCTCGACGGCGAGCGCGCGCTGCGCCTCCTCGGCCTCGATCTTCAGCGTGCGTTCGAGCGCGTCGGGATCGGCGCCTCCGAGGCACGCGTCGAGATCGCGCTGCGCCTCGCTCGCCTGCGCGTGCCGCTGCGCCAGAGCGTCGCGGTGCTCGGCGGCGCGGGCGGCCGACTGCGCATGGCGGCTCGCGGCGAGCGCGTGCGCGGCGTGGGCTCCGCGCTCGATTTCGCCTGCGATCCGGCGCTCTTCGCTCGCGGCGCGCGCGGCCTCGGTCAGCGCCTTCGCCTCGCGAAGGGCCGCGTCGAGCTCGGCCGTGCCTCCCGGCTCGCGCACGGTGATGGCCGACGCGGCGAGGTCGGCGCGGAGCGCGGAGAACGCGCCCACGATCTGCGCGTCGAGCGCGGCGAGGGCCTGCGTCAGGTCCGCCGCCGCCGTCGTCGCCGAGCCGAAGCGCGCCTCGATCGTCGCGAGCTCGGCCTGCGTTCGCGCTCGCTCGTCCAGGTGGATCCGGCGCGATTCCGCCGCGTTTCTCAGCGTTTCTTCCGCCTCGTCGAGGGCGCGATGGGTCGCCCGCGCCGCGCTCTCGCCGGCCTCGAGGGAGAGCAGCAGCGCGTCGATCGTCGCCACGCTCGCGTCGGCCGCGAGCTCCGCGTCGACGAGGCGCATCGCCGCGCGCTCGGCCGTCTCGGCGGCCTGCTGCACGACCTCGGCGCGCTGTCGGGCCTTCTCGGCGATCGACGTGGTGATCCGCACCAGGGCCGCGCCGCGCTCGTGGGACGCCTGATCGTGCTCGGCGAGCGCCAGCCGCGCCTGATCGCGCGCGAGCCGGACGACGCCTTCGCGCCGCGCGAGCTCGGCGCGCTCCTCATCGCGACCGTGGGCGCCGACGAGCGGGTGATCGACGCTCCCGCAGAGCGGGCACTCCTGCCCCGGGCGCAGCGCCTCGCGCTCGGCCGCGAAGCGACGGATCAGCTCGAAATCACCGAAGCGGGCCTCGCTCGTCGACGCGGCGATCGCGAGCGGCTCGCGCGCCGCGAGCGCCAGGACGGCGGCCTCGTCGATCGCGACGCGCTCCTGCGCGAGGCCCGCGAGCTCGCCGTCGAACCCGGCGATTCGCCCTGTTTTCAGGGAGGTTTCGATCGTGAACGCCCGGGCCTCGCGCGCGCTCGCGACGCGCCTGGTCCGCGTGTGGCCCTCGCCGTTCAGCTCCTCGCGCCGCGCCTTCACGCTCGCCGCGCCGCCGAGGAGCGGGCGGAGCGCGGCCTCCGCCGCCGCGAACGCGTCGTCGAATCGGGCGCGATCTACCGTGGAATCGGCGATCTTCGCCGCGAGGCGATCGCGCTCGGCGCCGAGATCGATCCGGGCCTGCTCCGCCTGCTCGCGCTTGCGCGACGCTGCGTCGCGCTGCTCGCGCGCGCCGGCGAGGTGCTGCGCGCGCGCCGCGAACCCGGCGATCTGCGCGATCAGCGGCTGGGCGTGCGCCACCGCGGCGACCGCTTCCTCGGCGCGCTCGCGCCGCGCCGTCGCGAGCTCGAGGTCGGCCGCGAGACGATCGCAATCGACGCGCTCGTTCTCGGCCTGCGCCGTCGACTCGAGGCGCTGACGATCGGAGCCTTCGAGCTCGGCGACGGCGCGCTTCCACGCCTGCCGGAGGGCGCGCGCGGCCTCGATCCCCGGGCGCGCCTGATCGAGCGCGGCGTCCGCGTCGCCGTGGCGCTTCCGGGCCAGCGCCGCCGCGCCCTCGGCGATGGTCAGCGTCGATCCGAGCCGCGCCTCGTCGGCTCGCAGCGCCGGGAGCTTGCGCATGAGCAGCGCGACGTCGTCCTGCTCCTTGCGGAGCGCGCGCCACGCCTCGCCGGCCTCGCGACAGCGCGCGTCCTCGGCGAGCCGGGCCAGATCCGGCGCGCGCGCGGCGAGCGCGATCGCCGCGTTTTCGTGGGCGATCGTCGCCTCGTCCTGCGCGGCGCGGCGCTCGGCGACCTGCCCGAGCCAGGTCTCCCACGCGGCGAGCCTCGCGATTTCAACCTCGAGCGTCCCGAGCTCGGTCGCGGCCGCGGACGCCGCGCCCTCGATGCCAAAGACCTCGTCGGCCGAGAGAATTTGCAGGCCCTTCTGCTGCTTCTCCGCGTCCTTGAGCGCGGCCTCGTGATCGCGCTTGAGCTGCGCCGTGCGCTCGCCGATCCGCTTGTAAATGTCGGTCCGCGTCAGCCGCTCCAGGATCGCCGCGCGCTGCGCGTCGGTCGCCCGCAGGAACGCCGAGAACTCGCCCTGCGCCAGGAGCACGCTCCGCTGAAAGTCCTCGACGGTGAAGCCCTGGAGCACCCGCGCAAAGCAAGGATCGATGTCCTTGGCCTTGTTGCCGCTGACGAGGATCTCCCAGGTGCCGTCGTCCTTCTGCACGGCGAGGCTGCGCTGGGGCTCTTGCAGGTTGCCGCCGGGCTTTCTTCGCGCGCGCTGACACGACCACTCCGCGCGATACCGGCGGCGTTGCCCGTCGGTGTCCACCTTGCTGAACTCGATGGCGGCCAGGCACTCTCCGGTGCCGTGGGACATGATGAGCCCGCTGTCCCGGTCCTTTTGCCCGCGCTCCCGCGTCAGGCGGGGAGTCTGGCCGAAGAGCGAGAGGCTCACGGCGTCCATGAGCGTGGATTTGCCGGCGCCGGTCGGACCGACGATGAGAAAGATCGGCGCGTCCTTCAGATCCCGGTGAAAATCGATCTTGTACTCGCCATAGAGCGAGTTCAGGTTCTTGACCTCGATCCCGTGGAGCTTCACTCGGCGCTCTCTTCCGTGACGTGGGGCTCGTCGAGCTGCGAGAGCACGGTGCGAAAGGCGGTGAGCAGGAGATCGCCGGGAGCGGTCTTGAGCTGGGCCTGGTGGAGGCGAATGAACACCTCTTCGGGCTTCATCTTCTTCAGGCTGGTGCGCTCGGCGCCGTCGTCCTTCACGTCGTCCCGGCCAGCTACCCTCTGGTGGATCTCGACCACCCGGGGGCGGGTCGCGAGCGGGTGAGTCTCGATGGCCTCGTTGACGCGGTAGGCGCCGTCGGTGAGGTACTCGTCGACCTCGAGCTTCACGTAGACGAACGGGGGCAGCGCGAGCGACGATTGCAGGGCGCGGAGGCGGGTCAACACCTCCTCGGTCGGGCCGGTGATCTCCACGATTTCGCGCCAGCTCGGGACGGGGATCTTGTGGGTCGTGGCGCGCTCGCCCGCGGGCCGCGCGGCGTCGAGCTCGATCCGGATCACGTAGCGCTGGGAGCGGGCCTCGACCACGTTCATTGCCAGCGGAGATCCGGAGTAGCGGGCGCGGGTGCCCTCGATCGGGAACATGCGGTGGATGTGGCCGAGGGCGATGTACTCGAGCCGGGGATCGAAGATGTCGCCCGGGAGGCCGCCGATGGTGCCGACCTGGTGGATCTCGGTGCCATACTCGCCGGCCTGGGCGCCAACGCAGGTGAGGTGGCCAGTCGCGATCAACGGAGCTCCGGGCCAGCGCTGCTCGGCGCGGTCGGCCAGGCGGGAGTAAAGGGCCTTGAACGCTTCGCGAAAGTCGGCGGTGATCTCGGCGGGAGAGCGGCCGGTGGTGCGGATCCCGAGGCGAAATTCGTGGACGAAGGGGACCGCGAGCACCACCGCCGCGGTGCCGCCGTCGGGGCCTTCGATGGGGCAGAGGCAGCGATCCCAGGAGGTTTGCTCGCCCGCGAGCCCGCCGACGACGTGGATCCGGAGCGCGTCGAGGACCTCGCGCGGGGCGTCGAGGCGCGAGGCCGAGTCGTGGTTGCCCCCGATCACCACGATTTGCCGGACTTTTGTCTCGCCGCCGATGCGGGCGAGGAAGCGATAATAGAGGCGCTGCGCCTCGGCCGAGGGCTGCGAATAGTGGAAGACGTCGCCGGCGACGATCAGGACGTCGATGGCCTCGTCGCGCAGGGTGATCAGGAGCCAGTCGAGGAAGCGGCGGTGCTCGTCGTCGCGCGAGGCGCTCTCGAGGCTGCTGCCGAGGTGCCAGTCCGAGGTGTGAAGGATCCGCAGCGTCAAAAGAGCCTCTGCTCGACGGTGAACACCGTCGAGGGAGCGGTCATACCAGAGCGGGCCCCGCCGTCCAGCCTCGACCGTCGCCGAAGCAACGGCGCCCGCCCGGCGGCCTACGGGGCGAGCACGACCGCGCCGCCCGCGGGACGGCGATCGTGGCTTTGCCGGCGGCGTCGACCGTGACGTCCGGCCCGCCCATCGCGTCGTGAAGCACCGTCTGTGCGGCGAACCCGAGCGAGCCGGACGTATCGAAGGTCACCACCTGCGCGGCGGGAGCGCGGGTGAGGGCGACGATGGCCGCGTTGCCCGGCGCGACGAGGCGGCCGAACACCAGGGTGTCTTCCGTGACCGAGAGAGACACATAGCCGCCGCGGCGGAGAGCGGGAATCGTCCGACGCACGGTCCCGAGCTTGCGGGTGAAGGCCAGAGTCGCCGCTTCGTCGGCCGAGAGCTGGGCTTCGCCGCGCCAGATCAGGCGATTGTTGGGATCGGCGCCGCCCCACTGGCCGTACTCGTCTCCATAGTAGAGCAGCGGCGCGCCGGGCAGGTTGAGGAGCCAGGCGAGCCCGATTCGCGCGCGTTTGTAGGGCTCGGCGTCGCCGGGCGCTCCGGCGATGGTATCCCATTGATTGCTCGGGATCCCCCGATCGTGGGCCGCGTCCTGGCCACGATAATCGGCGAGCGAGGTGAACCGCGGCGTGTCGTGGCTGCCGATGTAGGGAGTCATGATCGCCTCGCTCGGGTACTTCGAGAGGCCATGCGTGAGCCAGTAGTCGGCGTGGAGCATGCCTTTGTCGCCGTAGGCGAAGGTGCGGTACGAGACGCCGTGGTAGAGCACGAAATCGAACTGGCCATCGAGGCCGAGAGGCCCGATGTAGCGCGAGATGGTGCCGTAGTTCTCGTCGTTGCAGGGATCGGCGCAGTCGCTCCAGCCCATCGCCGTCTCGCCCATCAGGAAGTAGCGGGTCCCGGCCGGCTCGAAGGTCTCGCGCACCTCGGCGGCGAGGTTGCGTGTGGCCACCTCCTCCACGTGCTTGACCGCGTCGATGCGGAGCCCGTCGAGATCGAAGGTGTCGAGCCACCACACGGCGTCCGCGGCGAAGGCAGCGGTGGCCTCGGGCACCGTGTGGTTCACGTCAGGGAGGTAGTCGGCAAACATGCAGTCGAGCGCGTGCGAGGTCCAGTCGCAGTTGCTGGTCCCGCAGACGCAGCCGGTGCGAAACCACTCCGGGTGCGCGGCCACGTACTCGTGCTCCTTGTGAACGTGGTTGACGACGAAGTCTTGCAGGATGCGAATGCCGTGCTGGTGGGCCTCTTTCACCAGGGCGTGCAGGGCCGTCTCGCCGCCGATCCGCGGCTCGACCTGACGCGCCTTGATCGGCCAGTAGCCGTGATACCCGGTGACCTTGTGGATACCGTCGCTGGCGAGGAAGGCCCCTTGCGGATTGGTCTGGAACGGGGTGAGCCAGATGGCGCGCACCCCGAGCTTGTCGAGCGAGCCATCGGCGATCCCCTGGCGGATCCCTTCCAGATCGCCGCCCTGGAAATCGCCGCGCGGATCGGCCCCCGCGGTGGGAGAGGCGTTGTTCGTGGGGTCGCCGTCGCGGTAGCGATCGGTCATCGCCATGTAAATCACGGCGTCTTTCCAGGAGAAGGCCTCGGCCTCGATCCAGAACACCAGGCGAAGCGGCAGAGCGGCCTTGCCATTCTTGCTCTTGCCCTGGAGCGTGATCCGGTACTTGCCGTCCGCGAGCCCCGCGAGGCTCACCTTGGCGCTGCCGCTCGCGGGATCGACGGCGAGCTGCGCCGAGGTGACGGGAGCGGAGATCCCCTCGAAATCCAGGGCCGCCGTGATCGACGTGGGATCAATCCCGCTGGCCTCGACGCCGTCGAGAGTGGCAATCTCGGCGTGGTAGGTCCCCTGCCCCGGCGCCGTCCGCTGGGCCTGGCTGGTGGTCACGGTGAACGAGGGCAGTCGACAGTCCGGGACCTTGACGGCCGAGTTCTCGACGCCGCCCAGGTACTTGCGCCGGCCCTGCGCGGGATCGAGCTCCCAGCTCGTGTTGCCGCCGTTCGTGTAAACGATCTTGTAGGCCTGGAGCCCTGGAGCGAGGTTGATTGTCGCGGAGTAGCCGCCCGCGGGATCAGGCCCGTTCAGCGCCGTCGCGGTGGGGAGATCGAAGCCATTCCACTCGCCGGCGACTCGCACGCTCTGCACCGCGGAAGCAGGTTTGGCGTGGAAGACGACCGGGCAAAGGAAGGCCGGAGCGCCGCCGCCGCTGCCGGTCGCGCCGCTGCTCGCGCTGGAAGTCGAGGGGTTGTGGCCGCCGGAGCCACCGGCGCCGGTGGCCGTGCTCGACGCGCCTCCACCCGGTCCGCTCGCCGTTGTACCGGAGGAGAGCGGGGCGTCGGAGCAGCCGGAGGGGCCGGCGATCGCGGAGAGGAAGAGCGTGGCGGCGGCGAGGAGGAGCAGGTGCTTCGAGGTGCTCATTCAGCCGGCGAGTGTAGCCGAGTGGTACCTTCACGTCCGGGAGAAAACATCCATCCTACTTGAGTCGTGCCTTTGCCAGGCGCCCGCGAACGACTCGATCCCCCCTGCGTCATGTCAGGGAAGCCGAGCAGGGTGGCGCCCGACTTCCCCAGAAACAGGTAGCGGACGCCGTGACGCGCGAAAGCGTCGCGGATCTCCTCGGCTTGCGCGTACTCAAACCGCGCGGCCATAGCCCAGCCAGCTCGGCAGGTTGGCCTCGCACCACGCGCGGTACTCCGCGGTAGTGTCGAAAGCGCGGAACGGCGCGTCGTCGAGCACCGGCTTGTACGTGCGGATGAACGCGTACTTGAAGCGCGTCCTCAGCGGCCGCCGCGCTGCCGCCTCGAACTCGGCCCTCCATTCCCGTACCTCCTGCGGCGTGGGCGCGCGCAGGGGCGCGGTCTCCTCGCCGTCCTCGCTCAACGCGTGCGGTGTCGCCCCGCCGCTCGTGCCGCTCGCCGTGCTGGTCATGATGGAACCCTAGCACACAGCGCTCGACGCCCTGGGCATCGTCGAGCGAGGCCGCTCGCTCGGTCAGCGGCATCGAGCTGTTGAACGAACGCTCGGATGAGCCGCGGCGCGAAGCCCCGATCGTGCACCAGCGCCCGGTTGGGCTGCATCATTGAGCGTCGTCCGGCCCCGATGACGAGAGAATCTTCACCGATCGGAAGTAGTTGTCTCGCAGTCGCGCGAGATCATCATAGTCACCTGTATAGACGATATCCCCGCGAGAAGCAGCAGAAGCCATTACGACAGCGTCCACAGCGCTTACATTGCCTCCCACCATCGCTCGAGCTTTGGCGGCCTCGCAGGCAATTTGCTCTGTGAGGTCTTCGACTTCGCACAGCGCCAGAAGCTCGGCGACCGCGTTCGTGGGGCTTCCCCAGCATTCGACGAGCACCACCGTAGGGACGGTTATCAGTTCGCCGCGCTGCTGAAGACTTGTCCAGACGGCGCGCATCCGACGCGTACGCCGCTGCAGGCCAATAAGCGCCCCTGAGTCGAAGGTTGCTCCCACTCAGCGGCTCAGCTCAAGCTCTGCGGCGCTCAACTCATCTCCAGTGAGAGGGCCGCCCGAGCCCGCGTCGAGAAAGGGACTGACACGAGTTCTCACAGTCTCCTGGTATTCCGCGAACTTGGCGGCGTAAGTCGCGTCAGCTTGGCTTCCGTGACGCCGGCAGTAGACCCGCTCGGCGCCATCTATCGCGAAAGGCTGACTTTTCCCATATGCCGTGATGCCGTCGCCACAGACAGGGCATCGAGGCGGGGGCGACCAGTTGATGTCAGAGGCGAGAACGATGGCCATCGCTAGCCATTACCACACCCAAGGGGGCGCGTCACGCCCGACGGTGCGCTGCGGTCCCTAGCGGCTGTACGATTTGCAAGGTTGCGGTCGCCTCATTGGCAGCGTCCCCCTCTCCCCGCCTCGGTGCCGCCCATCCGCTTCCGGCCGCACGGGCACGTATTGGCAATCTCGACTTCCCGCCCAGCGCCCTGCCGATGAGCCACGAAGCCCGCCGACCAGGTCCCGGTGCGCAACGACGGAGTGGACTGGCGGAGGCCTGGAGTGCGCAACTGGCGGGCTTCGTCAGATCCATCGGCTTGTCGGCCGCGTGCGGAGCGCGTCGACATAGCTAATCACGTGTCCGACGATGACGCGCCGTGCCGAGTGTGGTACGCGGCAGGGATGCGCGAGACTGCTGCCGCCAAGGCCGAGACCACCTCCGCCAGTCTGTCGCCGAGCCTGCCACCAGAGCTGGCCGCGAGCTTCGCGCGATGGGAACAGGGGCGCGAAATCGAGGCGCTCATCGAAGCTGGTAAGTTGTACGGCTCGGACATCGAAGCAGAGATGAAAGCCGTCGCTTCGGGTACGCATCCGATCCAGCTCCGGGAACAACAGGGCCAGCGATGATCTACGATCCGGGACGTGTTCGCCAAATGGCTCCGCCCCATCGGCGTTGCGCCTTCTTCACGGAAGCGACCACAGTAGTGTGTCGAAGAGCTCCGCGGTGGCGTCGAGCAGGGCTTCGGACAAGGGCACGTCTTCCGACGTCTCACTCTTTGAGGGCGTCGAGGGCCAAGTGGCACTCTCGCTCCTCCTGGACCGACAGAAATGAACGCTCGCCGCGCTCGTACTCGTGAAGACCCTTCGTCAAGAAGCGGCGAGCTGCGGCATGATCGATCGCATTCCCATCCTTCCGGT
>JBDTXR010000029.1:0-38138 GCA_040006075.1 Byssovorax sp. | reverse complement strand
GGCTGATCCCGGCCAACTACCGCTGGCACCTCTACGACGATCTCCTCCACCTCGAGGAGGCTCGCCGCGAGCACGCCGTGCTTCGCGCGCTGCTCGAGCGCCTCGGCGCGCGCGTGCACGAGCTCGGCGATCTCCTGGCGCGGGTCTACGAGCAGATGTCCAGCACCGACCGCGAGCAGTTCCTGACGAGCGTGCACGACGTCAGCCCCGGCGCGCCGAGCTACGTGCTCCGCCAGCTCGCGGAGGAGCCCGATCCACGCGTCGTCGCCCGCGCGCTGATCGAGGGCGTCGAGGCCACGCGGAGCTTCGCCGCCGAGGTCGAGGACGGCCTCTATCACCTGCAGCCCATGGCCAATTTGATCTTCATGCAAGACGTGGCCGTGGTGCTGCTCGACCGCGTGATCCAGGGCTACATGTCCCAGCTCGTTCGCATGCCCGAAGAGGTCGTGGTCGAGACGGTGATCCGCCGGAGCAACGTCTTCGGCCCGCTCGGCAGCGGCGAGTTCTGGATCGATCCCTCGTTCCGCGCGCGGCATCGCATGCGCCGCACCGCGTGGGAGTACGTGCAGCTCGACGCGGCGCGGGTGCGGGTGCGCGTCGGCGGCGTGGAGGCCCCGTGGATCGAAGCGCAGGGCGCCCCGCAGCGCGCCGACGGCGAGCGCGTGCACATCGAGCTCGAGGGCGCGTACATGGCCGACGGGCGCCACTTCCTCCTCGAAGGCGGCAACGTGCTCACGCTGCGGCGCACCGACGGCAAGACGGTGGTGATCCTCGGCCACAACGCGCGCACCTCGGCCGACGCGATCGACGAGCTCGCGTACCGCCTGCTCCGCCGCGACGGGCGCCCGCTCCGCGGCGAGATCGGCGCGGTGATCGTCGTCGACGTCCCCGACTCGCGCGAGGATCCGACCCACCTCGACACGCGCCTGCTGGTGCTCGATCACCGCACCATCGTGGCCGATCGCACGCTGGTGCAGCCCACCTCGGGGCCGGGCGCGCGCTTCTTCGTCTTCCTCGCCGAGGCGCCCGGCGCGACGCGCAAGCGTCATGTCGCGGGCGAAGAATTTCGACCCAACCCCAAGGTCGAGCTCGTCACGTGCAACGACTTCGAGGACGCGACCGTGCGCGCCGGCCTCGACGTCACGGTGCGCTGGGTCCCCGGGAAAGTCCCCTGGGAGAACCCGGACGGCGGCGGCGGCGAAGCGTGGATCGCCTTGCAACAGAGCCTCTGGGCGCACGCGCTCAACTTGCTCGTCATCGACGAAGGGATCTTCGTCGGCTTCGATCGGCACGCCTCGTTCTACCGCCAGGTGCTCGGCGCGGTCTGCGTCGACGCCGAGCGCGAGCTGCTCTCGGGGCCGCTCGCGGGGCTGCGCTGCTGCGCGCTCCTCGCCGCGCTCAGGGCCCGCGGCGGCGGCGCTCCGGTCGCGCTCTTGATCCCCGGCGCCGAGCTCAGCCGCGCCCGCGGCGGCGCTCGCAGCCTGGCGATGCCGCTCGTCCGCGAGCCGAAAGGCAGCGCATGAGCACTCCTGACAATGTCCTGATAACAACCCTGCGGGTCGAGAGCGAGGTCGGGATCCTCCGCCGCGTCCTCGTGTGCTCGCCCGGCGAAGAGCTCCGCCGCGTGCCGCCCGAGCAGCGCGAGCGCTACCTCGTCGACGACGTGCGCTGGCTCGAGCGCGCGCGCGAGCAGCACCGCGCCTTCACCGACGCGCTCAACCTGCTGATGCGCGCCGCGCCCGGCGCGGACGCGGCGCGAACGCCCGTGGTCGACCTCCGCGCCGAGCTCCGCAAGGCCCTCACCGCGCAGAGCGGGAGCGCCGCGGCCTGCGCGCTGGTCGAGCAAATCGCCGCGATCGAGCCGGATCTCCGCCCGGCCGACGCCGAGGATCTCGCGGCCTCGCTCCGCGAAGAGCTGCTTCGCGGCGACAGCCAGCTCGTCGACGATCTGATCGCCGGCGTGCTGGTGAAGCGCCCGCGCCCGGGCGGCTCGCTCTTCCGCGTCGCGCCTTCACCGAACGTGATCTTCGCGCGCGACTACCCGATCGTGCTCGGCGGCGCGGCGTTCCTCTCGTCGATGGCCAAGCAAGTGCGAAGGAAAGAGCCAGCCCTCGCGCGCTATCTTTTTCGCGAGGCGCTCGGCCTCGGTGACTCCTGCTTCGATCTCGAGAAGATGGCCTTTGGCCCACGCGCGCGCCGCTTGCTCGACGGCGTCCCTGGACGCCTCTGCATCGAGGGCGGCGACGTGATGGCCCTCTCGCGCGACACCCTCGTCGTCGGCATCAGCGAGCGCACCTCGTGGAAGGGCGCGACGGCGCTCGCGCTCGCGCTGCGCCAGCTCAAGGCCGAGCGGCCGGAAGCATTTCCTTTTCGCGAGCTCTGCGCCGTGGAGCTGCCTGCGCGGCGCGCGATGATGCATCTGGATACGGTGTTCACGCTCGTGGACCATGGATTGGCGCTGGCGTTTCCGCCGCTCACGTTCCCGAACGCGAGAGAAGAGATGGCGGTGTATGCGTGCGATCTCGAGGGCGACGCGGAGGCGCCGATCGAGATGCGGTGGGTGGGGCCTTTCAGCAGGGCCATGGGAGAGCGGTTGGGGAGCCCAGGGCGGCCGCTGACGCTGATTGCCGGCGGAGGCGAGGTGCGGACTGCGCAGCACCGGGAGCAGTGGTGTGACGCGTGCAACGCCTTTGCGGTCGGGCCGGGAGTGGCGCTCTCGTATGCTCGGAACGATCGGACTCTCGCGGCGTTGAGTGCGCTTTCGGGCAAAGCGCTCACGGTGACGCCCGGGGTTACGTCACCGCCGAAGGATCATTTACGGCCGTTCCATGTGGTTCCGGCGGCGGAGCTCGACGCTGCGCGCGTCAAAGGATGGATGGAGTCGGGAGAGCGGCTGATGGTCGCCGTCGATGGGAGCGAGCTCGGGCGGGCGCGCGGGGGGCCTCATTGTATGACGATGGCGCTTCATCGAGAAGAGCTGACGTAGTCACGCCCTCGTTGAGCGGCCCCTGAGGAATCGCGCTGGCTCTACTGCCGCGTGCCGAAACTCCGCCGCGATCAGCATGGCGGTTTGCGAGTACGTCAGAGTACGCCCGTCGGACGGCCCAACGCCGTTTTTCGATCGTCGACTCCTCGCTCGATAAGCTACGGATACCGCCGCTCCACGCGATCGGCATACTCCCCGAACCACCGATATTTTTCGAGAACACTGTCGGGATGAGCGCCATCAGAGCCATCAAGGCATTTGCCGCGACTTCTTGGGCTTTCCTGATGCGCCCAGTCACTTCGAGACGATGATCCTGCCAGTCTTTGCGTGTATTCACATCCACGATGTCTGGACTCAAGTAATCCCAAGAGGTCAATGAAGATGACGTACTTTGTTTCGTAGGAGATGGGCAGATCCGTGCCGTTCGAGGTCATCTTCGCGCTCCGAGGTCTCGAATTGTCAGTTGGATCAGATAAACCACGACACGTAGCCGCCATCGCTCTTGTGATCAAGCGCTGACAGGAAGATGAACCCTGGCGCGTTCCTTCGAAGCGGGAGCCGTCCCGAGAGGCTGGATCCCCCGTGGCATCTCGTCCCAGGTCCGCCCATCAAGCGTGCGACCTGCGCGCGACTTGATGACACCACCCCATTGCTTGAAGAAGAAGGGCACCTTCGCCTGACGGCATTGATCCCTGATCGAACGAACCCACCCGGGGTCCATCGGTCGCGCGTGATGCCCGCTCTCTCCGCCGAGGATGACCCACTGGATCCCTGCAAGAGGAAGAGCCTCGATAGGCCCCAGCAAGGGCTCTACGCTGAGAAACCGGATGCTGGCCGCGACGCTCCGAAGAAGCTCGACGCGATGAGTGTAGGCCTGACTCTCGATGCTCACGCCCATCCAGACGTTCGGCGCGATGTCGAGTCGGGGCGCCAGCTTCGCCAGCCGCTCGGCCCGCTTCGTGAGGAGCTGGAACTGGTGCTGCTTCGCCGCGCGCATCACCGCGAACACTCGTTGAATGTAGTCCAGTGGGATGTCCTCGTGGAACAGGTCGGACATGCTGTTCACGAACACGAACCGACCGCGCTTCCACTTCAGGGGCAGGGCCAGCGCCTCGGGCACGAGACGGAGATCGAAGCCCTGCTCGAACGGATGGTTCGGGACGCCCCGAAACCGTTCGGCGAAAGTTTCCGCATAACAATGTTTGCACCCGGGCGAGATTTTCGTGCACCCTCGCGCGGGGTTCCACGTCGCGTCCGTCCACTCGATTGCGCTCTGATCGCTCATACTCCGCTCGCCTGTGCAGGTGCGCAGTAGTCTAGACCGATCCGGCGCCGAGCGGAAGGGGGCGACCGACAAAGCGGAGGGCGTTGTGCAGATTCCGGCGCAGTACAAGGGCAGAGAGCAGAGCAGCCCGTGTCACGTAGCGCCGGTGATCAACCGGTGCTGTGGTGGGCCGCCGCGATGATGAACGGGAGCGCCAGCTCCGGGATCAGGTAGCCGAGCCACACCGCAGTGGGCTTCGGCAAGCCGACCTTGCTGATCGACAGGAGCCTGCCGCAGCCGGCGAGGAACACGCCGAGCGCGAGCAGGTACACCAGAGTCCCCTGCTGCCGTATGGTGATCGCCGCCCAGAGGTTGATGACCCCCGTGGAGAAGTACACGCCGGCCATGAACCGATGAACGTTGTCGAGGCGCGGCTCGGTCTTCGGCTGGCCGACGTACATCTGGAGCGCGCCGCCGAGCATGGCAATGGCGGCAACGAGGAAGAGGCAGATCCGGACGATGATCTGGCTCGTGAGAAGGGGCACGTCCGGGGTCATGGGCGATGGCTCTCCTGGGGTGATCGGAGGAAGCCGCACGCTATCACAGCAGACTCCAGCGGACGAGCCCCCCGAAGGCGAGCTGCGCGAGCTCTCCCGCGCCGCGGTGATGGTGGGTCGGATGAAAGCCGGGCCGATGGCCGGTTCGCTCTCCGGAGGCGGGATCCCACCGCGACAGGCCGGCGTCGTCGGACGAAAATAGCGACGTCCCATCGGAGAAGAACCGCCCCGCCGGACCTGCAAACGACGTGATCTCGCGAGCCCAACGCCAGCGAGCGCCGACGTCGTCGTCCGCTTTCTCGCATGACGTGATGTCGAAAATACGAGCGCCGTCGATCATCCCATCGTCGTCGTCGCCGAGCCCGCCGACGATCAGCGTCGTGTCGTTCAGCCAGGTGATGGCGTGGTCCCAGTAGTATTCACGCGCGCAGATGTCTCGCCGGGTCGCCCCGGCCTCCGACTCCCAGGCGTTCTCTGACCACTCCGGCACGCTCCACGTCGTCACCATTCCTGCCGGGTGCCACACCCATCCATCGTCGGCGATCTGCGTGCCGCTCGGGCTGAGGTACAGGACTCCATGGAAGTAGTCGAGATATCGCTCCGGCCGCTCCTCACCGTCGCGGTAGCTCGTCGGACCGCGCTCCGAGAGGCTGGCTCCTGTCGCCGCGTCCAGGAGATCGAGCCGGTTCCACCTGGTGCGGTGGATCGCGACGATACGCCCATGAATCTGTGTGAAGGCGAACGAGAATGGCACCGTCTCGGGGTGGTAGTCGCCGCCGTCGAGCGTGGCTGTTACCGCGCCTGACCGGAGATCGAGGATCTGGCCGTGGTGCCCGTAGTCATTGACGACTGCCGCGAAATTGCCGTCGATGGACGCGTGGAGCCGGCGCTTCGGGACTCGGCCCATCCACGGCTCCTGCTCGGGCTCTGCGGGTACAGTCGTGGAGGCCAATCGAGACCATTCGCCGGTGTCGGCGTCGAGGCGGGCGATGGCGCCGTCGTCCACGAGGAGCAGCCAGGTGGACGCCGGGCCGAGGCCGAAAGGGGCGATATCCACGACAGTGCCGAGCTCGCGCGGGAGCACGGTCTCGCGAAGCCCGGCTGGCTCAGCGACCGGCCCGCCGCGAGGACTCTGCGGGAGCGCGCTCGACATCGCTCGCCCGCGAGGAGCAGCGGATCTCGGACAAGATGGCAGCATCGAAAGTCTGTAGCACCTGGCACCAGGCTCCGATACACAATCTGCAAAAAGTATCGCCCCGGGATACCGGCGATCGAGCCACGCGAGGTAGGGTGCCGCCATCGGTCCTCACGTGGAGGTTGTCTTGATCATGACCACGAATCGAATCGCATTCTTTGCATTCACCCTCGGCACCGCGCTCCTCGGCTCGCTCGGCGGCTGCGCCACGGCGAAGACGCCCGAGCCGACCGCCGGGGCGACCGACGATACAACGGGAGACGAGGCGACGAGCGGCCTCGGCAACGGGAGCTCTGCGGGGGAGACGAGCGGACTCGAGCCGCAGAGTGCCGCCGCCTCCGGCGCGGAGTCGAGCGGAGTCGGCGTCACCAGCGCCGGTGGCGCGACGGCGAGCTCGAGCAACAGCGCAGGCGGCTCCCGCGGCGGCACGGGCACCGGCGGCGATCTCGGGCCGATCACGCTCGCCGACCAGCTCACGAGCCCGCTCGGCCTGGTGCTCGACGGCGGTGTTCTCTACTGGTCCAACCACGGTACGCCACCGACCTTCGCCGACGGATCGATCATGAAGATGCCCGCGTCCGGCGGAGCCCCGGTGACGCTCGCGGCGAACGTGGCGAATCCACTGTTCCTCGCGGTCTCCGGCGGCAACGTGTTCTGGACCGGCGGCGGGAGCGCGGGCGGCTCGGATGGCACGGTGAACAAGGTCGCGACGATCGGAGGCGCCGTGACGACCCTGGCGACAGGCCAGCTCGGCCCGCTCGGCGTGGCGACCAACGGGAGCGCCGTCTTCTTCACCAGCATCGGAACCAGCGCCGGGAACTACGCCAACGGCTCGCTGGCGAGCGTGCCTGTCGGCGGAGGCGCGGTGACGACGATCGCCTCCGGGCAGTTCCTCCCCTACTACGTGGCCCTCGACAACAGCTCGGTGTACTGGACGGTGTCCCTCAACGGAGGAATCGAGAAGGCCCCTCTCGGCGGCGGTGCCTCGACGCACCTCGCCCCCTCGATGGGTGGCCCGCTCGGGATCACCATCGATTCAGGCACGATCTACTGGACCGAGGTGATCAGCGCCTCGGTGAGGAGCGTCCCCACCGCCGGCGGCGCAGCCACCGACGTCGCGACCGCGCAGAACCGCCCTTCGGGGATCGTGGCCAATGGAAGCGACGTGTTCTTCACCAACGCCGGGACCGGAGCCACAGATGGCAGCGTGGTGAAGGTGGGTAAAGCCGGAGGGAGCACCACCGTGCTCGGCTCGGGGTACACCTATCCATTCGGGATCGCCGTGGACGCGAAGTTCGTTTACCTGGCCGTCGGAGGACCGTCCGACTCGAGCAAGGGATCGATCGTGCGAATGGGTCGATAGCCCGTTCTGCTCGATTGATGTCGGCCCCCCGATCAGGTCGATCGCGGCCCCGCGCGAGCAGCGCGGCGTCGCAGCAGATGTTCTGTTATCGGCCACCAATCCTCGGGATCGGCGCTGAGCATATCCATCCAGTACGCGAGCTCGTCCGCGTGCGCTTCGCCGGCGTCGAACAGCGCGTCGAGGATGGCCGCTTGCTCTGGATGCAGCTCGCCGGTGGAGCAGTGATCGTTGAGCCCTTGAAGCAGGAAGCAGCAGAGCACGTCCCTCTCGGTGGCCTCGGTGTCGCGCCGACGGTAAAGCTCGAAATACGCGGAGACCTCTTCGCGACGGCACGACAGGTATTCCGCGTCCTGGTCGTCATCCGACCAGAGCCGCTCCGCCGGATCGATCCCGAGCTTTCTCAAGACTCTCTCGAGCGCGAGCACCGGTCGCTCCCCGCCGCCTCGAACCCGCTGCCAGGCGTCGGCGCGGATCCCTCGGTCGCGCTCGGCCTGGCCGGTCGCCGCTTCGATCGTGCGAAAGGGTTGAGAGCGACAGCGCTCGCCAGGCAGGATTTGCACCAGATAGAAGGCGGACGCCCGGAGATAGCCTTCCACTTCGAACGCGGTCACCGGCACCACCTCCGGGACTCCCCTCCTCGTCCGGTGAACAACCGCCCCCGCAGGTGCGTCGGCGCGTCGAAATACCTCGACACGATCGAGGCGAAAGTCGTCGAGCTCCTCGAAGAAGCGGGTCAGCGCGGCGTCCTCCGAGCCCGCCGCTCGAAGGAGAATATCCGGCCATCCTCGCGCGGACGCACCCAGGCCACAGCGCGCGGCGATCCATGCGTGAAAGTCATGAAACGGCGGCTCTTCCGGGCCGAGCCGCTGCCCGACCGCCTGGAGCCCGGAGAGGAAGCCCTCCACGTGCGCCCCGAGCGCGGTGATCGATCGCTCGCCGAGGAACAAGCCAGGCATCCTTCGGATGACGTCGAGGAGGTCGTACACCGACCTCACCTCGAACGAGGTCTGCTCGCCTGCTCCGTTGAACCAACCGAGCTGGACCGTCGTTGCCGAGACCACGCGAGGCCTCAGATGGAGGGTGTGCCCGTCCGGATCGCGGACGATCGCCCCCTCCGCGTCGCTGCGCACGATCTCGCCACCGTGGCTCCGGACCTCGTTGACGCGCGCCTCCACCTCGTCGACGTTCAGGCCGATCCGAACGCCCGAGGTGCGCTGGGCTCCGAGCGGATAGAGCTCGATCACTACCGCGCCGGCCGTGCACGAGTAGTGCTTCAGCCCCTCGCCGTGCTGCTCCGGGACGACGGCGAACCCGAGGGCCTGATAGAAGCCGCGCGAGCGCTCGAGATCCGCGCAGCGCAAGACGACATAAGCGAACGTAGATGAGGGGATCATGACCTCGCCACGAGAGCTGCGAGCGTCACGTCGTCGTGGAGAAGACCAGGCTCACGCGCCAGCTCCGTGAGCCGCGCCTCGAGGAGCGCGGGTCTGCGCCCAATCTGTCCATCGTCGAACAGCCCGGCGAGTCGGTCGCGCCCGGCCTTCGCGGGCAGCAAATCCTGCGCTCCATCCGTCGCGAGGACGAGCCTTTGCAGCTCGTTCGTCGAGGCCTTGGCGAGCAGTCGCGGCACGATTGCGCCGGAATCGCGCCCGCTGTCGTGTCGGCCAAGGAGCCTGTAGGCCAGGTACTCTGGCCCAGCCTTGGCGTCACACGAGAGCAGGATCGGATCATCGTTGACGAGGACGAGCCCGTCGCCGATACCGAACACCGAGGCCATTTCGTGGTCCACGAAGGCCACGAGCACCGTCGCGAGCAACAGGTCGGCGACGACCTCGGGATAGCTCGTCGGCTCCGGCGCGAGCTCGGCCGCCAGCGCGTCGAATCGCCGCACTAACCCGTCGAACAAGTCGCGCGCGAGCTCTTCATGCTGTCCTGTGCACTCTCGATCCCAGCGTCGGACGGCCTGCGCGACCATCCAGCGAGCCGCCAGATGAGCCCCCACCTCGGACGCGACGCCGCCGGAGCACCCGTCGGCCACCACGAGGACCGCGAGATCATCTCCGACCCAAGCGGCCCAGGCATCCTGGTTGTTGCGCCCCAGGCGACGATGCGCCGGGCCAACGACCGAGCCTCCGGCGGCAATAAATCGGGCGTGCAGTCGAGGATCCATCACTGAGCTCCGGTCTGTTCCGAGACGGCCTCAGACGCGCGAGGCTCTGAACGGAGCTGTGCGCGGTGGGTATCAGTCACGGGCGAGCACCGCTCCGAACTAGCGAGCGCCGTGGCGAGGGATCGAAGCCTCTCTCGTGCCTGCCATTCGGGCGTCATGCGTGCAACCCTATCACGCGCCCCGCGCGGCCGAGCATCGCTTCGCGTACACGGCCGGCGGGAAGCCGATCTGCGCCTTGAAATCGTGGATCAAATGCGCTTGATCGTGATACCCCAGCTCCAGCGCCAGCTCCGCCCAGACCACCGCTGCGCCGGACGCGACGCGCTCGGCCGCCTCTTGCACCCGCGAGCGCTGGATTACCCACTTGGGCCCGACACCGATGTAGCGCTCGAACAGGCGATGGAGCGTACGCACCGAGACGCCGGCGATCTGCGCGAGGTCTTCGGCGCGGTGGATCTCGCGATCTTGCTGGGCGCGGGCGGCGAGGATCATCGCCTCGCCCAGCGCGGGATCGTCGGCGAGCCGGTGCGCGCGCAGGAGATCCTCGATCGCGCCGGCCGCCACGGCGTCGTCCGGCTGATCGAGCACCACGCGCTCCAGCGCCTCACCCGCGTCGCCAAACGCCTCTCCGATCGGCGCGACGCGATCGACGAGATCTCGCATCGGCACGCGCGCGAAGGGGAAAAACCCGCCTGGTTTGAACTTGGTGGCGACGACGCGCCCGGTCCCTTCGAGCCGGGCGACCTCGCGGCGAGTGCCAATCCCGTGCACGGCCGATCCCTTCGGTTCGATCGACAGGTTCACGCACGGGTGCGGCAAGACCTCCTGTTCGAAGGGCTCTGTCAGCGTCCAGCGCACGATCCAGTGCCAGTCGACGAGCCCCGCGAGATCCGCGGCCGGCGGGTGGCGATGGAGCTCGAAGCGCTTCAACCCCGCCGCGGGGTTGAGCAGGCCGTACGTGGGGTCTTCGCGGGTGATCCCGGTGCTCATGATCCCTGGCGCCGCTCCTCGGAGCGAGATCAGCTGATGATGGGAAGATGCTTGAGCTTGCGCACGCGCCGCCCCGTCACCGCCGTTTGCTCGCGCTCCTGCAGGGCCAGGTCGTGCTCTTTCACCGTGAGCGGCGCCTCGTACGAAGGGAGCTCGAGATCCTTGTTCTTGGCGTGGACCGGGTGGCGGCCCTGGGCCTTGTACCACTCGGCCACCGTGGCGTTGGCCTTCATCTTCTCGATGATGTTGCGCCAGCCCACGCCGGTGTTGTAGGCGCAGAAGCTGATCTCCCCCATCTGCGTGCCGTAGGGGATGATGCACATCTCGGTGCGACGAAAGTCGTAGTTGAAGAGGTCTTGAAACCACATCCCGGCCACGAAGAGGATGCGCCACTCGTAGGATTTTGCGTCGGTCTCGCCGGCGTGGGCCGCGCCGGACTGGCTCATGAACTGCTTGAGCAGCGTGCCAATGTTGAAGCCCGCCGGGGCGCCCTCGGGTTTGTAGTGGCGGAGGAGCGAGGCCACGACCTGGGCGCGCGACCAGTCTCGACCGCGGCCGGCCTCGAAGATGCTGGCGAAGTCGCGGAGCAGGCCCTCGACGTCGAGGAAATCGATGATCGGCACCATCTGCTTCGTCTTCTTGTTGACGAGCAGGGCAGTGCCGATACCGCAGTTGGGGTGACAGCCGCAGTTGAGCTGCCCCCACTCCTTGTCGGGACCGTCGAGGAGATCGACCACGTTGCCGAACGGGGAGAGCGACGAGAGAGGGAACCAGTCGCGGAGCGGATCGGTCACGCCGGTCTGCGTGGAGATGTCCCGCGCGAGGTGGCTCAACGTGTAGCGCTGCTGGGCGCGGACCTCGGGGGTCACGTCCTCGTCGCGGCCGGTGAAGCTCACCGGCTGGAAGCTGACCACGGTGATCTTGTCGGCGTTCTCGACCGCGAACTCCACGATCGGGCCGACCTGGTCGTTGTTGACGCCGTTGACGATGGTGACCACCAGGATCACATCGATGCCCACCTTGGCCATCTCCTCGATGGCGCGGAGCTTCACGTCGTAGAGGTTGGAGATCTTGCGGTGGCTGTTGGAGTAGTTGGTGACGCCGTCGAACTGGAGGTACGCCATGCGCAGACCCGCGTCCTTGCACTTCTGCGCGAAGCCAGGCTCCTCGGCGAAGCGCAGGCCGTTGGTCGCCGCCTGGACGGCGAAATAGCCCTTCTTGCGGGCGTAGCGGATGGCGTCGAGGAAGTACGGAGAGAGGGTGGGCTCGCCGCCCGAGAACTGGATCGACATCTGCCGGCGGGGCTTCACCTCGGCCGCGTCGTCGAGGATCTTGGTGATCTCTTCCCACTGGAGCTCGTGGACATAGCCCACCTGGTTGGCATCCATGAAGCACGGGTCGCACATCATGTTGCAGCGGTTGGTGAGGTCGACCGTGAGCACCGAGCCGCGCCCGTACTTGATGGTGCTCGATCCGTGGTTGTGGATCTGGTCCTTGCTCATGGCCACGTCGCGGCCACCAAAGAGCCCCTCGATCCGGGCGAGGAACTTCGGATCGATGGAGATCACGTCCTCGAAGCGGCCGTGCTGGGGGCAGGTCTTCTCCATGATGATCTTGCCGTCTTGCTCGATGATCCGCGCGCGGATCTCGCCCGGCTTGTCGTTGATCAGCGTGGTCCAGTCGGCGTCGCCGCGGAGGATCTCGCCGCGGGCTTCCTTCACGCAGTCCGGGCAGAGGCTGTCGGTCTCGCGCGGCCAGCCGAGCGGCGGCGAGGTGCGCTCCTTGCCGCGCGGGATCGGCGTGTCGCTCCATTTCGGGTGGAAGGGCTTGGCCCGCGGCCCGACCCGGTTGATTCGCTGCATCAGCGGCCAGAGCTTGCCGGCAGAAAACGAAACAACCTTTTCGAGGCCTCGCACGACGTCCATCGATAAACCTTCCGTTGCGCTAAGTGAGCGAGAGGGCGGGACTCTACGAACGCGCCCCCCGGGAAACTACTCTATTCGCAGACTTCCGTGCATCTCGAATGCCGCGGGGCGAGGCCCTCGGCAAGGCGGCGGCAGGGATGCGACGGGCCCGCGCCGGGAGTCGACACCCCGGCGGGCCCGCGCGATAGTGCCGCCCACCGCATGCGTTCGATCCGCGCCTCGCTCCTCGTCGGCTCCCTGGTTTTCCTCGTTGCGCCGGGCGTTTTCGCCGATCCGCGCGTCGTCGTCAGCGCCGCGCCGCACGACGAGGCGCGCGGGCACGCGAGCGCGATCAAGGAAATGTTCGGCGTCCCGGTGGCGGTGCGTTTGACGCAGTCCGATGACGCCGCGGCGCGGCTCCGCGGGATCGAGCGGCTCGCCTCGATCGGGACGCCCGAGGCCGTCGACGCCATCGTCGAGCAAATCGAGCAGGGATCGCCGGCCGCGCGCGATCCGCGGGCGCGCCTCGCGGCGGTGCGCGCGCTCGCGGGCTCCACGAAGAAAGACAACGTTCGCCAGCTCCTGCTGCGCGAGACCACCGACGCGAGCTCGGCCGAGGGGCGCGGCTCGTTCACCGCGCTCGGGACGTTGATCCGCGGGACGGCGGCGCTCGCGCTCGCGCGCGATGGGGAAAAGAAGGCGTTGCAGAGCCTCGTCGCCGTGGTGCTCCAGGGCGGGCCGGGCGCCGAAGCCTCAGCGCGGGCGCTCCGCGCTTACCCGCCGCAGTCGCTCGAGTCGTTCCTCGAGTCGCGCAAGGTGCTCCCGCCGGCGCTGGCCACGCTGCTGGGCGAGCTCGGCGATCTCCGCGTCGTCGAGCGCCTGCGCGCCATGCTCCACGATCCGGATCCCGCGGCGCAGACGGCCGCGGCGATCGCCCTCGCGCGGCTGCGCGACGAGGCCGCGCTGCCGATCGCGCGCGAGTGGCTGACGAAGAGCGAGCCGCGCTTGCGGCGCGCGGCGGCCGAGGTGTTGACGTACCTCGGCGCGCCTCAGGCCCCTGCCGCGGTGGCCGCGCTCTTCGCGAGCGACGCGACCCGCGAAGATGGCCTGCGTCTGGCGCTTCGAACGCCGTCCCCCGACCTCGCCGGCGCGCTGGTCGAGCAGCTCGGCGCGTTCGCCGAAGGCTCGCGTCCCCGGGCGATCGCCGCGCTCGGTCGCGCGGGCGGGCCGAAGGCGATCGCCGCGCTGACCGCGATGATCGACAAACCCGCGGACGCGACGGCCGCGGCGCACGCGCTGGCGCTGATCCCCGACGTCGCCGCGCGCGAGGCGATCGACGCCGGCCTCGCGTCGGCGAAGAGCGATCGGCGACGGCTCTGGATCCGCGCGGCGATCGTGCGCGCGCTCGCGCTCGGCGACGCGCCGACGCGCCTGCGCGACGCGCTGGTCAGCGCGAATCAGTCGAAGGATCCAGCCGATCGTGCGCTCGGGGCGTTCGGTCGCGTGGCCACGGGCGAGGAGCCCGCCGAGGCGGCGATCCTCGCGGCTTGCCCCGCCGATCGCTGCGATCCGGCGGCGCTCTCCGGCGTCGCCCGCGGCGCGCTCGCGGGCCGAGCGCGCGATCTCGCGGCCTTCCTGCCGCTGCTCACGCGCGAGGCCGCGACGGATGGACCGAGCCCGATCGCCACCATCGCCGCGGTCGCGTTGCTCGCGCGCCCCGACGGAGGCGACCTCTCGACGTTGACGCTCGCCGCGTGGGCCGAGGCCGGAGGCCCCGCGGCGCCGCTCGCCGCGCGCGCCTTGCCGACGCGCGATCACGAGGCGATCCGCGGGCGGATCCGCGCGTTGCTGGAGGGCAGCGATCCGGTGGTGCGCGCGCACACGGCGCTCGGTCTGGGCCGGGATCCCGAGGCCTCCGCGGTGTCGCTGCTGACGTCGGCCTATCGCTTCGAGGACGACGCGTCGGTGCGGCGGGCGATCGTCCGCGCGCTCTCGCGGCGCTCCGAGGTGCAGCGCACCGCGACCCTGATCACAGCGCGCGATCTCGATCCCGACGACGAGGTGCGCGCCCTCGCGCGCTCGGCCATCGACGGCCGCGATCTCGATCCGGCGGCGCAAGCGGGCAGCTCGATCGAGGCCGCGCGGCGCATCGCCTGGATCGTGGTGACCCCCAACGACGGTCAACCGCTCTCCGCGGCGCGCTCGGCGCGGCTCACGCGCAGCGACGGCCTGGCGATCCCCGTCGTCACCGATCCCGACGGGGTGCTGCTCATCCCCGGTCTACCGCCGGGCGTGGGCTCGCTGCAGCTCACGCCCGAAGGCCCGCCCGCGCGGTGATCAGGCGGCCTGCGCCGTCGCCGCCGGCTCGGCGAGGCGCGTGCGCGCGTCGACGCGATCGAGGTACGCGGAGAGGCCTTTGCGCTGCGCGAGCTGCGCTTGCTGCCAGGGCGTGAGCGGGCTCCGCATCCCGTGGAGCTGGCCGAAGATCGCCACGTCGGCCGCCGTCACCGTGGCGCCGACCCAGAAGCCCTCGCGCGGGGCGCGGACCTCGAGCTGATCGAGCGAGGCCTCGAATCGCTCCCAGCACTTCGCCGATCCTGCCCTCCAGACGTCGCGCGCCACGAGGGCGCCCACCACCTTGCTGCGCAGCCGGCCCGGTAGAACCGCCCGGATCAGCGCCGGCATCGCGTTGAAATAGGCAATCTTCACCGAGGGCCAGTTGCGCTCGTCGGCCCAGCGCGAGGCCACGAGATAGCCATTGAGGCACGAGTCGGCGTAGTCTTCCCACAGCCACGCTTCGGCCGCCTCGCGGCCGCCGGCGCCGGTCATGCTGCCCGGGACCATCGCCTCGATCCGGTGGAGGATGGCCGTCGAGTCGGCGATGGGCTCGTCCCCGATCAGGAGCACCGGGAGCTGCCCGTTCGGGTTCAGCTTCTTGAAGACGCCGGGGTGAGCGCCGTGACGGCGGGTGTACGGGAGGTTGGCGGCCCGGAGGGCGCGGTGGACCTTCACGCAGAACGGCGAGTAGCTCTCGAGCCCGGGGAGGCCGGGATCGACGAATTCGCAGAGCGTGAGCGGGGCGGGCGGGGTGTTCATGGCGGTCGTCGGGGAGTGCATGCCCGGACCTTACGACAGGGTTCCTGACAGCCTTGTGTCAGGATAGATCGGCGGCGAACGGGCTCACCGTCACGCCTGGAAGACAGCCAGAGTCGAGGGAGAGTGAATCGCGTCGTGACGCTTGGCTCGCTCGCTTCACTGCGCGCGCGCGACGAACACGTCCCAGCCGCCGGAGGTGACGAGCGTTCCCGCCAGGAAGCCGAGGGACTTCTTGAACGAGCCGGCGAGGACGATGCCCTGCGTACCGTCGATGCCCACACCGGCGCTCTCGATCGGACCGCCGTTGTCGACCTCCCAGACGGCGAGGGGTGTCCCGGCCGCGTCGAACCGGAGCGCGTACCCCATGCTCGGCCCGAAAAAGCCGGGCGCAGTGCCAATCAACATGCTCTGGAGCGTGGTATTCAGAGGGACAATCTCGTCCGAGACCCCGGAGATCACCACGTCGCCGTTCGCTCCAATGGCGACGCCGGTCCCGCGCTGGAATTTCTCGCCGCCGACCGTCATCCCCCAGACGTGGTCTCCCGCGTTGCTCGTCACCTCGACGAAGCCGTCTTCTGCGCCGCTGCTGGTCGTGGGGCCAGAGCCGAGATCGGCCGTGCCGAGGAAGTAGCCAGTCGCCGCGACCTCCCCGTCGGGGCCGGCAGCCACGCTGCCAATCACCACGTCGTCGTCGCCGCCAAAGCTCTTGCTCCAGAGGTGCTTGCCGCCCGGATCGAGCGCGAGGAGGAAGCCGTTGGTGTGGCCCACCGTGGCCGTGACGGGGCCGTCGCCGAGGTCGATGGTGCCGGCGAAGCTCCCACCGACGATGACGTTGCCGAGCGGGTCGACAGCGACGCTGCGGGCGATATCGGCCCCGGGGCCACCGAGGGTGAGGCTCCAGAGCACGTTGCCCTTGGGATCAAGCTCGACCACGAACGAGTCGTCGAGGCCGGCTGTCTGGGCGATCCCCGCGCCCGCGTCGAAGGCCTGATCGAACGAGCCGACGAGGACCGCGTTGCCCTTCGCGTCCACCGCCGCGCCACGCAGGATCTGGGCGCCGTTTCCGCCGAAGCTGCGCGAATAGACGTCTTCGCCGAGGGCGTCGAGCATCACCACGAAGGCGTCGATCTCCGCGCCTTTGGTCTCTACCGCGGTGTTCCCGAAGTCCATCTTGCCGCAGAAATCGCCTGCGAGGAGGACGTTCCCCGCGGGCGTGTGCGCCACGGCGCTGCCGCGTTGATCGCAGGAGTCGCCGTAACGACGGCTCCAGAGCGCGTACCCGTCGCTCGAGAGCTTGGCGATGACGACGTCGGTGTCGGTCGCGCTCCCGGTCCAGTCGAGGTTGCCGAAATTGATGGTGCCTTTGGCGGCCCCGGCGATCGCGATCTCTCCGGCGTTGTTGACCGCGACGGCCAGCGCCCGCTGGTCTTCGGCGTCGCCGTAGCGCTTGGCCCAGACGCCGGGTGGGATGCCGGGACCGCCGCCGACGCCGTCGAAGCCGCCAACGGTGCTCCCGCTGCACACGTTCTGCTGGGCTTCCCCCGAAGAAGGCGAGTCCCCGCCGAAACCGCCCGCGGACTTGACGAAGCTGGTGGTGCAGCCGACGACGATCGGGATGGCGAGGGAGACGACCAGGCCGACGACGTTGCGAGGCGAGAACCGCATTGGAAATGCCTTTCGCAAGGATGGTGCCGTGGGCCTCTCGCGGGTTTCCGCTGCGAGAGGGTGTGTCAAGTTGAGTCGCGCGCGAGGATCCTTTGCAGCGCGTGTCGCGGTCGTCAGATGAGCAGATCCAGGTTCCCGAGCAGGAACTCGCGGGCGATCACCACCTGATGCACCTCGTCCGGGCCGTCGGCGATGCGGGCCGCGCGGGCGCCGCGATACCAGAGGCTGAACGGGGCATCCTCGCTGTAGCCGAGTCCGCCGTGCATCTGGATCGCGTCGTCGAGCACCTGGCAGAGCAGGCGCGCGACATGGTTCTTGGCCATGGACGAGTAGGGCCTGGCCTCCTTGGTGAGGCCTTTTTCGAGCAGGTTCGCGCAGTGGAGCGTCATCAGGTTGCCCGCGTGGATGGCGAGGGCGTTGTCGGCGATCATCTTCTGGATGAGCTGGTGATGCGCGAGCACCTTGCCAAAGCTCATGCGGGTTCCGAGGTACTGGCGGCACATGGAGAGCGTGCGCTCGGCGAGCCCGAGCCAGCGCATGCAATGAGTGAGTCGCGCCGGGACGAGGCGCTTCTGCGCGAGGCGGAAGCCCTCGCCGATGCCGCCGAGCACCGCCTCGTCGCCGACGCGGACCTGGTGAAACTTCATCTCGGCCTCGCGATGGGCGAGGAGCGGAGGCCCCATCACCGGGATATCGCGCACGTGCTCGACCCCGGGCGCGTGGCGATCGACCAGGAACATCGACGCTCCCATCCGCGGATCGTCGCTGGTGCGGGCCATGACGATGAGAAACGACGACAGGCCTGCTCCGGTGGAGTACCACTTGTGACCGTCGATGACCCAGCCGTCGCCGTCGCGGGTGGCGGTGGTCTTGAGGTTCGACGGATCGGCCCCGGCGCCGGGGGCGGGCTCGGTCATGCAGAAGGCGCTGGTGATCTCCCCGGCCGCCAGCGGCGCGAGGTACTTCTTTTGAAGCACGTCGCTGGCCGAGCTGATCAGCAAATCCATGTTGCCCTGGTCGGGAGCGTCGCAGTTGAAGACGCGGGCGCCGACCATGGAGCGGCCCATCTCGCGGAAGAGGGCGCACATGCCCATGATCCCGAGGCCCTGGCCGCCGTGCGCCACCGGGAGGTGGGGAGTCCACAGGCCCTCGGCGCGGGCCCGCGCCTGGAGGCCTTTCAACGTGGAGTGATCGAGGCGCGCGTCTTCCTCGACGATCAGCTTCTCGACGGGGATGACGTGGGTGTCGACGAAGGCGCGGACACGGCGGCGGAGCGAGGCGAGCTCGGGCGAAAGGTCGAAGTCCATGGAACGGTGCCTTTATTCGATGTCGATCGAGGTATCGAAGCGGGGGCTGGACGTGAAGAGCTCGCCGCGGAGCGTGAGCGTTACGTGGCTCCACACCTGCGGATCCTTCACGAAATCGGCGGAGCGGATCCGATCGCACAGGGCGCGGTTGAGAGAGACGAGCGCCTCCTTGCGTCCTTCGCGGGTGGCGAGCTGGCCTTCGAGCCCGATCGCCGTCGCGGCCTCGGGGAGGATCCGGGCGAGGCGCGAGAGCTCGGCCGCCGTGGCGGCGTCCTCGGTCTGCAATTCGCCGGCGACGATGCCAGTCAGGCTGGCGGCGATGAGCACGCGAAAGGCCAGCGCAGGGTCCTTGATCGCGGGCTTGACCTCGCGCTCCAGGAAGCGGGCGACGGCGGTGAGCAGCTCGGTCTTGTCGGGCCTCTGTTGCATCAGGGCGCTCCTTTCTCGATCAGGCGCAGGGCCTCGAATTCCATCTCGACGCCGCGGCGAGGGATGGCGATGAGCTCGAGATCGCTCTCCTGCCCGGAGAGATACCGCTCGCCCTGGTGGGAGCACCCAGCGGCCCAGCGCACGTTGGCCAGGACTTCGCAATAGTGCACGTCCTTGCGGCTCACCGTGCGTCCGCTGTGCTGCTCGTAGACCTCGTAAAACTCTTCCCGCCGCGCGAAGCCGCCGACCGGGAGCTTGTTCTGACCAAAGCGCCAGTTGCGCATGGTGATCCAGGCGATATCCCACATGGGAGGACCCCAGTGGGCAAACTCCCAGTCGAGGATCGCCGTGAGCCCATGCGGCGTGACCAGGAAGTTCCCGGTGCGGAAATCGCCGTGGACGAGGGTGACCTCACTCCGCTCCATCGGGCTCTGCTCGAGCCACTGGAGCGCGAGGAACAGGGCCGGACGCGGCTCGCGCATGGTCTCGACCATGCCGCGGGTGAAGGCGAGAAAATCCGGCACGGCGGGCGCGAGCGGCACCGCGGAGGTCGCCGGCGTGATGCTGTGGATCTTCGCCAGCTCGACCGCGAGCCGGCCCGCGAGGCCGCGGCGCGCGTCCGCGAGATCGGCGTCACGGAGCACGCGGCGGCCGATCGCCGTGCCGTCGGCCCAGTCGAGAAAGTACGCGTGGGCGCCGGGGCGCACGAGATCGCGGGCGAGGAAGCGCGCCGTCGGCGTGGTGACCCCGGCCGCGACGGCGGCGGAGATCACCGCGAACTCGTCCTTCCGATCGATGCTCCCGGGGAGCGATCGCACCGCGTCGCTGCGCAGGACCAGCGCGCGATCGCCCGCGAGATCGCCCGCGGTGAACGTGACGTCGACGCGGTAGTTGTCCTGGCAAGCGCCCCCGCCGAGGGGCTCGAGCGCGCGGACGGTGACCGGGGCGCCCGTCGCGAGCGCGAGGTGAGCCTCGATCGCGAGCTTCAGATCGTCTGGATTCTTCGACATGACCGGGCGAAAGGGTCGTTGCGGAGGCGCCGCGTGTCGAGAGAAAAAATCACGGGAGCCACGTGCCCGAATTGCTGGGTGGTGGTGGAGGCGCCGAGCTGCCTCGGCGAAGGTGGGAGCTATAGAGTGTGCGGGTGCGAGATCAGGGTTTGCACTTGTCGGCAGAGCACGCGGAGCTGGAGCAGTCCACGTCGTTAACGCAGCTCTTGCCCGCGGCACATGCGGCGCAAGTGCCGCCGCCGCCGCAGTCGACGTCGGACTCGTTGCCATTCTTGAGCCCATCCGAGCACGTGGGCGCCGGAGGGGTGGGCAAGCAGAACGAGTCGAGGGCGCCACAGTTCGAGCAATCGGCGTTCCCGGGGGAGCACGGGCTGAAGCTGAGGTTCTGGCAGGTGGTGCCCGGTCCACAGGAGTCGCACGGCGTCCCCGGGTGGGTACAGCCGGCGCGCGTCGGCTCAATCGAGTCCGAACAGGGCACCACCCACAAGCAGCCGAACGCTGCGTTGCACGCGCCGGGGTCGGTGATCGCGTCGCAGGTCGCATGGCAGTCGTTGCCATAGACCCAGAGGCCGTGGGGGCTGCACGCGGCGCTGGCGTGGATCAGGCCGCACGACGTGGGGACGTCGTAAGGCCCGCAGACCGGGTCGTCTTGCGAGCTGCACTCGCTGTTCGGCGCCGGCGCCGCGTCCGGGCACCCGCCATGGCACTCGACGAAGCAGCAGCCCGGCGCCAGGACCGCGACGATCGCGACGCCCGTCACCGCCGTGGCGACGAGCCGGAGAGCCCAGCGGTGAGCACGCAAATTGAAGGAAGTCATCGTATCACCTCTCGGGAGCGTTCCCCGGGACACACTCCACTGCGAAGAGACTATCCGGGCGCCGGGCGCGGCGCATCTCCTGCCTGGAGCGGCTCAATCATTCTGATCGGACGGTATCGCAGGAGCCGGCTCGCTTCTATCACGGTGCTGACCCGAGGATTGCCGCCCCAACCTCCACGCGCTACAGCGCTCGCCGATGCGTCACCGCCTGCTTCGTGCCTCCGCTCGCCTGCTCGCCCTCGGGGCGGTCACCGTCGCCTCCGGCGCCTGCGTCGGCACCACGCCTGCGCCGGTCGATCCGCTCGACTCGATCCGCACGCGTGCGGCCGATCCGGCGGCGGACGCCGAGACCATCGCGCACCTGCTCCTGGGCGAGCTCCTCGTCCCCGGCGGCAACGCCGAGCGCGCGAAGACGGCGCGCAAGCGGCTCGATGCGCTGGGCGGCGACGCGCAGAAGGGGCTGTTCGCCTCGCTCGGGCGCGCCATCGACGACGAGATGCACGGGCACTTTCGCGCCGCGGCGACGGCGCACCTCGACGCGCTCGTGGCCGCGCGAACCAGCCCGCTCCCCGACGCCTCGCTCATCGCCTGGTACTCCGCGAATCACCTCTTGAACCTCCGCGCGGGCGTCGCCGACCTCTGGGCCACGGCTCGGCCGGTGGTGCAATACACCCTCGATCACCCGGGTCAGATCGGGTGGCGCGCCCGCGGCGAGCTGGTCGAGTGGTGGAGCCTCGACGGCTTCCGCGACGGCGGCGGGGCCGAGGAGGCCAAGGCCCTCGCCGAAGAGGCCAAGTCGCCTCCCGAGCCGGCGAAAGACGCGAAAGATCCCGCGGCCGCGAAGGACGCCGCGAAGGCGCCCGAGGCGCGCTCGGGGGTGCTCGAGGCCGCGGCGCGGCGCTATGGATGTGCCGAGAAAGCTCGCATGGCCGGGCCCTTCGGGCATTTCTCGCCGAGCGATCACGGCCGGCACTTCGAGGCCGAACGATCGGGGCCGTGGCCGGCCGTCTTCGCGCGCGATCCGCTGCGCCAGGGGCCTCCGCGGGTGCTCGCGGTCGATCGCACCGGGTGCTCTCTCCGGGCCTCGGGAGCGACCGACGGCGGCATTTACTACGTCGAGACTTACCTCGATCTCCCGGCCGATCGCGAGACGATCATCGCGGTCCAGGGCGCGCTGGCCATCTTCGTCGACGACGCCGAGGTGATGACCCGTGACACCCGACAATGGGGAGTCTGGCCGCGCTTCGGGACCCGCTTGCGGCTGGAGCGCGGGCGCCATCGCATCGTCGCGCGCGTGGCCGGCGGCGAGACCTCGATTCGCATCGTGGCCAATGACGGCATGCCCCTGGGAGTGCCCACCTCCGACGATCCGGCGCCCCCGTATCTCCTCACGCCGCCCACGATCCTCGACGATCCCAACCTCCTGAGCCCCTTCCTCACGGCCGAGGGCGTGCCGCGCCAGCCGGGGACTCCCCGCTTCGCCTTCCCGCGCGACACCCGCGATCCGGTGACTCGCTTGCTCGCGGCGTACGCGGCGCACATCGACGGTCAGGACGACGTCAGCTCGGTGCTGCTCGAGCCGTTGATCAAGGATCAGGAGAAGGCCACTGGACCGGCCCTGGCGTTCCAGGCGCTCTTCCTGGAAAAGGACCCGATTTTCCCGCAGAGCGACGGGCGCGATCTCCAGAAAGACGTGCGCGGCCGCGCCGTCGCCAAGGACCCCGAGCTGTGGTGGCCGCGCTTCTGGCAAGCCCTCGACGACGCCGACAAGGCCGGTATGCCCGAGGTCGCCCCCAAGCTGGTCGAGCTCGCCGATCATTTCCGCGAGGTGCCCGATATCCTCAAAGGCCTCTCGCTGATCTACGCCAAGATCGGCTGGAAGGTGGAGCGCGACAAGGCGATCAAGGACATCGCGGCGCGCTTCCCCGACGACGCCGAGGCCCTGGGCGGCCTGCTCCGACTCTACGACGAAGAGGGCCGGGTCGACGAGGCCGACAAGGTGGCTGCGCGCATTCGCAAGCTCGATCCCGACGCCGAGGTCGACTTCGAGCGCGCGGTCTCGCGCCGCGATTTCAAGGCCGCGATCAAGGAGCTGGAGCGCCTCCGCTCGGTGCGCAAGGACCGCCGCGACATCGCCGCTCGGATCGCCGACATGCTCACGCGAGCGGGCCTGAGCCGAGAGTCGATGAAGAAGCTCGAGGCCGCCGTGCAGCGCAAGCCCGACGACGCCCAGGCCCGCCTGGCGCTCGCCGACGCGCGATTTGCCGGCGGCGACCGCGGATCGCTCCGCGAAGGGCTGGTGTCGGCCATCCAGTCGGGCGCCGACACCACGCCTCTCCGCGAGGCGATCGAGCTCGTCGACGGCATCACCGAATTGTCCCCCTATCGCATCGACGGCAAGAAGATCATCGCCGAGTACGAGGCCTCGAAGGCCGAGATGCCGGGCACCGCGGCGCGCGTGCTCGATTACTCGGCCATCTGGGTTCACCCCGACGGCTCGGCGCGGATGCTGGAGCACGAGATCATTGGCATCCAGTCGCGCGAGGGCATCCAGGAGCACGCCGAGCAGCCGCTCCCGCGCGGGATGATCCTGAAGATCCGCACCATCAAGCACGATGGTCAGGTGCTGGAGCCCGAGATCGTCGAGGGCAAGCAGACAGTCACCATGCCGCACCTGGAGATCGGCGATTACATCGAGACCGAGACGGTGACCACGATGCGCGGTGACGGGCGCGGAGGCCAGCACTTCGAGGGCCCGCGGTGGTTCTTCCGCGAGGCGAAGATCCCTTACTGGCGGAGCGAGTTCATCGTGATCTCGCCCAAGAACAAGCCCCTCGACGTGGAGACGGGAGGCCCGGTCCCGAAGCCCACCGTGAGCGAGAGCGGGGCCCTCGCCATCCGCCGCTGGCGCGTCGATCTCAGCCCGGCCCTGCCGGAAGAGCCGGCCAGCGCGCCGATTCAAGAGTTCCTCCCCAACGTGCGGATCGGCTGGGGGATCAACCTCGCGGACACCATCGCTCGGCTCGTCGACGCTGCGAGCGACGAGACGCCGCGCGATCCGCGCTTGTTGCGCGTGGTGGAGGGTATTCTCCAGAGCAAGCCCGGCGACGAGAAGGCCAGCAAGGCCGTCGAGAAGGGCAAGACCCCCGCGGCGGCCCCGGCCGAGGCGTTGCCGGCGGCGCCGCTCTCCACCGACGAGAAGGCCCGTCGGATTTACCGATGGGTGCTGAGCAACGTCGAGCAAGGGCGCGAGAGCGACGGCCGACGGATCGTGATCGGGAAGAGCGGCAATCGCACCGAGGCCTTCTTGCACCTCTGTCGCCTCGCCGGGATCGAGGCCACGCTGGGCCTGGTGCGCGACCGGCTCGCTCCGCCCTCGATCGGGCCGATGAGCGACGCCGACTCGTACGGGGCCATCGCCGTGCGCGTGACCACCGAGACCGGCCCGCGCTGGATGGTGGTGCGCGACAAGTTCGCGCCCTATGGCTACATGCCGAGCTCCCTCCGCGGTCAGCCGGCGATCGTGCTCAAGCCGGGCGCCCCGCGCGAGACCACGGCCTCCGAAGGTTCTTCCGATGCGGTGATCCACAAGGGGACTGTCACTCTCGCCGCCGACGGATCAGCCACGCTCGACATCGTGCAACGGTACGAAGGCAAGCTGGCCATCCTGCTTCGAACGGCCCTGGAGACGCTCCCCGACGCCCGCCTGAAGGAGACCGTCGAGGCTCGCTTGCTGCCACAGTCGCTCCCCGGAGCGCGGGTGATCTCGGTCGAGGTGAAGAACCTGGCCGAGATCGATCAGCCGCTCGAGCTCGGGATGAAGCTCGAAATGTCGAGCTTCGCCCGCGCGCAGGGCAAGGAGCTGCTGGTGCCGCCCCCGTTCCCGATGCAGCTCGCCAAGCTGGCGCAGCTCCCGACGCGCGAGACGCCGCTCTACATCTCGGAGCAGCTCGCGACCCGGGTCGAGCTCCAGCTCGTGGTCAAGCTCCCTCCGGGAGCCAAGGTGAGCACGGCCCTCGAGCCTGGATCCATCGACAACGACGGCCGCAGCGCGCGCGTGAAGGATCGCGCGGAAGCCGGAGCGCTGGTGTTCGACCGTGTCGTCGACATCCCTGCTGGCCGCGTCAAGGTCGAGGACTACGCGAAGTTCCAGTCGTTCGCGCAGGGCGCCGACGCCCTGCTTCACCGCGACGTGGTCGTCACCCTGGACCGCTGACCGAGCGGCCGAGAGTGGCTATTGCGTGATCTCGAAGGCGGTCCACGGGCCCCTGAACGGGCCGCCGTCGGCGGTGAGAGCGTCGTTCTTGAAGAGGCCTGTCAGGATCCAGACCTGGACGGTGCCGATACCCTTCATGATCTCCATCGCCGCCGGATCCGGCGCGTAGCTGGTCTTGGTGGTGAAGACGCGGAGGAGCTTGGCGTCTTTCTCGCTGGAGAAGAGGAGCAGATAGCCAAGGCCGTTGACGGAGCTGCCCTCCGCCGCGGCGTCGCGCTCGCAGCCAAAGAGGTCGAGCAGCGGGCCGAGCGAAGCGCGGTGAGCGGGCGGCGCGCCGTGCAGCAGGAAGTCGCCGCCTTCGTTGCGGGCGCCGGGACCGGGCTGTGCGTTCATGTGCCACGTGAAGGTGGGCGTGGAGCTGACGGTGTACACCGCACCTTCGGCCGGCGCGTCGAAGATGGCATACGTCGCGGGGTTCTCGGGGCCGTCTTTCGCGGTGATCGCGGCATAGGCCGCGTCGTTGGCGTCGCCCTCGTAAATCAGGCCCGGGTGCGCGTCGGAGCCGCCGGTACCGGTGCTGCTGGTGGCGCCCGTGGGGCTCGCCGGAGGCGGCAGGTCGTCGCACGCGAAGCCGCCGTAGATCCCGATGGATGTCAGGCCACACAGGAGCAGGATCCGGGCAGCCCGGGAAGCTACAGGAGTCATGAGGCGGAGTGTCCGTGACGCGGTGCCGGGTGTCAACCCGCACCCCGATGCCGGCGGCCAGGGCTCGGCCCCGGAAGACAAGATTGGTTTGCGGCCCCGTGGATCAAGGCCCCACGAGGGCTCTATGCGGTGAACTCGACGGTGGGCATGGCCCAGTTGGCGGGCGCCTTCACCGCGTAGCTGAGGGCCAGCACCTCCACCAGGACCACGCGGTAAATCGAGTGCACGTCGCCCACGTCGACCTCGCCGGCGTTGGCCTCCAGCGCGGCGTCGAGGTGCTCGTGGACGAAGGCCAGGATGTCGGGCTGCTCCATGGCCACGACGTCGTCGGAGTCGACTGCTTCGGCCGGATCGGAGAGGCGGATCTGCTCGTCGAGCTGGAGGGACTCTTCCACGCCGGTGAGCGCTGTCTCGGTGACCTCGGCGATCTCGGCGCCGAACGCGCTGTCGAAGCCGAGCCAGATCGCCAGGGTCAGGAAGTAGCCCAGGGCCAGCGCCGTCTCGTCGAGCGGGGCGTTGAGGATGGTGGAGATGCGATCGGCGAGGGCCGGCTGGGTCTCTTCGAAGCGCGTGAAGGCCTCGTCGAGCCGCTCGCGCGCCTGCTCGTCGTCTTCACCGAGCTGCGTCTCGACGTCGGCGAGGGCGCGCAGTGGAAGCAGCGCGTAGGCCGCGACAGGACGGATGGCAGCACGGCGAACCCACACGCGGCCAACCTATCACAGTCGATCGATCTTGCGTGCCCGCGCCCCCGCGGGCACGCGGCGCGATCAGCGCGTGCTGTCCGGGCCGATGAGCCGGACGCTGCCGAGCGGGATCCAGCCTGAAATAGCGCCCCAGCGGACCTGCACGAGATCGGCGTGACGTTCGGTCGCTTCGACCGCTGCGGCCTCGGGGATGGGGTCGCCTCCTCGGGATTTGCCGTCCTCGTCCGTGAGGTACACCTCGTCGACGACGATGACCCCGGGGCGCGCGGTGCGGCGGAGATGGCGCGCCCCGAGCGTGAGCGGGATCAGCGCGAGCAGCGCCACGAACGCCGTCGGCGCGAGCACGCTGCCGGCGACGTGCGCGCGCCCCGCGGGCCTCTGGCGGAGCACCAGGCCGAGCGCGAAGAGCAGCGACGCGACGAACGCCGCGAGGCCCCAGGTCTGCTCGGAGGCCAGGCCGACGACGAGGCGATCGAGCGTGGGGCGCGCGTCCATCGACGAGCGGCTCTTGCGCGCGCGTCGCCGCGTGAGCTCGGCGCGGACCCGATCGAGCGCGACGTCGGCCTCGTGATCGTCGGGGCGGAGCAGCAGCGCCTCCTCGAAGGCCGCGGCGGCGCGGCCGAGATCGCCGGCGCGATCGGCGCCCGCGCGCACCCGGAGAACGTAGGCGATCCCGCGATCGTAGCTGGCGTCGGGGTTGTAGAAGCCGCGGTCGGCGAGGGCCTCGAAGGCGTCGATGGCCTTACCGTGCTCGCCCTTCTTCAGGGCCTCGGCCCCGCTCTGGAAGATGGCCTCGGGCGTCGTCGGCGCGTCGTCGGCGCGGGCGGGCGACGCGATCGTTGCAGCAGCAACGATCGCGGTGAGCAGGATCGAGCGGAGGCCAGGCGCGGTACTCACGTGGCCGCCGCCTCGAGGTGGCCGAGCTCGCGGACGACGTGGCGGGCCTGCTCGCCGAGGTCGTGCGCCGAGGCGCCGTCGGGGTCGAAGCGGATCGACTCGCACGCGACCAGCGCCGCGTGGATCGCCGCGGCGAGCTCGGGCGCGACGTCGAGCGCCTCCAGCTCGCGCGGCAGATCGGCCATGAGGACACCGCGCGATTTCAGCCCCGTGGCGTCTTCCACGGCGAGGTGGATCGCGCGCTCGAGCGCTGCCGCGAGGGCCTTGGTATCGCCGCGCGCCTCGGCCTCGGCCGCCTCGGCGAGCGCCTTCTCGGAGAGCGCGCGCTTGGAGTCGGCGCTCGCGGCCCGGCGCGCGCGGGCGTTGCGGAGCCCGAGCGAGCCGGCGAACGCGGCCGCGACGAGGAGCGGCGGCGCGGCGAGCAGCGCCCAGAGCAGGCCGCCGTCGCCCCAGAAGGGAGGTCGTACGGCCACGTACGAACCCAGCGCCGCCCGCGGCGTGGAGAGTCCGACGAAGGGATCGACCGCGGTCGCGTCGACCGGCGCGATCGGCGTCGCCGACGACGACGGCGCGGGGCCGTGGCGCGTGACCTCGATCTTGCCCAGCTCGGCGCGGGTCACCTCGTAGCGTCGCGCGGCGGGGTTCCAGAACGAGAGGCTCACCGCGCCGAGATCGACCGAGCCCACGTCTTTCACGCGGGCCACGTAGCCGAACGATCGCCAGCCGGTGATCGTGCCGTCGTGGACCTGGAGATCTTCGCGCTTCTCGGGCTCGAGCCACTCGAGCCCGGTGCGATCGGGAACGCGGACCGAGTCGGGGAAGCTGCCCGAGCCTCGCACGGTGATCAGCACCGGGACCGCGCCGCCCTCGTCGATGCGCCGCGCCTGCACCTGGGCCTCGATCGTGAACTGTCCGACGTCGCCGAAGCGGTAGCCCGGCGGGCGGAACTCGATCGGGGGCTCGGTGACGGTGATCAGCTCGTCGTTGGACTCGCGATCGGTGAGGCCGCCCATCCGGAAGCCGCTGAGCTTCATCTTGGCGGTGCCGGTGTGGAGCACGCCCGTCTTCAGCGGGAACGCGGCGATGCGCTGGAGCACCTTCACGTTGAAGCGATCTTGCCCGGCGCGGGCGTAGAGCGGGCCCTGCAGCGTGTCGCGATCCTCGAGGATCGAGCGGGTGCGGAAGGCGTCGAAGGGCGCGTCGTGCGACTCTTCCGGGTGAAAATTCGCTCGAAAATAAGCGTAGAACGTGACGGTGACCTGCTCGCCGATCACCGCGGTCTTCTTGTTGGCCACGGCGCGGAGGAAGATCAGGTTGTCGGGCGCGGTGGCGAGCGCGAGCTCGGCCTTCTCGCTCGCGGTGGGGGCGTCGTTGTCGTCGTCGCCTCCCCCGATGCGGATCGAGAAGCCGCCCGGGAGCTGGAGCTGGTTCGGGCGGCGACCGGTGGACGGCGTGGCCTCGAGGCTGAGCGCGCCCGGGACGACGCGCTGTCGACCGAAGGCGATCGGCGGTCCGGGGATCGAGTAGCGGCCGGCCTTCACGGCCATGAGCTGCCAGGTGACGATGGTCTGTCGGGTCTGACCGCCGCCCTGCATCGCGCTCTCGCCGACCTTGGATATGCCTGGTGGGAGCGAGATCTGGGTCACCTCGGGATCGCCGCCCTCGGTGGTGATCCGGAGCTCGTAGGTGAAGGGCTCGCCGACCTCGACCTTGGCCGAGCTGAGCTTGACGGTGAGCTTCGGCTTGCCCGCCTGCGCGAACGCGACGTCGGTGAAGGCCACCGCGGCGCCGCCGATCGTTGCTGTTGCAACGATCAGCCGGAGCAGCAGCGCGAGGCGGGGGGCCTTCACTTGTCCTCCATCGCCCTGCCGCGACGGACCTCGGAGCGGGCGTTGGCGCGGGCCTTGGCCTCTTCTTGCTGGTAGGTCGGTGCCTCTTCGAGCTTGTCGAGCATCCGCTCGTCTTGCTGCGGCGGGGGCGACGGCTGGTCTTGCCTGGCGCTGGGCTGCGGCGGAGGCGGGGTCGACGCGTCGCCGTCGCCGCCGTCCTTGCCGCCGTCTTGCCCGCCGTCCTTGTCGCCGCCGCCGTCGCCGTCGCCGGAGTCCCCGCCCGCGTCGCCGCTGTCGCCGCCGTCGCCTCCGTCGGGCGAGGCGTCGCTCCCGTCGCTCCCGTCGTCGCCGTCGCTCGCGTCGTTGCTCGCGTCCTTTTGCTCCTCGACGCGGCGGAGCGCGATCGCGCGATTCCAGGCCGCGTCACGGCCGATTCCATCGCCGCCGGCCTCTTCGAACAGGCCGGGGACGAGGCCGAGCGCGAGGTCGTACTCCTTGACGGCGTCCTCGTATTTGGCGCGGAGGAACTCCAGGTTGCCCGCGAGGTAGTGGGCGCGCGCGCGGAGCTCGAGCGGCACCTTGAGGTCGGTGGCGATGGCCTTCACGAGCAAGAGCGCGCAGTCGATCTCGCTGCTCCGCCGCTGCGCGAGGAGCTCGTCGGCCTGGCCGCCGTCGCCCTGATCTTCATCGCCGAAGCGGTGGCCGAAGCGCTCGGCGAGGTAGAACAGCGTCAGCCCGAGGTCGAACGTGCCGCTGGTTTTTTCGTGCACGCTGGGCGGGAGCGCGATGCCGCCGTCGGCGCACGCACCCGTGCCGAGGTAGGCTTCGAGCGCCTCCTCGGCCGAGGCGAGGTTGCCGGCGTCGATGTCGCGGATCGCCTGCTCGACCACCGGCGCGTTGCGCTCGAACGGCGATCGCGGATCCCACCCGCTGGCGAGCCAGGCGACCGCGCCGGCGAAGGCGATGCCGATCACCACCGCGGCCGCGAGCCCCGGCCCGCGGCCGCGCGCCAGGATCCGCGCGGCCCCCGACGCCGTCGACGCCTTCGCCGATTTGCCTTTTTTCGCAGCCTTTTTGCCGCGTTTCGGGGGCGCGCTCACGCGTCACCTGCGCGGGTCTTGGCGCCGCCGAGGCCGAGCGATCGCTTGGCCTTCGCCGCGCGCGACGGGGCCGCCTGCGCCTTCTTCCGCGTGAAGATCCGCAGCGGCGCGTCGCTGAGCAGGACCTCGACGAGGAGCAGCAAGATCGCGAAGCCGAGCGGGTAGAAGTACACGTCGGCGTAGACGGTCTCGACCTTCTCGGCGAGCTCGCTCTTCATTTGCCGCTTCAAATCGGCTGCGATCTGCTCGATCCCGGTGGTGCCGCGCTCGGCGCGGATCACCTTGCCGCCGGGCGTCCCCTCGGCCACGGCTGTGAGCTGGCGCTCGCCGTCGGCCGAGAGCGCGGTGGTCATCGGCTTGTTGTTCCGGTCCATCCGCCAGCCGGTGATCTTCCCCTCGGCGTTGACCTCGGGCACGCGCTCGGGTGTCCGGCCGCCGATCTGCACCACGTGGATCGTGGTCCCCTCGGCGCCGATCGACTGCGCGACGGCGATGGGATCGCCCTCGAGATCCTCGCCGTCGGTGACCAGCAAGATCACCCGCTTGTGCTCGCTCGACTTGGGATCGCGGCGAAGCAGATCGCGCGCCTGCTCGAGCGCGCGGGCGATGGCCGTGCCGGGCACCGGCATGCTGTTGGGATCGAGCTGGCGGAGGAACTGCGAGATCGCCGCGCCGTCGGCCGTGAGCGGGAAGCCGATCGGCTCGCCCGAGAAGGCCACGGCGGCGAAGCGCGCGCCCTCGAGATCCTTGATCAGGCGCGCCGCCTCGACCTTGGCGCGGAAGATCCGCGAGGGCGGGACGTCTTGCGCGTACATGCTCTTCGAGTAGTCGAGCACCAGGACGACATCGAGGTTGGTCGCGGGGATGAGACGCGTGCCCTTGCCGTACTGCGGTCGCGCGGCGGCGAGGAACGCGAGCGCGACGGCGGCCACGAGGAGCACGCCCTTCCACGCGCGTCGCTTGGCCGGATCGAAGGTGGTGAGCGCGCGGATCCGATCCGGATCGCCGAAGGCCTGCACCGATCGGCCGACGCGAAGGCCGGCCAGGAACAGCAGCGCCGCGATGGGGATCGCCATCGCCGTAC
The DNA here is from genome assembly GCA_040006075.1 of Byssovorax sp. Classification (GTDB taxonomy): domain Bacteria; phylum Myxococcota_A; class Polyangia; order Polyangiales; family Polyangiaceae; genus JANYGI01. The sequence goes on along the minus strand of JBDTXR010000029.1, from coordinate 6,850 downwards.
CGAAGAGGAAGAAGGGCGCGGCGAAGCTCATGGGAACCTCCGGAGCAGCCACGCGCGGAGCACGGCGTCGAGGCCAATCAGGAACACGCCGGGGATGAGCAGGAGCTGGAAGAGATCTTCGAAGGATCCGATCGAGGCTTCAAAATTCGTCTTTTCGAGCGAGTCGAGCACCTTGTGCATGCTCTCGGCGAGGGCCTTCCCGTCGGTCGCGATGTAGGCCTCGCCGCCGGTGTCCTTGGCGATCTGATGAAGCAGCGCCGGGTTCACCGGGAAGCGCCCGCGCCCGTAAACAGGCTGGCCGAGGAGGTTGGTGCCCTCCTCGACGTCGACCTCTTCGCCGGTGCCGATCTGGATTGTGTAGACCTTGCAGCCCACCGTCTTCGCCAGGTGCGCGGCGTAGTCCGGCGAGATCGATCCCGCGTTGGAGTCGCCGTCGGTGAGGAGGATGATCGCCTTCGATCGCGCGTCGCTCTTGCGGATCCGCGCCACGGCGGTGCCGAGCGCGTCGCCGATCGCCGTGGCGTTGCCGTCGATGATCCCGAGGGTCATCTTCGCGACCATCTGATCGAGCAGGTAGTAGTCGAGCGTCGGCGGCGAGAGCACATAGGCGTTCTTGCCGAAGACGACGACGCCGATCCGATCGGATTTGCGGCGGCGGATGAAGTCCCGGATCACCAGCTTGGCGGTCTCGATCCGGGTGAGGCGCTTGCCCGCGGGCTGCTGCGGCTGCGGGACCTGCAGGCCGGGGATGTCCTTGGCGTTGCTCTCGAGGATCGCGCGCATCGAGCCCGAGAGATCGAGCGCGAGGATGATGTCGATCCCCTTCTGATCGGCGGTCTGATCGCGCAGCACCGAGACCGGCCGCGCCATCGCCACGATCAGGAACGTGAGCGCGACGGCGCGGAGCACGCCGGGCAGATCGCGCAGGTGGGCGCGCAGGCCGCGCGGGCCGGCGAGCAGCGGCGCGATCATCCCGATGCGGAGGCGCGGCTTGCGCCCGTCTTGTCCGAAGGTGCCGGCCCAGAACACCACCGGGATCAGCAGGAGCAGGAGCAGGAACCACCGGTACTGGAAGCTGATCTCGAGCCACGCGGCGCCGCGCGCGAGCAGCGGGTAGAGCAGGGCGAGGAGCGTGATCACCGCCGTCATCGCGACGACGAGACCGATGCGACGCTTCGGGTTCACGAGGCACCTCCGCCGGACATCGTGGCGGCGTCGGCGACGGCGATCACCGGGATCGTGGTGCGCACGATCTCTTCGCCGCGCGAGAGCGCCTCGAGGCAGGCCTCGCCGTCGGGGATGGCGCGGGCGAACTTCACGAGATCACACTCCTCGAGGAACACGCTGATCCGCTTCAATCCAGGCACCTGCGGGCGGATCCGCTTCAGCACCGCGCGCATCTCGTCGGTGGTGGACTCGAGGCCGTCGAAGCCGTAGCGCGCGCCGAGGTACTTGCGCACGCAGTTGCTGACCCGATCGAAATACTCGGCGGTGAGGCCGTCGGCGATGAGCTTGGAGCGGCGGATCTCGTCGAGCTCGTCGAGCGCGGTCAGCCACGGGAGGCGCGGCGGCGGGGCGACGACGATCACCGGGCGACGTCGGTACCACCGGAAAATAAAGGCCGCAGCGATGCCCAGCACCAGGCCGATGGCCAGCCCGATGGTGAGGTTGCGGGCCAGCTCCCACTGCTCGCGCTGCGATCGCGCCGGCGGGTTGGGCTTCACCTTGGGCTCGAGCGCGTTGGCGATTGGATCCTCGACCACGATGCGCTGACGGGCCGTGCAGAGCGTCATCACCTCGCCGCCGGCGCGGGAGACGGTGATCGGCATCGAGGGCAAATCGATGGTGTTGCGGCCGGGATCCTTGGGGAGCGGCACGAACGGGAGCGTGACGGTCGTCGTCGCCGAGACGTCGTTCTCCTTGATCTCGATCAGGAACGGCGCGCCGCCGTCGGCGTCGGGGATCACGAAGCCGACCTCTTTCAGGGCCTTGGCCGCCGACTCGTCGCTGCCGAGCTTGATCCCGCCGGGGAACACCGTCTCCCCTTTTCCATGGGTGATCGTGACCACCAGGTTCGCCGCGTAGCCGCTGAGACCGCGCGAGGGGAACGCCTCGCGCATCGACGGTCGCGTCGCGCCCGCGGGGATCTTCTCGATGCACGAGACCCAGACCGAGCCGCCGTCGGGCGCGCTCGCGTCGTCCGCGCCCGCGTCGCCGGGATCCGTTGCGTTTGCAACGATTGCGCCGGCGTCGATCGCGCTGGCGTCGGCGTCCGCCGCGCTCGCGTCGGTCGCCGCGGCGTCGCCCGGGCCGGCCGCGAGCGCCGGGAGCGCGGCGAGCCACAGCAGCGGCGCCGCGACGAGGCCGAGCGCGAGCGAGGCGGCGAGGCGCGCCTTCATCGGTGGATCCTCCGCGCGCGCATCTGGAAGAGCTTGCGGATCGGATCCACGAAGCTCCCGTCGGTCCGCACGGTCACCGCGTCCAGCGAGAGCTTCTGAAAGAGCTTCTCGCGGTCCTTGCGCAGGGCCCTCATCGACTTCTTGTAGTGGTCGCGGACCTTCGCGTCGCCGGTGTCGACCACCACGTCCTCGCCCGTCTCGAGATCTTCGAACGTCGCCAGGCCGACGTCGGGCAGCTCCTCGTCGCGCGGATCGACGAGCATGATCGGGATCACGTCGTGCTTGGCCGCGGCCAGCGCCAGGGCGCGCTCGAAGCCCGTGGCGAAGAAATCGCTGATCACGAAGGCCACGCTCTTGCGCTTGGCGACCTTCACCAGGGTCGAGAGCGCGAGCTCGAGGTTGGTGCCGGCGTACTGCGGCTCGAAGCCGAGGATCTCGCGGATCACCCGGAGCACGTGCTTCTCGCCCTTCTTCGGCGGGAGCAGCTTCTCGATCACCTCGGTGCCGAGGACGAGGCCGACGCGGTCGTTGTTCTTGATCGCGCTGAAGGCGCAGAGCGCCGAGATCTCCGCGGCGACGCGCGATTTCGGGGCGCGCACGGTGCCCCACTGCTCGCTCGCGGAGAGATCGACGACGAGCATCACCGTCATCTCGCGCTCTTCGACGAAGACCTTGACGTAGGTCTCGCTCATGCGCGCCGAGACGTTCCAGTCGATCCACCGGACGTCGTCGCCGGGGTTGTAGGCGCGCACCTCGCGGAACGAGAGGCCCTGCCCCTTGAAGCTCGACGAGTAGGTGCCCGTGAGCTGCTCGTTCGCCATCCGCCGCGTGCGGATCTCGATGGCGCGGAGCTGCTTCAGCAGCTCGGGCGGCAGCGGCTTCGCGCGCTTCTTTTCCCGCGGCTCGCCTCCCGTTTTGACGGGCAGGGCCATCAGGGTACCTCCACCACCTCGAACACGCGGCGGACGATCTGCTCGGCCGAGACCTCTTCGGCCTCGGCCTCGTAGGTGAGCACCACGCGATGGCGGAGCACGTCGGGGCCGATGGCCTTCACGTCCTCCGGCGTCACGTAGCCGCGGTGACGAAGGAAGGCGTGGGCGCGCGCTGCGAGCGCCAGCGCGATGGAAGCGCGGGGGCTGGCGCCGTACTCGATCAGGCTCTTGAGGTCCTTCATCCCCTTCTGATCGGGGTTCCGCGTCGCGAAGACCACGTCGACGATGTAGTCCTTCACGCGGTCGTCCATGTACACGTCGCGCACGATTTTACGGGCCGTGAGGAGCTGCTCGAGATCGAGCACCTTGCTCGCCGCGAGCTCTAACGGCCCGGTCGCGCGATCGACGATGACCCGCTCCTCGGCCTTGTTCGGGTAGCCGACCTTGATCATCAGCATGAAGCGATCGACCTGCGCCTCGGGCAAACGGTACGTGCCCTCCTGCTCGATCGGGTTCTGCGTGGCCATGACGATGAACGGGTTCGGGAGCTTGTACGAGGTGTCCCCGATCGTGACCTGACGCTCCTGCATGGCCTCGAGCAGCGCGCTCTGCACCTTGGCGGGCGCGCGGTTGATCTCGTCGGCGAGCACCAGGTTCGCGAAGATCGGGCCGAGCTTGGAGGTGAACTCGCCCCGCTGCTGGTTGTAGATCACGGTGCCGATCAAGTCGGCGGGGAGGAGATCCGGGGTGAACTGGACGCGGGCGAACTTGGCGTCGATCGCGTCGCAGAGGGTGCGGACCGTGAGCGTCTTCGCGAGCCCGGGCACCCCTTCGAGCAGCACGTGGCCGCCGGTGAGGAGGCCGATGAGGATCCGTTCGAGCATGTACGTCTGCCCGACGATGACCTTCCCCACCTCGTTCAGGAGCGTGTCGATGAAGGCGCTCTCTCTGGCAACGAGCTCGTTCAGCGCGCGGACGTCGTGCATGGTCTTGGCAAATCCCCGGAAGAAGGCCGACCCCGCTCGGGGGCGAGCGGGAGGTGCTCATAGCAAGGGCGGGCGCGGAGAGACAACAGCGAGGTCCCCGCTATTCCACAAAAATGCTACGCACCGCCAATGCCCCGCCCCACCGAGACCGCGTTGAAGGGCCGCGCCCGAGGCCTCCTCGAAGCGATGACGGCCCGCGCCCGCTGGATCTACGCCGTTCCCAGCGATCTCGGCGCCCAGGCCGCGCGCCCGATCGCCCTGGCGGCCGGATTGCTGCTCGAAGAAGAAGAGCCCGGCGCCCTGGCCGCGCGCTTCGGCAACGAGAAGGGCACGGCGAGCCTGGTGACGTTCGAGAGCCCCGAGCTCGAGGTGATGCTCCTCGAAGCGCAGGGAGAAGACGCGCCGCCGATCCTCGCCGACATCCTCGAAAAGACGGGATTTTACGCGCAATCCACGCTGCTCGGCACCGCGATCGACGTCCGCGATCCCGAGGCCGGCAAGGCCCTGCGAACCCTCGCGCACATGGTCGTGGCCTGGGACGAAGACTGGAGCGATCTCTTCCTGCTCCACCTGGCCGCCCCCGATCCGATGATCCGCCACGACGCCGTCCTCGCGCTGACGACGGCGGTGATGGTCGCCGGCGACGCGGGCCCCGCGCCCGCGCTGCTCGACGAGGCGATCAAGCGCGAGAAATTCCCGAAGCTGAAGGACACGATGGCCGAGGCCCTGAACGTGATCCGCGGCGTCACGGGAGCCCCGATGGAGATCTCGCCCGACGCAGGCGAAGAGCCCCACTCGCACGGCTGAAGCGCGCTCGTCGAGCCGTCGGCGAAAAGCGCCCGGCTCAGTCGACGACGCGCAGGATCGCGTCGCCCTTTTGCTTGCCGTAGAGCTGCTTGATCTCGACCTTGTACTCGCCGGGCGAGGACACCGTGAAGGTGATCGGCGGGGCGCTCTGGGGCTGGCCGGTCGGGAGCTCGCGGAGCACGCGCTCGACGATCGTCTTGCCGAGGGGCGACTTCACGCGGAGGTTGTACGGCGGCTCGGGCTCGTCGTCGGAACGAAAGATCAGGATCGCCGACTCACCCGTCTTCAGCGGGCTGACCGTACAAACGGTCTCGATGTCGCCGGTGCTATCGATGGTTCGGGCCACGCTTCGCTCGTCCGTAGGAGGGGCCGCCCCGCGGGGGCCCTGATCGGAGGGCCATTCTAGACATGCCCGCGCAAGCTTCGCGAATTTCCCGAGACTACCGCGACCAGCGGAGCCGCGGCTGACGGGCGGCGCGCGCCTCGTCCATGCGCCCGACGACGGTGTGATGCGGGGCCGTCTTGACCAGCTCCGGCGTCTCGTGGGCCTCCTTCAGGATGGCCTTCATCGCCGCGACGAACTCGTCGAGGGTCTCCTTCGTCTCGGTCTCGGTGGGCTCGATCATCAGCGCGCCGGGGACGACGAGGGGGAAGTACACGGTGGGCGCGTGGAAGCCGTAGTCGAGGAGCCGCTTGGCCACGTCCAGGGTCTTCACGCCCGTCTCTTTTTCGAGCTGCACGTCGGAGAGCACCACCTCGTGCATGCACGGCTGCGGCACCGGCGCGCTCATGTGATCCTTGAGCAGGGCCCACAGGTAGCGGGCGTTGAGCACCGCGAGCGTGCTCGCCATGGTTAGCCCTTCGCCGCCCATCTCGCGGATGTACGCGTAGGCGCGGACGAACATCCCGAAGTTGCCCTGGAAGGCGCGGAGGCGGCCGATGGACTGCGGCCGGTCGTAGTCGAGGCCGTAGCCCTCGCCGCGCCGAACCACGGTGGGCGAAGGCTGAAACGGCTCGAGGTGTTTCTTGAAGCACACCGGCCCGGAGCCCGGCCCGCCGCCGCCGTGGGGCGTGGTGAAGGTCTTGTGCAGGTTGATGTGGATGACGTCGATCCCGACGTCGCCCGGGCGCGCGGCGCCCATGATCGCGTTGGTGTTGGCGCCGTCGCCGTAGACCAGGCCGCCCTTGTCGTGGATGAGCTTCACGATCGCGGGCAGGTGCGTCTCGTAGACGCCGAGGGTGTTCGGGTTGGTGAGCATCAGGCCGCAGACGTCGCCGTCCGAGCCCTCGCGCTCGATGGCGCGCAGGACCTCTTCCGGGTGGACGATGCCGTCGGCGTTCTTCTCGATCTTCACGGCGATGAGGCCGTTGAGCGCGCAGCTCGCGGGGTTGGTGCCGTGGGCGCTCTCGGGGATGAAGACCTTCTTCGGCGAGCGTCCCTTCGAGGTGTGGAAGGCCCGCATCATCATCAGGCCCGCGAGCTCACCCTGCGCGCCCGCGGAGGGCTGGAGCGAGCAACCATCCATGCCGCTGACCTCGCAGAGCGCGTCCTGGAGGCGGTACATGATCTCGAGCGTGCCCTGCACCAGGGCGTCCGGCGTCATCGGGTGCATGCGCGCGAACCCCGGGATCCGCGCGGCCCACTCGTTGATCTTCGGGTTGTATTTCATGGTGCACGACCCGAGCGGATACATCTGCGAGTCGATGCAGAAGTTCCACTGCGAGA
>JBDTXR010000028.1:0-38417 GCA_040006075.1 Byssovorax sp. | reverse complement strand
AGATGGCCGACGAGGCTTCGCGCAAGCGCTTCGAGCTCACCAACCGCTACAACACCGCGTTCGTCGCCCAGCGTCGCGCGGCCGACGGCGTCCGCCGCGGCGGCAAGAAGAAGGTCGCACGCGTCGCCCCCGCGAGCCCGGGCTCCCCTCCCGCGCCGGCGTCGGCGACGCCCTCGTTTCTCGCGGCCGCGCCGCCCTTCGTTTCGCCGCCGCCGTTCGTCGCCGCGCCTTCGTTCGTCGCGGCGCCGTCGTTCGTCGCGTCCGCGCCGTCGTTCGTCGAGCCGCCCGCGGCCTTCGTCGCGCCGCCGGCGCCGATCGCCATGCCGTCGATCGTCGCCCCCGCGGCGATCGCCGTCCACGCCGCGCCTCTCGCTGCGGCGCCGCCGACCAACTTCGCGGGAACGATGGCCACGGAGATGATCTCTCCGTTCGCGTCGGGCGCGCCGCTCCCTTTCAAACAAGGCCTCCCGGCGCCGCCCGCGCCGTCGCCGCCCCCGAGGAAGCCGCCCGCACGCTCGATGGGCAGCACCACGGTCGAGGGCGTGATCTCCCCGTTCGCGACCGGCGCGACGCCGTTCGAAGCCGGCGCCGAGACGCGCGCCCCGCCGTCGAGCCCGCCGAGCGCGTCGATCAAGCCGCCGGCCCGGCCCGCCTTCGATCCCAACGCGCCGATGGATCTCGGCGGAACCATGATGGCCAGCGCGGAAGAGCCCGACGACGGCGGCAAGCTGCCATTCCGCGCGTCGAGTGACGCGGGAGCTCGCCTGCCGCCGCCTGCTCCTCCGCCGCCGCGGCCCGGGCACGGCCTCCCGTTTCGCGCCATGCCCCCTCCGCTTCCTCCGCGCAAAGCCGCTGCTGCGCCCCCGCCCGTCGCAGCGCCGCCTCAGGCCGTGGCGCCCGTCACCGCCGCGCCGCGCGCCACGCGCTTCTCGCTCGAGCAGTTCGCCTCGCTCAGCGCCGAGATCGCGATCACGCCGTCGGCGGTCGCCCAGGTGCGCGGTCGCTACGGGCTCGACGACGCCTCGCACCGCGCCGAAGCCGAGGAGTGGGGGCGCCGCTTCTCCGCCGACAAGGATCTCTTCGCGCGCTACGGCGCCCTTTTCCAGAGCTACCGCGACTGGCTGGCCCGCACGCCGAGGTAGCGGCGTCCCGGGTGCAGGGCGCCCATAGACGCCCCGCTCGATCGGCGTGTATCCTCGGCGGGTGGCGGCATCGACTGGCTTGATCGATCTGCGGGGCCCCGGTCTACCCGAGGACTTGCTTGTCATCCGTTACGAGGTCCGCGAGGCGATCTCTCGCCCCTTCGAGATCGAGGTCGAGCTCTCGACCGCCGATCCCGGGTTCGTCGCCGCCACGGTGCTGCGCAAGAGCGCGCTGCTCACGCTCGTCGACGCGCAGGGCGGCCAGCGCCTCTTTCACGGGGTCATCGATCGCCTCGATTTCGACTACCTCACCGGCACGCGCTTCCACTTCAAGCTCCGCCTCCGGCCCGCGCTCTCGGCCCTCGCGCATCGCGAGAATTGCCGGATTTTCCAGGCCCAATCCATCGTCGACATCGTCTCGACCCTCTTCACCGAGGCCGGCGTCGACAAGGTCGACAAGCAGCTCAAGGGCACCTACGAGCCGCGCGAGTTCGTGGTGCAGTACCGCGAGACCGAGCTGAATTTCGTCCATCGTCTGCTCGAGGACGAGGGCATCTTTTACTTCTTTCGCCACGAGCACGACGGCCACACGCTGGTGCTCGCCGACGATCCCGGGGCGTTCGTGGCCTCGGACGACGCGCCCGCGGTGCGCTTCGCCATGGGCCAGGGCCTCCCGGGCGAGCCGCTCTCGGTCTTCAGCCGCACCCGCGCGCTCCGCACCGCCAACGTGCTCCTCCGCGACTACGACTACGAGAAGCCCCAGCAAGCGCCGCAGGCCGCCGTGCCGGCGAAGGAGGCCTGGCCTCTCTCGCTCTACGAATACCCGGGTGGCTTCACCAAATCGGCCGCGGGCTCGCAGCGCGCCAAGGCCCGGATCAGCGAGCGGCGCCGCGACGCCGACACCGTCCGTGGCGAGAGCCGCGCCATCGGCCTTCGCTGCGGGGTCCCCTTCACCGTCGACGGCGCCGCGCAAGACTGCTTGAACGGCGAGTTCATCGTCACCGAGCTCCACACCTCGGGCGAGCAAACGCTGGAGAGCGGCGGCCCCAACAGCCTTTGCCACAACGAGTTCTCGGGCCTGCAAAAGGGCCTGGCCTACGCCCCGGCGCGCACCGCGAAGAAGCCGAAGATCCGCGGGATCCAGACGGCCACCGTCATGGGGCCCAGCAGCGACGAGCAGGCCATTCACGTCGACAAGTACGGCCGGGTGAAGGTGCGCTTTCACTGGGATCGCATCAACCAGCAGAACGACACCGCGAGCTGCTGGCTCCGGGTCTCGCAGGTCGCCATGGGCGGCTCGATGATCCTCCCCCGGGTGAGCTGGGAGGTCTCGGTCGCGTTCTTCAACGGCGATCCCGATCAGCCCTTCGTGCTTGGCCGGGTCTACAACGCCGAGAAATCGCCTCCGTACGCGCTCCCGGCGGCGCAGGCCTCGGGATCGATCAAGAGCATGTCGTCGCCCGGCGGCGGCGGCCACAACGAGCTGAACATGGGGGACTCGGGCGGCAGCCAGGGCTTCAGCATGCACGCCTCGAAGGATCTCAACATCACCATTGGCCACGACAAGAACGAGAAGGTCGCCGTCGACGACACCCACAACGTCACGGTGAGCATGACCGTCGACATCGGGTCGAACGAGAAGGTCACCGTCGGGAGCAACCAGTCCATCGACGTGGGATCGATCTTCTCGAACAAGATCGGAGGCGGCCAGTCGATCAGCGTGGGGGGCAACGAGACCAGCAACGCCACCGCCAATTTCATCGAGCACATCGGCGGCGACCGCTCGTACAGCGTCGGCGGCAACATGACGACGATCTCCAACACCGTGAAGACCACGGTGGATGGGGCGATCACCCGCTCTGCCGGCACCGCCGACGTGCTGGCCTCGGTCGGATCGATCACCGAGAGCTTCGGCGCGGCCTACAAGGAGACCATCGGCGCGGTCAAGGTCGAGCTCATCAACGGCATGAGCAGCGAGACGGTGGGCAAGGACAAGAGCCTTACCTCCACCGCGGCCGAGCTCCACCTGGTGACAGGCAACGTCGACTGCGCTTCGGAAGACAGCGTCACCCACCTGATCGGCGGGCTCCACTACGCCAAGGTAGCCGGGGAATACTCGGTCAAGGCCCCGATCATCGCCCTCATCGGCGCCATCGGCGAGTTCAAGGGAGGCGGGAGCAGCCTCAAGCTCGGCGGCGGGCCGGTGGTGCTCACGGGGTCAGAGGTCAAGATCGAGACAGCGCTCCTGGTCAAGCTCGGAGCGTCCTTGAAGATGGGCGCGGGGTGAGGCCATGGCGGACGGGCAGATCAAGGTCAAGGGGGGAGTCGACGTCGACGGCGAGGCCTATCGCCTCCTCGCGTGCCAGATCCGCGAGTCGCTCTCGGCGCTCCCCGTCGCGATGATCGAGATTGGCACTCTCGACTCGGCGAACAACAGCGGACCGCCCGATCCCACCACGATGATCGGTAAATCGATCGTGATCAAGCTCGAGCGCGAGGACGGCTCGGCGTCGCGCGAGTTCGCCGGCATCGCCGTCGAGGCCACCCGGCTGGCCGACAAGGAGGGGCGCCCGATCACGCGGATCACCGCCGCGCCGCGGCTGTTTCGCCTGGGCAAGCGCGCCGACTGCCGCACCTTCCAGCACGAGAGCGTGCCCGACATCGTCAAGAAGGTCCTCACCGTGGCCGGGCTCGCGTCCGACGCGCAGGAAGCGCGCCTGTCGGGCAGCTACACCCCGCGCGAGTACGTGGTGCAGTACCGCGAGACGGATTTCGACTTCATCGCTCGGCTCCTCTCGGAAGAGGGCATCTTCTTCGCCGTCACCTTCGCCGATGGCAAGGACAAGGTCGTCTTCTGCGACGATCCCCAGGGGCTCGACGATCTCGAGGGCAACGCGTCCATCGCCTTTGCGCACACGTTCGGGTTTGGCACCTCGAAGGATCACGTGCTCTGGGTCAAGGAGTCGACCGAGGTCCGCTCCGACAAGGCCTTCATCCGCGAGTACGACTTCGAGCGGCCCAAGCTGGCGCTCGAGGCCAAGGTCGAGGGCAAGGACGACGGCGCCCACGCCCTGGAGGTCTACCAGTATCCCGGCCGTTTCCTCGATCAAGACGTGGGCAAGCGCTACGCGCAGGTGCTCCTCGACTCGCTCCAGGCCGAGCGCCACATCGTCACCGGCGAGGCCACGGTGTTGACGATGTCGCCCGGACGGCGCTTTACCATCACCGATCATCCCTACGAGCCCCTGAATCAAAAGCTGCTGATCACCGGCGTGGAGATCGAGTATCGCGAGGGGGGCACCACCCGCGCCGCCGGGGCGCCGGGCGGCGGACAGGGCTACTCGTGCCGCTTCACCGCGGTGCCCACCAAGACCACGGCTTACCGGCCTCCGCGCCTCGAGCGCGCCGTGGCCATCGCCGGGGTCCAGACGGCGATGACCACCGGGCCTGCAGGCCAGGAGATCCACAGCGACAAGCACGGTCGCGTCAAGGCCAGGTACATGTGGGATCGCCTGGGCAAGGCCGACGACACCTCGAGCGTGTGGATGCGCACCAGCCAGGTCCCCACCGGCGGATCGATGCTCTTGCCGCGGGTGGGGTGGGAGGTCGCGCTCCGCCACGTGGAGGGCGACGCCGACGAGCCCATCGTGATGTCGCGCCTCTACAACACGGTGACTCCGCCGCCCTACGCCCTCCCGGCCGGCAAGGCCCGGGGATCGATGCAAACCGCCACCACGCCCGGCGGCGGGAGTTCGAACGAGCTCCGCATGGACGACACCAAGGGCAAAGAAGAGATGATGTTCAACGCGTCGAAGGACATGACCGTCGACGTCGTCAACAACACCACCGAGCAGATTGGCAACAACCACACCCACACCATCGGCTCGAATCACAAGGTCAACGTCACCAACAGCGTCACCGCATCGGTCGGCGCCAGCCAGACGGTCAGCGTCGGCAGCAACCAGACGGTCCACGTGGAGACGTTCCTGGTCGAGCAGATCGGCGGCGCGCACACGCTGGATATCGGCGGCAACCGCGATCTCAAGATCGGCGGCGATCATCGGCGCGAGGTCGCCGGCGGCGACAAGACCGAGGTCGGATCGCTGATGACCGATCTGGTGGTCGGCAAGATCAGCACCGAGGGATCGAGCACCCTCACCATCGATGTCGGCACGGCCTCGGCGCTGATCACCGCGGGCGATCACAACCTCGAGATCGTCGGCGACAGGACCGAGGCGACCGGCGCGGCCAAGGCGGTCATCGCCGTCGGCGGGCGCGGAGTCGAGGTCACCGGATCGATGACCCAGAAGGTCGCTGGAGCGATCCTGGCGAAGATCGGCGGCGACATGGCCGATACCGCGGCGACGATGTTCACCGAGGTCGCCGCCGGGGCGCACATCCTCAAGGCCGACACCGTGGTGTTCGAGGGCGAGACCATCGTCTCCTTCGTGATGGGCGCCTCGACGATCACCCTCACTCCAGCGTCGATATCCATCGCCGGCGTCAGCATCAAGATCGACGGCGCAGTGGCGGAGACCGCGGCGCTGATCCTGGACAACTGAGGGGACGATCATGGCGATCCGGACGTTCTCTCGCAGCTTCAGCACCCCGAATTTCACGGCGCACTCGGTCCTCGCGTTCCGCACCGAGCAGCGCCTCGGCCGGCCCACCGAGGCCCACGTCACCGTTCAGCTCGCCGAGTACGTCGAGCCCGACCAGATGATTGGCCTGGTCGCCCAGCTCTCGTTCAACGCCGGTGACGACGGGCCGGAGCGGCTCTTCGGCGGGATCATCGAGGCGGTGACCCTCGTCGGATCCACCTTCGTGGGCGGCGGCAGCGTTCATCACGTGAAGTTTCATGTCGTCTCGACGATTGGCCTCCTGGCGCGGGTCGAGGGGTGCGAGATCTTCCAGGAGCTCGACGTCAAGGAGATCATCACCAAGATCCTCGCGGCGAACCAGATCCCGGCGGCGCAGCAGGAGTGGAAGCTGAGCGGGAGCTACCCGAAGCGCGAGTATTGCGTCCAGTACAACGAGAGCGTCCTGGCCTTCGTTTCGCGGCTGATGGAGGAAGAGGGCATCTATTTCCGGACCGAGATGCGCGACGACGGCGAGCACGTGATCTTCGAGGACGACAGCTCGAACAGCGCGCCGATCGAGGGCCAGGCCGAGCTCCCGTTTCGCCAGCGCACGGGCCTCGATCAGGAGCTCGACGCCATCTACTCCATCGCCGAGCGACGCCGCGTGGTCTCGGGCAAGTTCGTGCTGCGCGACTACGACTTCAAGCGTCCCAAGCTGGAAATGACGGTCGACGCTTCGAGCGACGCCAACACCGATCTCGAGGTCTACGACTTCCCCGGCCTTTACGTGGAGCCCTCCGAGGGAAAGCGGCTGGCCAAGGTGCGGCTCGAGGCCGAGCAGGCCGCGCGGAGCGTGACCCTGATCGAGAGCGATTGCACCCGCATCGACGTGGGCCACAAGATCAAGATCACCGACGCCCTCCACGACGAGATCGACGGGGGCTACGTGGTGGTGGCCGCGGTGCACGAGCTCGGCTATTCGGGCGGCAAAGAGGCGGTTTATCACGTCTCGGCCGAGCTCGTCCCCGAGGCGATCAAGTACCGCTCTCCGCGGGTCACGCCCGCGCCGATCATCGAGGGACCGCAGACGGCCAAGGTGGTCGCTCCGGCGGGCGCGCCGGCCGAGGACATCCACACCGACGAGCACGGGCGCTGCAAGGTGAAGTTCAACTGGGATCTCGGGCCCGCGCGCGACGACAAGGCCTCTTGCTGGATGCGGACTGGCCAGCTCGAGACCTCGGGATCGATGATGCTCCCGCGCATCGACTGGGAGGTCGTGGTCGAGTTCCTGGAGGGGAACCCCGATCGGCCGATCGTGAGCGGGCGCCTCTACAACGGGGTCTTCATGCCGCCGTATGCGCTCCCCGAGGGGAAGACGCGGACTTCCATGCAGACCTCCAGCACCCCCGGCGGCGGCGGCGCCAACGAGATCCGCTTCGAGGACAACGCCGGCGCGGAGGAGATCATGATCCACGCCGAGTACGATCAGAACCTCACGACCGCCAACAACAAGGTCAAGAACGTTGGCAAGAGCGAGACCGTCCAGATCAAGGTCGACTCCACGAAATCCGTTGGATCCAACGAAGACATCAAGATCACGATGGGCTTCGAGACCAACGTCAAGGCCGATCAATCGCTCTCGGTCGGCGCCGATCGCACCGTCCAGGTCAACGCGGTCACGGCGCTGAACGTGGGCGGGGCGAGCACCACCACGGTGGGCGGCAATCACTTCGAGATGGATGGGAACCCGCTCAAGGCCCTTCTGGCGATCGCCGCCGAGCGCGCGGCCGAGGTGGCCAAGGCCGCGGCGGGGCAGGCGCTCAATCAGATCAACGCCGCGGTGCAGTCGCGGGTCGATCAGGCGATGGGGCCGATCAACGGCCTTCAGCAGCAGATGTCGCAGATCGGCGCCGGCATGCAGGCCGTGGCCAACGGCGACATGGGCGGCGCCGCGCCGCTGCTCGCGCAAGCGGCGGGGCTGCCCAGCCCAGGTGCGTTTGCGAACGCGATGGCCGGAGGCGGCGGCGCGGAGGGCGGCGGCGGAGGCGAAGCGGCGGGCGGCGAGGCCGGCGGCGCCGAGGGCGGCGAAGGAGGCGGCGAGGGCGAAGGAGGCCTGTCGCAGCAGCTCGGGGTCGACGCCGCAGTCAACAGCGCCATCGATCGCGGCGCCTCGGCCGCGGCCGACGCGCTCGGCTCGGCGCTCGGGCTCGACTCCGACGGCGGCGGCGGCTCGTCGCAGGCCAACGAGGCGGGTCTGGTCGGCGACGTCGCCGGCGTCGACTCCACCGATCGCGCCAAGGGCCCTGGCCACAACACCGCAAAGGTGACTGGCACTCTGAAAGAGAACGCTGGATCCACGCGGATCCGCGCGGTGCTCAGCGGTGTTCACAACGAGATCGCCGGCGACGTGAAGGAAGACGTGGGCGCCGCGAAGATCGAGATGATCCTCGGCAACCGCACCGAGACGGTGGGCGGCGGCAAGACCGAGACCGCGCTTGGCCTGGTGATCATCTCCCGGGCCGACGAGACCGAGAAGGTCACTGGCAGCAAGATGCAGATGGTCGGCGGCGCGATCCTCGAGAAGATCGGCGGCGGCCACAGCATCACCGCGGGATCGCCGGCCAGCTTCGTCGGAGCGTTCCACAAGATCGAGGCGGCCACCTCGATCACCCTGAAATGCGGGGCGAGCGAGGTCGTCATCGACGACAGCGGGATCGCGATGAAGTCTCCGATCGTGACGATCACCGCCGGCAAGATCAGCATGACCAAAGCAGTCTCGGAGATGTGAGCATGGCGGACGCGAAGCGGGATCGAGCCGAGGCCGAGGTCGTGACGATCGAGGAAGAGGCCGTGGAGACCGCGGATCCCTCGATCGAGCGGCTGCTTTCGCACGTGGCGGTCCCGGTCCCCGAGGTCGCTCCGGCGCTGCGCACCGCGCGCGTCGTGGCGGTGACCGGGGGCTCGGCGCGGATCACCTGGCGTGGGCTGCGCGATCCGGTCGACGCCGAGCTCGACGAAGGGGTGGACTCCGAGCTGGTCCAGCGAGCGATGGAGAACGGAGATCGGGTGCTGGTGGAGATCGATCCGGCCCTGGGCCCGCTGGTCGTCGGCGTGGTGCAGCGTCGGATCCCGGCCAAGGTGGAGATCCGCGGCGAGACGGTGGTGATCGAGGCCGAGCGCGAGGTCCTGATCCGCAGCGGCCGCGGGGCGATGCGGATCCGCGAGGACGGCGACATCGAGGTGGTCGGGAGCCGGATCTCCACCATGTCCCGCGGGCTCTTTCGCATCGTCGGGCGCGTGCTCCGCCTCAACTAGCCTTCGAGTCGTCTTCGACCCTGCCATGGATCAGCCGCCCGTCGACAACACCACGGACTTCGTGGTTCATCCGCAGGTCTTCGTCGACAAGGACGGGGAGAAGCTTCTGGCCATTGTAAAGGCCACCTTCGTACGCGCGGCCGATCTGACCATCGAGCTCGGCACGAAGAAGGGACAGCGCAAGATCCGCTTTGCCGATGTTCCCTGGGGCAAGCCCGACAAGAGCAGCATTCTTTATCCGGCCGATCTCTGCCTGCGCAAGCCGGGGACCGACGTGATCGTCGTGGCCAGGGCCCACGCGCCCGGCGGCAGGCCGGTGCCCTCGTTCGACGTCGCGGTCCGCGTCGGCCCGCTCCAGAAGCTCTGTCGGATCTTCGGCTTGCGTGTGTGGCAGTCGGGCGGCAACGGCCTCTCCGCGCCTCGGCCAATAAGCGATCTGGAGATGCGGTACGACCACGCCTGGGGCGGCTTCGACGACAGCGATCCTGCCGCGGTGGTCGAGGAGGCCCGGAACCCGGTGGGCGTCGGGATCGCGAGGGATCCCGCGGGGTTGACCCACCTGCCCGCGCCCGGGATCGAGGACGTGGCGCAGCCGATCCTCACCGCCAAGACCCGCCCGCCGCCCGCGGGGATCGGCGCGATCGGGCGGCACTGGGACCCTCGCCGAAAGTACGCTGGCACCTACGACGCGCGCTGGCTGGAGGAGCGCGCGCCGCTGCCTCCGCTCGATCAGGACGATCGCTTCAACCTCTGCGCGACCCCCGAGCTGGTGGCCACTCCCCCGCTCCGCGGCGGCGAGGAGGCGGCGCTGCTCAACCTCCAGCCCGGCGGCGGAGCGACGGCGTTCCTGCTCCCGAGGGTGGGTGTCGAGATCGAGTTCCGGCTGCCCGACCGGGCGCCGGAGATCATGCACCCGCACCTGGACACGGTGCTGATCGACACGCTCCACAACCCCCGGAAAGAGGAGCGCCCGCTCACGATCGAGTACGTGTGGCGGGCCTCGATCAAGGCCCCTCGGCGGATGAAGGACGCGCGGATCATCGTGCGTGAGCGCGAGGTCAAGGGATGAAGACGCTCGCTGTCTGCGCCGCCTCCGGCGCCCGCACCGCGCTGGGCGGGACCCTGACCGAGACCGCCTTCCTGCTCCGGACCGGGATCGCCGCCATCTCCGCGGCGCCGCTCGCCGACGCCGAGGGCGAGCAGATCACCATGTGCTTCGACAAGGCCCTGGATCCGTACCTGATCGGCGACGAGCGGGCCGCGGAGCTGGGCGCTTCGGCGCTGCTGGAGGCGCTCTCGCAGCTCGGCGGCGAGGTGGAGTCCCTCTCGCTTCGACTCCTGCTCTGCGTCGACGCGCCGCTGCGGCCGCCTGCCCGAGGCGAGCCCACGGCGGGGGCGTTGCTCGCCCAGCGCTTGCACACCCGCGCTCGGGAGATTTCACCGGGAATTACCCTGGAAATTTGCGCGCGCGGCTCGGCGGGAGCGGCGTTTGCGCTGCCAAAGGCGCTGGAGGCGCTGGCGAGCCGGCAGATGGATGCGCTGGTGCTCGGCGGCGTGCACACCGACTACGATCCCGCGACGATCGAGGCTCTCGCGGAGCAGGGTCGGTTGTACGGTCCAAAGAGCCTCGACGCGATGATCCCGGGCGAGGCCGCGGCGTTCGTGGTCCTGATGCGCGAGGACACCGCGCGACGGCTGAAGCTCGACGCCGCGGCGCGGATCGCGGGGATCGGGACGGCGGTGGCCAGGGCGCGGCCGGACAACGACGAGAGCGTGATCGATGCCAAGGGGCTCACGGCCGCAGCGCGCGCCGCGGCGACCGAGATGGCGACAGAGCAGCTCCGCGCCGGGTGGATCTTGACGGATCATACCTTTGAAAGCGGGCGGATCCTGGAGTGGCAGACCATGGCCATCCGGGCGCATACGCTGTTCGGGAGCCCCTATTATCTGGAGTCCCCGGGGCAGCGGCTGGGGCACCTGGGGGCGGCGTCGTTGCCGCTGGCGATCGCGCTCGCCGCCGAGGGGTGGAAGCGGGGATATGCGCCCTCGGCGATCGCCATGGCGCTGGCGGGGAGCGACGCAGGCGAGCGTGGCGCGGTGCTGCTCGTGAGCAACATCTAGCTTCGGAACCGGCTACTCGCTGGCGTCAGCGCCCGCGTCGGGGACGGGCGCGGGCCTGGGCTTCGAGGGCGGATTGCCATGCTCCGCGGCGAGCTTCTTGTTGAGCGCGTCGATGATCATCTGCTCGTGGTACGAGGGCAAGGTCGGGAGCTGGACGGCCACGTGGGTCGTCTCCCGGCCGCGCACGATCTCCAGCGATCCGCGGTGGACGCGGCTCCCGCTCTCGGGGCTCGTGTACTCGAAGAGCAGGTATCCATTGGCCGGATCCTTCTCGGTGATGATGCAGCCGAGATCGACGCGGATCAGGCGCAGCGCCGTGCCGTAGGTCTGCTCGAACGAGTACGGGCTGTCGTAGGCGACGCTGGCCCCGGCGTCGCCGGCCCGGAAGATCACCAGCGCGGGCAGGGCCAGAGCGGCGGCGAGGACGAGCGAGGAGAGGAGACGGCGCATCGCACGGGCGTACGCCGGGCCCGCGCGGTGGGCCAAGTTTTTGGCGAGCGCGCTCGCTAACGACTATTTCGGGAGGGGAAAAGCGCGGACGAAGTCGCCCCCGCTCTCGTGGCAGTTGATGCAGAGATCGGGCTTCCCCGAGTATTTCGCGGTGCCGTCGGGGCTCCACTCGGCCCAGTACCAGGCGCCCCCTCGCTTCTCGATCGCCGCGACCGCGGTGACCGCGCCGCTCTCGTAGGCGTCTTTGACGATGAGCGAGCCCTCGGGCCACGCGGTGAGCGGCTGGCCCGCGGCGAGCGCGGAGGAGACCTGGTCGTTGACGTAGATCAAGACCTCGTCGCCGTGCGGAGCGTGGGTGGGCTGCCGGGTGGCGTAGCCGGGCGCGTGAGCAAAATCGGTGTATTTCGCCGTGTGGATCGCGCTCCAGAAGGCGTCGGCGCCCGCGGGATCCTGGTTGTCACCGCAGCCGACGAGGGCCGCGGCGGCGAGCGCGAGCCCGAGGGTCTTCATCATGAGGTTACGAGGCGATACGCTCGGCCGGCGCGGCGGTTTCGCCGGTCGCCAGGGTCGCCGCGGCGACGGGCGCCGGCGGAGCGGTATCGAGGAGCGCGCCGACGGCCATGCCCACGAGGTGCACCCCGACCTGGCCGGCGTAGAGCAGAAACACGAACGCGGCGCCGGGCCCCTGCAGGACGTCTTCGTGGAACGACATGGCGAGTGACATGTAGGCCGAGAGCTGGAACGCCCCGAAATATCCGGGGCCCGAGGGGACGAGGATGCCAATCCCGATACACCCCATCGTCACCGTGGCTTGCGCAAGCGTCAGGCTGGTGAGGCCGCAGCCCCAGCCGAGGAGCCAGACGCTGCACGCGTTGATGAGCCAGTACGCCAGCGTCTCGCCCATGAACGGGACGAAATGCGAGGGGGAGGGGAGGAAGCGGAGCCCGTCGGCGATGCGCTCGACGATGCCCGCGAGGCGATCGGCCAGCTTGTGCGAGATGATCCGGCCCACCGCGAAGGTGACGCGGCGGGCGAAATTGCGGGCGAAGAAGAAGATCCCCATGACCACGAAGGCCACGAGGAAGATCGAGAGGGCGAAGTAGGCTCCGTGAGGGACGGCGGCCGCGGGGACTGGCAGCTTGCCGACGTGGTCCGGCAAAGGATCGAGCGGGGTGGAGAGCTGGAGCCCGATGAAGAGCATGATGCTGAGGACCAGCCCGTCGATCACCCGCTCTGCGCCGATGGTGCCAGTCGCCTCCCAGAGCGTGATCGAGCTCCGCTTGGTGATGAGATAAGGCCGCACCACCTCGCCGGTGCGGAGCGGGGAGATGAGGATGGCGCCAAAGGCGATCCACGAGACGGCGACCACGCTGCGGCGCGAGACCTGGCCCACCGCGCGGAGGAGGTGACGCCAGCGGATCGCCCGGAAATAATGGACGACCACGAGCATGAGAATGTAGACGGGGACCGTCCAGACCTTGAGCTCGGCGAAGGTGCTCTTGGGCGGGACGAGCGGGAGGCCGCCGCGCGCCATGACGTAGGCGATTCCGCCGCCGAGGAGAATCGAGACCGCGAGCTTGAGGCCGTGACGCTGGAGGAAGCTCCCCTGCGGCGCGTCGGCGGGAGGGGGGACGTCGGAGGCCATGGCGCGACCGCCTTAGCATGGATCGGGCCGGAGCGTCAGTCGCGCGCTTGCCGCGGGATCGCGCCGCAGCGCTGTGCCAGCGTGGGCCGAGGTGGCCTCGCGACGATCGAGCCGCGTCGCGCCGCGCCGCGGGCCGGCCGAAGCCATTCGAAGCGTGGAGTGCGGTGATCTCCCCGGGAGCGTCAGGTGCACCGATATCGGTTCTTTCTTGCCGGCCTGATCCGCGTCGTCGCACGGCCCCACGCCTTCCTTGCGGAGGTACGGGTATCCTAGCTATCCTTCGCCGCATGAAGCATCCCCTGCGCGCCGCGCTCCCCCTTGTTCTCCCGCTTATCGCTCTGGTCGCCGCAGCCTGCTCGTCGGGCTCGACGCCGACGGGCAGCGGCGGGACGACGGGCCAGACGACAGGGTCGGGGACGACGACGACCGGATCGGACGGAACGGGAGGCGCTTCGACCTCCAGCGCCGCGGGGACGGGCGGCGGGGACATCGCGTGCAAGGGATCGGATCACTCGGATCCGAACGCGCCGAAGGTGACGGTCGGGACGGTCACCGTGAAGATCGTCGATCTGATGGGCAACCCCGCGCCGTCGGATTTCTCGGTGCAAGTCTGTGGCACCAACCTCTGCTTCTACGGCAAATCCAGCCAGCCGGGGCAGTTTGCGGTCATCGGATCGGCGACGCCGCTTCAACAACCCCTGTTCAAGTTCGGTGACGCCCGCGGCTTCGCCAAGCTCGGGATCCCGATCACGGCCGCCACGCTCGATGCCATGGGGAACGAGGCGTTTGGCACCCTGACCACGGCGGCGCTGCCGGTCGATGGTGCGGTGATCACGCCCGGAAAGACCATTACCTCGGGCGAGGTGACGCTGACTCTGCCGGCCGGCGGAGTGGCAGTCATCGACGACAGCGTGTACCCCGAGGCCATCGATCAGCAGTTTCGCGCGGTGACGATCCCCATCGCCAAGGCCACCGAGGTCCTGGCCGCGGCGCCCGCCGGCATCGAGCAGCTCTATGGCGTCGGGCCGCTCGAGACGGTGTTTTGCCCCGCGGCCACCGTGACTGTCCCCAACGCCGATGCGGTGAAGTGGCCCGCGGGCACCGACGTCGAGCTCTGGATCCTCGGCCTCGACGGCGCCTCGCAGGAGTGGGCCCCTTACGGCGGTTGGATCAAGGTCAGCGATGGCAAGGTGAGCGCCGACGGCAAGACCATCTCCACCACCACCACCGGTCTCCCGCTGCTCAGCACGTTCGGTATCCGGAAGAAGCCTTGAACGGCTCTCTCCGCGGCGCTGACGACGGGCGATGAGCACCCCTCCTCCGCGCGAATTTCGCCTGAAATCCAGGCGATTTCAGATCGTTCGCGTCCTGGGCCAGGGGGGGATGGGGGTCGTCTACGAGGCCCGTGATCGCGAGCGCGACGCCACCGTCGCGCTGAAGATGCTGCGCTCGATCGGGGCGCAGGCGCGGGTCCGGCTCAAGCGAGAGTTCCGGGCCCTGCAAGGCATTCATCACCCGAACCTGGTCAGCCTCGGCGAGCTGTTCGAGGAAGAGGGTGAGGTGTTCTTCACCATGGAGCTCGTCCAGGGCGAGGACTTCATCGAGCACGTGCGGCCGTCGGCGCCGCGCAGCCCCCGCGCGATCCCGGCGGCGATCGAGGCGGACGACCTCGAGACGCGGGCCGCCGGCGCTAGCCCCACCGGCACGACACCGGCGCCCCCGACGTGGCACTGGCTCGAGCGGCGCGGGGAGCGCTTCGACGAGGCGCGGCTGCGCGCGGCGTTCCTGAAGCTCGCCCGCGGGATCGAGGCGCTGCACGCGGCGGAGAAGATCCACCGGGATATCAAGCCTTCCAACGTGCTGGTCACCGCCGGCGGGCGGGTGGTGATCCTCGACTTCGGCGTGGTCCTCGACGCGACGCTGGGCGAGCGCGAGGGCGCCGTGGTCGGCACCGCGCACTTCATGGCGCCGGAGCAGGCCGCGGGCGGTCACGTCGGCCCCGAGGCCGACTGGTACAGCGTCGGCGCGATGCTCTACCTCGCGCTCACGGGGTTCTTCCCGTTCCAGCTCGCGCCCGAGGTGGCCCTCGATTTCAAGCAGGCGGTGGAGCCGACGCGGCCGAGCCTGGTCGCGACCGAGGCGATCCCGCTGGACCTGGAAGAGCTCTGCGTCGAGTTGCTCCGCCTCGATCCGTCGGCGCGCCCCGCGGGCGCCGAGGTGCGACGGCGCCTCGAAGAGGTGCGGGCCTCGAGCGAGCCGCCGCCGTCGTCGCGATCGTCGGGCTTCGTCGGGCGCGCGGGCGAGCTCGCGCAGCTCCGCGACGCGCTGGCCTCGGCGCGCGCGGGCGCCGCCGTGTCGATCCTCGTCGAGGGCGAGTCGGGGATGGGCAAGAGCGCCCTCGTGCGGCGCTTCCTCGCGTCGATCGAGGGCGAGGCCCTGGTGCTCGCGGGGCGCTGCTACGAGCGCGAGAGCGTGCCGTACAAGGGCGTCGACGAGATCGGCGAGGCGCTGGGTCGATGGATCGCGGGGCTGCCCGCGGAGCGCGTGACGGCGCTGCTCCCGCCCAACGCCGAGCTGCTCGGCGATCTCTTCCCGGCGCTGCGCCTCGCGACGCCGCGCGGGCGATCGTCGCGGCCGAGCGCGCCGATCTCGTCGAGCCGCGCGGCGCGCGACGCGGCCGATCCGCGGCGAGCGCGCGCGCTGGTGTTCGCCGCGCTCCGCGAGATGCTGACCCGGATCGCGCGCGAGCAGCCGCTGGTGGTGGCGATCGACGATCTCCAGTGGGCCGACGTCGACGGTCTGGCGCTGCTCGACGCGATCCTGCAGCCCCCCGACGCGCCGCCGCTGCTCTTCATCGCGACGTTGCGGCGCGACGCCGACGCCCGTGCGGACGCGGGTCCGACGCTCGTCGGCCCGGTCCGCAAGCTCACGGTAGGGCGCCTCCCGCGCGGCGAAGCGCGCGAGCTCATCAGCTTGCTGCTCGGCGCGGCGGCCGTCGCGGGCCACCCCGAGGTGGTCGACGTCGACGCGCTCGCGGAGGAGGGCGGCGGTCACCCGCTCTTCCTCGACGCGCTGGTTCGTCATCGCCTCTCGCAGTCGGGCGACGTCGGCCTGGTGCGTCTCGACGACGCGCTCCGCGCGCGGATCGAGCGCCTCGATCCGCCGGCGCGTCAGCTCCTCGACGTCGTCGCCATCGCGGGGCGCCCGATCCCGGCGCGGATCGCCGCGCAGGCCGCCGAGGTGGCCTCCGCCGATCTCTCGCCCGCGCTCGCCGCGCTCCGCGCCGACAACCTCGCGAGCACCGCGGGGATCGGCCCCGGCCAGACCGTCGAGCCCTTTCACGATCGCGTCCGTGAGGCCGTGCTCGGCGCGATCGACGCGCCCCGACGGCGGGCGCTGCACCTCCGCCTCGCGCTCGGCCTCGAGGCCTGGGGCGGCGCCGATCTCGAGGCGCTCACGCTCCATTTCCGCGACGCCGGCGACGTCGAGCGCGGCTCCGAATACGCCGCGCGCGCCGGCGATCAGGCCGCCGCGGCGCTGGCGTTCGATCGCGCGGCCGAGCTCTACCGCGCGGCGCACGCGCTGTTTCCGCGCGATCGCGCCGAGCGCAGAGACCTGTTGATCAAGCTCGGCGACGCGCTCGCCAACTCCGGTCGGGGAGCGCAGGCGGCCGAGGCGTACCTCGGCGCGAGCCGCGCTGCCGAGGCCGATCTGGGCCTCGAGCTCCGCCGCCGCGCGGCCGACAGCCTGATCCGCGCGGGCCACATCGACGAGGGCGTCGCCGGCCTCGCCGCGGTGATGGATGCGGTCGGCCTCGGCGTGGCCGCGACCCGCGCCCGGGCGCTCGCGAGCCTGATCTTCCGCCGCGCCCAGCTCGGCCTCCGCGGGATCTCCTTCCGCGAGCGCGCCGCGAGCGAGATCTCGGCGCGCGAGCTCACCCGCGTCGACGTCTCGTACTCGGCGGCGTCCAGCGTCTCGCTCATCGACGTCACGCGCGGGGTCGCCTGGCAATCGCGGCATCTCCTGCTCGCCCTCGACGCGGGCGAGCCCAGCCGCGTCGCGCGCGCGCTGGCGCTCGAGGCCTGCGTCGTCGCGTGCGAGGGGCCCGCGGCGGCGGCCCGCGTCGCCGAGGTCCTCGCGGCGGCGACGGCGGCGGCCGCGCGCGCCGCCGATCCGCACAGCCTCGGCCTGATCGAGGGCACCGTCGGGATGTCGCACTTCCTGGCGGGTCGCTTTCGCCCTGCGCTCGCCGCGCTCGATCGCGCCGAGGTCATCTTCCGCGATCGCGGCGGCGTCGTCTGGGAGCGCGCGCTCGCCGTGGTCCACGCGATCTGGGCGCTCTGGCTGCTCGGCGACGCCCCCGAGCTCCTGCGGCGGATCCCGCTCCTCGCGCGCGAGTCCGAGACCCGCGGCGATCGCTACGTCGCGCTCTATCTCCGCGCCAACGTGGGCAACGCGTCGTGGCTCCTGCTCGATCAACCCGACGAGGCCGAGCGCCAGATCGATCTCGCCTGCTCGGGCTGGACCGGCACCACCTTCGACGTTCACGGCCTGTGCGAGCTGGTCGCGCGCGTCAGCCTCGATCTCTACCGCGGCGACGGCGCGTCGGCGCACCGCCGGGTGCTCGAGGGCAAGGCCGTCTTCGCGCGCACCAGCGCCACGCGGATCCAGATCGTCCTGATCTCGCTCCAGCACCTCGCCGGCCGCGCCGCGCTGGCCGCCGCCCCCAGCGGCCGCGAGAGCGCCGCGCTCCTCGCCGCCGCCGCGTCCGCCGCGGCGCGGATCGAGCGCGCGCGCGCCGACTGGGCCCTGCCGCTCGCCGACCTCCTCCGCGCCGGCGTCGCGTCCGCGCGCGGCGATCGCGGCACGGCGATAACCACCCTCGACCGCGCCATCCGCGGCTTCCACGCCGCCGACCTGGCCCTGTACGACGCCGCCGCCCGCCGCCGCCTCGGCGCGCTCCTCGGCGGCGACGACGGCGCGACGATGGTCCGCAAAGCCACGACCTGGATGGAGGCGCAAGGCGTGGTGAGCCCGGCGAAGCTGACTGCCCTGCTCGCCCCGGGGTTTACAGCGTAAGTCGGAGCATCAGAGCGGGCCGACGAGCTGGGCTGTCTCAGGCCTCGACGGTGCCGTCGAGGATGGTCCGCGGCCCCTCGCGCAGGAGGAACATCGCCTCTTCTTTGCCCAGGCGATCGAAGAGGATCTTGATCCCCGCGATGACCTCGGGGACGTCGCTGGCCTTGTGGGCGTCGCTGCACGCAGCGTAGTAGTAGTTGCGCTCCAGGAGCTGATCGGCCGCTTTTCGCGGGGCGCGGCCGTATTTGCCGGCGAGCGCCGCGACGTCGAGCAAGAGCAGAGCACCGCAGTCGAGCAGGGACTCGACGATCGAGGCGTCGCCCCAGACTGGCTCGTAGCGCTCGGGGTGCGCGAGCACGGGGCGGATCTTCCGGCGCATCAGGTCGGAGAAGCGGTGCTCGATCCGCGCGGGGAAAGCGCGGGTGGGAAACTCGACCAGCGCGGCGTGGCCGCCGGGGTAGGGGAGGGCCTTCCCGTCGATGAGCCGCTGAAACACGATGTCGTCGAAGAAGTGCTCCGACGAGAGCAACAGCTCGCCTGGCAGGCCGGAGGTCCCGGCGATGGCGGCGCGGGTGGCCTCGTAGGCGCGGCGGAGATCGGCCTCGGTGTTGTCGAAGAGGCCGGGGCGCATGTGCGGCGTGGCCACCACGGTGTCGAACCCGGCGCCGTGGAGGGCCGTGAGCAGCGCGACGCTGTCGGGCAGGCTCCGCGCTCCGTCGTCGATGGCGGAGACCCAGTGGCTGTGGAGATCGACGAAGCCGCGCATGGTCGCGGTGACCGTAGCCCATCCACCCGGAGCGCGCCGAACCTGCGCACGCTCACGGCAAATTTGGCCGACAAACCCGCCAGCAGCGACACTTCGGTCCGGGGATTTTTCGCCGCCCCGGGAGGTCTGCCTTGTCCGTTTCCGACTCGACCCACGCCGCCCCTGTCGCCGCCGCCCAGAGCCCCGAGCGCAGGCGTCGGCGCAGCGAAGATCCGATAACCGCGCTCCACTACCAGCTCTCGTTCGCGCGCGCCGAGGCCGACCTCGAGGCGCTGGTGCTGGTCGACGACAGCGGCTGCCTCGTCGCCGGCGCGGGCGCCTGGCCGCTCTGCGAGGAGCTCGCCGCCTACGCGCCGCTCCTCGCCCACCCGGGCGCGATCCACAGCGACGCCCTGGGATCGAGCCTGGCCTCCATGTCGCGGCAGATCGAGATCCGCACGATGATGATCGACGGCGTCGAGGCCACGATCTGCGGGCGCGGCGGCAGCGTCGGTCGCACCGCATCGATCGCCCGCGCGGCGGCCGGCTGCCGGCGGATCCTCTGCGGCGCCGAGGCCGCCTGATCGATCACTCGAGATCGAGCGAGCGCGCGCAGCGGAAGCCGCCGACCGAGAGTCGCACCGTGGGCACGTGACCGCCGCGGGCGGTGAGGCCATATTCGGCGTGCTCACCGCCCCACGAGCTGATGCCGCGGATCACCCGCTCTGTCGGGCTGCCTTCCTCGGGCCCATGCGGGTTCCGGGCGCGCTCGGCGGAATAAGGCCCCTTCCAGTCGGCCGTCCACTCCCACACGTTTCCAAGCAGATCTTGAACGCCAAAGGGGCTTGCTCCGGCGGGGAAGCTCCCGACAGGCGCTGTCGCCACGAAGCCGTCGTCGCCCTCGAACATCTTGTCGACGCCATGAATCCCCGCGGCGCCCTGCGACGCCTGGCACTCGACACCGCACCCGTTGAGCAGCGTGGGCCCGGGTGGCTCGTCGCCCCACGGATAACGACGCTTGTCCCGGCCGCGCGCGGCGTACTCCCACTCGGCCTCGGTGGGGAGCCTCCCGCCCGCCCAGCGGCAGAACGCCGACGCTTGATTCCAGTCCACGCAATTGACCGGGTGCTGCTCGCGATCAGTCCGGCCCGCGTTGCAGAAGGGGTCGTAATACCGGAGCTGCTGCGCGTCGAAGAACTTGAAATCTTCGCCGGGGGCGATGACGGCGCACTGCGGGGCCGATCCCACCCGATCGGTGCAGGCCCGATAGCGAGCGACGGTGACCTCGGTGCGATCGAGGCAGTACGCCGAGAGCTCGACCTCGTGCGCGGGGCGCTCGTCGCTGTCGCCGTAGGTCTCGTCGGCGCCCATGGTGAACGCGCCGCCGGGGAGGAGGATCATGCCCTCGGGGCAGCCGCTCGTGCGCGCCTGAGGCTCGTCGTTGGCGACGGGGATCATCACCAGCGGCGGCGGCAGGGGCTGGCGCGACGGCGCGGCGGGCTGGCAACCCGGCGCGACGACGGCGAACAGCGCGAGGAAAGCGGCGACAACCTGCGGGCCTGGGCGCGTCGTCACGAGGAGGCGGATCGTAGCAGGTGAGGCCCGCGGCTTCGCATGCTAAGAGCCCGCCGCGTGACGCAGCCGAGCCCTCGTAACACCCCCTCCGGACTCGGATCGCTCCTCGATACGCGCCGGGTCATCCTCTGCGTCGGGTGCGGCGGCGTCGGCAAGACGACCACCACCGCGGCCCTGGGGCTCGCCGCCGCGCGCCGCGGCAAGCGCGTGCTCTGCCTGACGATCGATCCCGCGCGCCGCCTCTCGCAGAGCCTCGGCCTCTCCGAGATGAAGACCGAGGCGCAGCGGGTGCGGCCCGAGGTCTTCGCCGAGGCCGGCGTCAAGGTCACCGGCTCGATGACCGTGATGATGCTCGACACCAAGAGCACCTTCGACGGCCTCGTCGCCACGCTGGCGCCCACGCCCGAGCGGCGCGATCACATCCTCCAGAACACGCTCTACAAGTACATCTCCACGTCGCTCGCGGGCACGCAGGAGTACATGGCGATGGAGAAGCTCTACGAGGTGCGCTCCGATCCGCAGTACGACCTCGTGCTCCTCGACACGCCGCCCACGCAGAACGCGCTCGACTTCCTCGACGCGCCCGAGCGGCTCGTCGGCGCGCTCGACAGCAGCGCCACCCGCTGGTTCATGCAGGCGTTCCAGTCGTCGGGCAAGTTCAGCTTCAACCTCCTCGCCAAGTCCACCGCGGCGATCTTGCGCGGCATCGGGAAGATCACCGGCGGCGGTTTCCTCGAGCAGATCGCGGTCTTCATCTCCGAGTTCAACGAGCTCTTCGGCGGCTGGCGCGAGCGCGCCACCGTGGTCGCCAGCGCGCTCCGCGGGCCCGACGTGGCGTACGTGCTGGTGACCACGCCCGATCCGCTCTCGGTGCGCGAGGTGATCTACTTCGCCGATCGTCTGCGCGAGCAGAGCATGCGCCGCGACGCGTTCGTGGTGAACCGCGTGCACCCGACCTACGGCCGCCTGCCCGACGTGAGCGAGATCGAGGCCGCCCTCACCGCGCGCGAGCTGCACCTCGGCCGCGACGCCGCGGGCCGCCTCCGCCGCGCCGCCGACGAAGAGACGCGCCTCGGCAAGCAGGACATGATCCACCTGCTCGCGCTCGACGCCGCGCTCGACGACGAGGCCGCCGGCGGGAGCCTCGAGGTCCGCGTGCCGGCCTTCCCGTTCGACATCTACGACATCCAGCGGCTGGCGATGGTCGCGGATCTGCTCGCGCCGCAGCCTCGCTGATCGCCGCGTCGATCGCGATCGTGTCGATCGCGGCTCAAGCTTCGCGGCCGCCGTCCGATCTTCCCGGCATGGCAACGCCTGCGCGCCCTGTTCCGGAGTCGATCGCGCCGAGCTCCCTTCGACCCGAGCACGCGACCTCCGGAGTCCGCCTGGCCGCGCGGCTCTCGCAGCGGCCGACGCTGCGGGTGAGGCCCTCGGTGGCCGAGTGCTTCCTCGTGCACGAGCGCGCCACCGTGCTGCCGCCGCCGCCCGCGATCGAGGCGCCGCGGGCGAGCCTCCGCTCGATCGCCGCGTCGGTCGCGCCCGACGCCAACGCGGGCGGGATGGTCGCGCGGGCCCTCGAGGAGCGGGTGCGCGTCGAGATCGCCTGCTCGCTCCGCGACGGCGAGCCGCTCTCGCTGGTCCTCGGTAACCTCGACAATTTGCGCGAGATCAACGACAAGCACGGGATCCTCGCCGGTGACGCCGTGCTGAAATATGTGACGGCGCTGGTGCAGAGCCGCCTCCGCCGCGAGGACCTGCTCGTCCGCTGCACCGGAGACGAGATCGCGATCCTGCTCCGCGGCACCGATCTCGCGCGCGCCGGGCGCGCTGCGGAGCGCTTCCGCGGCGCCGTCAGCGGCGGCGTGCCGATCTTCGAGGGGCGGCTGATCCCGGCGTCGATGAGCTTCGGCTGCGCCTCGCTCGCGTGCTCGACCCAGGCCGCAGCGTCGGTCCTCGTCGACAACGCGAGGAAGCGCCTCGCGATCGCCAAGCTTCGGGGGCGGAACCGCGTCGCCATCGGCTGATCTTCGCGGCGCGCCGGTGGTGCGCCGGCTTCCCTCGCGCGCGAGAGCCGAAGGACTCCGCTGACAACGCGGCGGGATCTCGGCTAGCGTACCGTTCGGAGGCGTTTCGAAGATGAGCAACTCGCAAGGAGGAGGGTGGCAGCCGCCGGGTGGAGCCCCGGGTCAGGGCCCGCCCCCGCAGCAGGGCTACGGCCAGCCGCCCGCGCCGCAACAGCAGGGCTACGGCCCACCCCCCGGGCAAGGGTACGCGCCGCCGCCGCAGCAGCAGCAGCCGGGCTACGGCGCGCCGCCGCAGCCGCAGCAGCAGGGCTATGGTGCGCCGCCGCAGCAACAGCAGGGCTATGGCGCCCCGCCGCAGCAACAGCAGGGCTATGGCGCCCCGCCGCAACAGCAGCAGCAGGGCTATGGCCAGGCCGCGCCCATGCAGCAATACGGCGCTCCGCCGGCCGCCCAGGCGTGGCCGCAAGGCGGACCGATGCAATCGGCCAGCGGCCCACCCACCGTCTGCGGCGTCCAGCTCCAGCCCGGAGAGCGGGTGATCTACTTCTACAAACCGAGCTACACCGGCGACAAGGTCGCGATGTGGATCCTCGGTGTGCTCTTCCTGGTGTTCATCATCGGCCTGATCTTCATCTACCTTGCCGTCACCACCGAGCAGCGCAATCCGAAGGCGCAGATCATCACCAATCAACGGGTGATCGAGGTGAGCGGCAAGGGAGTCCCCTCGTGGTTCCCCTTCAACGACGCGATGGACGTCACCGCCGAGCGCCAGAAGAACTCCAACGTGGGTGGCGGCCTCCTCGGCATGGCCATCGGAGCTGCGGTATCGGCCATCGCCAACAGCATGGCCGAGAACAAGTCGAAGATGGAGCCCAAGTACTGGGCCCGCACCATCGCCATCAACGTGCTTGGCCGCTCCGGCGCGCGCTTCCGCATGCAAACGCGTCAGCCCCAGGTGGTCGGCCCGTTCCTGGCCCGCTGCGTCCTCGAGCCCGGCTCGTCGGAGATGGCGGCGCCCGTTCCTTACGAGCCCTGAGCCTTCAGAGCACCTGAGTCGTCCGCGGCGGGCGAGTCCTTCAAAAGGGGCTCGCCCGCTTCGTTTTGTGCTTCGACTGCCCGGGGCGGACGGGGGCGCAGGAAGCGAAATTAAAAAAGCGTCGCAACGGACCTGGGGGGGGAAGGTCTCCGCTGCAACGCTCGGAAACCAGCATTGCAGGCAGTGTGCCAGGTCTGGGGTGAGGAGTTCTCGACACTTACCGGGGGGCGGGGGGAGCGGATTGCACGGGTGAGATTTCGCCCGACAGACCTGCAAATAGGCCTGATCAGGAAAAACGTTCTGGTCATCTTCCGGACCACAGTTTTAGGATTTCTCTTACATGCGGACCAGGGAGGGTCCACCCATAGGAGAGCCGATTCGGAAGACCGCTGCGCAGGACGACATCCTTCAGGATTTCAGGACGACGCAGACCAACGCCGCTGCGCGGGGAGGCCTCTCGGCCTCGCTCGCGGACCAGCGACTCCTGCCGATCTTGTTGATCATCGACAGCCTCACCGCGCAGAAAGACGCCGCGGAATTCGTCGCTGGGCCGCTGCTCGCCTTACTCGCGGCGGTGGACAGGCGCGCGGACAAACGGTCGGGAAGATCTCTGACGACATCTGGAACGAC
Source organism: Byssovorax sp. (assembly GCA_040006075.1). Taxonomy (GTDB): domain Bacteria; phylum Myxococcota_A; class Polyangia; order Polyangiales; family Polyangiaceae; genus JANYGI01. The sequence continues at coordinate 14,075 of JBDTXR010000028.1, read as the reverse complement.
GTCGGGCGGCCCGCTTCGGATGCGGCGCTGGACCTGCTGTTCCCCGGCGGAAACGCCTTCTACGTCGACGGCGACGTGACCGAGCAGCCGGGCCGGATGGATCTACTGGTGCAGCTCATCGCCGCCAAGGTGCGTCCGAAGCTGTCGGACGCAGTGGCGCAGGCGAGCATGGCGACGATCGCTGCGGAGAGCGCGACGTTGCGGGCGGCGGTCGATGCGGCGCGGCCGGCGCGCGCGAAGCTGCAGCTGCTCGACAAGGTGCTCTCGGCGGTGGCGCGATCGGCGGGGATCGAGCTGGCGACCTTCAAGCGGATGCTGAAGGCGAACGGGTTCTCGGAGGCGGATACACATACGATTATTCCGGATCGGGGGCAGGCTCCTGCGAAGAAGGAGGCGGCTCCGGCGAAGAAGGAGGCGCCGGTGGAGCCGACGGCGGCGGTGGTGCCAGCGGAGGCGAAGGCGGGAGAGGAAGCGGGGAAGGGGGCGGGGAAGAGCTGAAGAGGCGATTGGGGTCGGAGCGCGCGGGAAGGTGCTTCGACGGGGGAGGTGAGGGGGCGGGTCCCCCGGCGGCGCTGTGAGGTGTCGTCGGGCGTTTTCTTGCGCGGAGGTGACGGCATCGAAGGGCGAGGGACGAGCAGTGAGTCCGGGATCGGCGGCTTCGAACCAGGGGAGGGGGCGATGTGCGGGCGCCGCGACTTTTCGACCGCGGGAAGTCAACTGGGAAGAGAGTGTCGCGGGCCCTTTCTACGTCGCGGTTGACGATCTTGTGGCGAAGCCGTCGCTTCAAGCTGGAAACGTCGGGCGAGCGCCGCGGAAGTGGATTTGTCGGAGATCGATGTCCGGTCCTTCGCGGGGAGGGCTCCGACGGCGGTTCGAGTAGATCCGCGCAGGCTCGATGCTCACGGACAACCTTCGAGGGGGCGTCATTGCGCGCATCAAGGTGTTCGCGAAGGTGGGGAGCTTATCAGCGCCCGTGATTGCCAACGCTCTTCTGCTGGCGTAGCGTCTCGCGGCCGTTGTGGCAGCGCTTCGATGAAAGAAGGTAATTTATGTCCGCCTGGATCGACCTCGAACGCTTCCTTCTACCCCTCGAGGCCACCGACGAGGAATCGTCTCTCTCAGCGACGCTCTATACTCCGGTAAACGCGCTCAACTGGATTCAAGTGCTTCCTGGCCCGTGTCTCGTGGTGCTCGGCGAAGCCGGTATAGGCAAGACAAGCGAGCTGCGTGGGCAGGCCCAACGCTTGCGCAGTGAAGGGCATGGGGCGTTCTTCGTACCTATTGATGCACTGGCGAAGGATGGCCTCGAGATTGCGATCGAGGGAAGCGCGGGTGCATTCGAGGATTGGAAGCAAGGACAAGCGGAGGCCTGGTTCTTTCTCGACTCTGTTGACGAGGCGAAGTTTACTGGAGAGAGTCTTCAGCGAGCGATCAAGAAGCTCGCAAGTGCTCTCTCGGGTGCGCTCGGTCGGTGTCACGTTGTCGTATCAAGCCGGCACTCCGATTGGAATGAGCGCGATAAAGAGGAGCTATCGCTCTTTGCGGATAGGCTTATCAAGCCGTCTTCTCCGTCGCGTGGAAGCGAGAGCCGACGCGCTCGCAGCCGGGGTCAAACGTGGACGCCATTTGACCCGGACATCGTTGTCCCTATCATTCCTGTGCGCGTCCTTTGGCTTGCCCCATTGAACCGCGCCCAAATCCGGACCTATGCCGAACAGAAGGAAGGTCTGTCTGACGTAGACGCGTTTGTCACGGCCCTCGGGCGCGCCGATTTCTGGGGACTTGCCGGTCGACCACTTGACGTGGAATGGCTCGCCGGATTTTGGAAGCGCAATCGCGTCTTTGGTTCACTGCGAACCATGATCGAAGAAAACATTCACGAGAAGCTCACGGACATGGGCCGCGATCCTGTCCGCTATCCCAGCCCAATTTCTCCCGCCCAAGCTCGAGAGGGCGTCGAACGGATCGCCCTGACACTCACCATGGTCGGCAGCTCGGCTGTCGTTGTACCTGGTGCGGAGAACATGGGTGTCGATGATCGCGTGGAGGTTCTGAAGATCCTCGAAAACTGGACCGTCGCGGAGACGCTCGGTTTGATGCGGCTGGCAGTCTTCGACCCCGCAATCAATGGCCGAGCGCGCTTTCATGTCCGCACCGTACGAGAGTACCTCGCGGCCTCTTGTCTGCATCGACTCCGCCAGCGCAACCTGACGGAGCTTCAGCTCGATCGCCTTCTGTTCGCGTCCGTGGAGGAACGTGAGATCGTGCGACCCGGCTTTGAGGCGCTCGTCGCCTGGCTTGCCATCAACGACTCGGCGGTACGGCGGCGCGCGCTCAAGGTCGCGCCGGAGCACCTCATAGATCTCGGTGATCCATCCGAGCTCCCGTTCGACACTCGTCGTTTGGCACTGCGTGAATACATTGCCCGTTTTGCGGGCCGGAAGCGCACGCTTCATCACTTCCACGGGGCCGGATTGGAGCGCTTCGCCAAGGAGGATCTCTCTGCGGAGCTACGTGAGGCGCTTGCGCCTGGCGTCTCGGATGACCTACGAAAAGCGGTTCTCCAGATGATCGAACGGAAGCAATTGACTTCCTTGGCAGATGCTGCGCTCAAGGTTGCGGCGGAGGACGGGATTCCATCGTTCTTAAGAGTGCGGGCCATCCACGCGGTCGCGGTGGCCGGATCGATCGACCAGAAGCGTGCTATTGTAAATTCGATGACTCCTCGATTTGCTGAGGATCGCGATACGGCTCATGAGTTGCTCGAGAGGTTTTTCCCTGGTGTCTTGTCCATAAGTGAAGTGATCGGTATTCTCGAAGCCGCCCATCCGCGCCGAGGTTTCGTCGATGGTTATCATTCTTACCTCCGGAATATTGGAGAGGTGTGCCCTGTCGAGTTTCGGTGCGATTTGTTGACGAATTTGGTGGAGCTTTTTGAGCGGCTCACGGTCAAGAAGGGGAATGGTGTTTTTAGGTTCCTGGAGTGGGCGCCTGCGATTGTCGTGCTCCTTGATGGTGTTCTTCAGAGTGAGGGCACCAGTCCTGTCCCTGTTTCTGTATGTGTGCGATTGCTGAAAGATGTAGGCCGCGACGATATACATCTACATGTTGAGCTAGAGAAGGAATTGATCGAACGAACGTTCATTCGACGAGCGGTGTTCTGGGATGCCGTTGCGCGCGCTCGCGAGATGGCTGATAGGTGGCCGCATACGATCTCCGATTTGCAGATTGAGTATCCATTATTTCCTTCGATGAAAGACGCGGACTGGCTTGAGACAGATGCTTCCGATCATTCCGATGTAGAAGGTCGAGTCTTGGCTTTTGATGCGTTGATACGCGTGCTTTGGTGGTCGAAGGCAGAGCAGGATCGCGAACGAGTAAAGCGAGTCGCACAGAAACGTCCCGAGCTTGCGGCACATTTGCAGTTCTCTACAGACCCTCGCCCATTGAGCCAAGAAGATCTGGACGCAATCAATAGAATGGAGCAGTTGTCACTTCTCAGTGAATCTCAAATTCAGCAGCAAAAGAGATGGTATTACGAGCTTCTTCGTCGAGAGGTTCCGTGTATTCGAAGCGGTGAGAATATTGAGTTACTGTTCGGTTTGGTTGATGCCGGGCGACGTGACTCGAACGCAGAATGGTCGGCGAGCAATGTGGCCGAGCTGTATGATTCGGAAATTGCCGCCGCTGCCGTGGAGGGATTTTGCAGGATTTGGAACGAACAAGAATTCCCTGCTCCGCACGACGTAGCGGTGAACCGAACGCCGTACATTTGCACCGCTGGTGCATTGGGTTTCGAACTATTGATACGGCAAGGGCTTGATATCGCGTCCTTGGACGAGACGAGATTGCGACGTGCCGTTACGCTCTCTGCCTGGCAACTCAATCGGTTTCCCGGATGGCTCGACGTGTGCGCGGAGCTTGCTCCCTGGCTTCTACGTGATGTTTTTGGTCCATCTTTGGTGCTCGATTATTCAACAGAACAAAATGGGCGGTTGCTGTCGAAGCTTGCGTCGGCCTCGGAGTCTGTTCGATCGGCTTGCGCTCCCATTCTCATCGGTCTGATCCGAGCGAGTGAGCCGCAACACGAAACCGTGTTCGCCTTTGTCTTTCAAGCTCTCAAGGATGTTCCTGGATGTGGCATCGAATTGATCGAGCTATGCCACGATCGATGCGTAGCCAGCCTTCACGCTCCAAAGAAGTTTGCCATGTGGTGGAAGCACTGGTTTGCCGCCGATTTGCGGGCCGCTGTATCGTTCCTTCGAGATCGAGTTTCTGTTCGTGAGAGGCTAGAAGTCGCGGATGCTGCCGTCCTTGAATGTTGTCGAGGAGAACGGCAAGAGTTGTTACTCACTCCATCCAGTGATGACGTGAAGAGCCTGATCGAGCTTCTCAGGATAATTCTTCAGCATATTCGACATGCCGAAGATACCGACAACTTTAATAGTGTCCGGCATGATGCTCAAGCATTTCGTTGGCGGCTGGCTGGCGCGATCTCCGAGATAGGTACTCTGGAAGCTGCCCGTGGGCTGAACGCGCTCGCGATTGAGCCCTGGATTGACGATTGGTGGCGCGACTTGCTTAAGCGTTCTGCTGACGATTGCGCGGCACGCGTTGTGATGAGGCGATGGTCACTCGAAGACGCGGTACATTTTCTCGACAGCGGCTCTCTGTTGCCCCAGACCTCGGGTGATTTGTTTGATGTTGTCGTTGAAGTGCTTGAAGAGGTGCGGCATTTTATCACATATGGAGACGATAGCCCGCGAGCGGCCTACGATCGCAATGATCAGGATGAGGTTCAATTTCAGATTTTGCTCCTCATCTGTTTGGGGCAACGGGCAAGGGGGCGTTATACCGTTGCGCGCGAGTCTGAGTTGGCTGACGCGACGAGGCCCGACCTGAGGATATGGGCCAAAGAGCTAGGCCCCGTGAGCATGGAGATCAAAGTCGTCGAGAAAGGGTGGTCACTTCAGAAGCTGGAAGACGCTATTGAGGCGCAACTCGTTGGACAATATATGAAGGATGCTAGGGCGCGATACGGGGTGCTTGTGCTCGTGTCCGCCGGTAAGCCCAGAGAGCGCTGGGAAAAGCCGGGGACCTCTATCACCACATTCGGCGCTCTCGTGAAGCATTTGATGCAGGTGGCAGCCACTGTTCGCCACCGCCTACCTTATATCGAGGGACTCGCGGTGGTTGGCATCGACTTCCACGAGCCAAACACATCGAAGGCGTCCCCGAGGCGCTTGCCACCTGCCGCGCCTCGAACTGGGAAGTAAGATGTAAGGAAGCGATAGCTGAGCGCGCCGAGGGCTATGCGGTGCCCAATTGTCGTCAATTGCGGAGCCGCATATAGGCTCAGACAAGCACGGACATAAGCCGAAAAAGATGTCCTCTCCGCTCTCGTTCGGTTAAGGTCTCTGCGTGCCGGCGACTTCCCGGCACGCCAGCAGCATCAAGGCTCCCTTCGCTCGGTCCAGGCAAGCAGACCGCGAGCATCGCCACGTTCACGTTGCGGGTCTCACCATATCTCGAGTATGAGCAATCCCCCCGAGCAACACCCGTTCATCCTCCAGCTCCTGGCGGTCGTGGGTGAGATAGAGGCGCGCGAAATTATGTCCGTTGCCGATTGGTACGAAGAACGAGGCCGCCAGGCTGGCCTCGAGAAGGGCCGTGACGAGGGCGCTCGCCTTACTCTTCTGCGGCAGCTCCGCAGGCGCTTCGGACCGCTGCCCGACCGTGTCGTTGTGCGCGTGAATACGGTCGACGCTGCGCTGCTCGAAGTCTGGATCGACCTCGTGGTGACGGAGACGACGCTCGACGAGGTGCTTCGTGCGCGCTGAGCCTACCCTCGACGCCGCCGGCCACGATCTCCGCCAGATCCGCGCTACCTCCTGCGAGGCCGCGGGGCCCACGCTGGGCGCGGCGCTGTTGCCGTACCAGGCGTCGGCGGGTAACCTCCACGTTGCCCTGGAGACGAACATGGCCAACGCTCCTCCGAACCTGGAATTGCTGACGCAAGCGCTGCCGCTGGAGGATGCGGTGCGCATCGAGCTTCGCGAGGGCGTCCCCGTGTTCCGCGCTCGTCCGAAGATCCAGGAGCGGATCGAAGAGCTTCTGGAAAAGCAGCCTTCGGCACCGCTGACCGACCTCGAGACACGCGAGCTTCTTCAGTACGAGGAGCTCGACGACTTCCTCAGCCTGGTGAATCGGCTCGTTCGGAATTCGATTCAAATGGGCGGGGAACCGGCGGTTGGGAAAGCGACCTAAGCTCTCGCCGGACGTGCAGGCGGTGGTTCGTGCTCGTGCGGGTCACCGCTGCGAGTACTGCCATGCGCCGGAGCAGTGGCAGTACGTCGAGTTCACGATGGAGCACCTGGTGCCCATCGCGGCGGGCGGCGCGAGCACCGTCGAGAACCTCGCGCTCGCCTGCTTCGCGTGCAATCGCCACAAGTGGGATCGTCGCACCGGCACGGATCCCGAGGTGGGCGTCGAATCTCGCCTGTTCGATCCGCGCGCGGATCGCTGGAACGATCACTTCGCGTGGTCCGCCGACGGTCTCGAGCTGGTCGGCGTGACGCCGGTGGGTCGAGCGACGGTGAACATGTTGGCGCTCAACCGTGACCGGCTGAAGCAGATCCGCGCCGGGGACCTGGAAGTCGGTCGACATCCTCCCGAGACCGACAGTCGGTTGCACTGACCTGAATTGACACGAAGCCAGCGCCCTCCCCCAAGGTGCCAGCCCCCCGCCCGCAGCTACTCCTTCGACTCCGGCCTTCCGGCGTACTTCGTCGGCGAATGATGCGGCTTCCTCGCCCGATCCTTCGTGCTCCCGCGCACCGGAGCGTTCTCCAGCTCGCGTCGCCGCCGCTCCTTGTATTTCACGCGGACCGGCACGCCCTCGAATCCAAACGTATCTCGGAGCTGATTGGCCACATAGCGCCGGTAGCTGAAGTGCAGCTTCTCCGGCGCGCTGGCGATCACCACGAACAGCGGAGGAGCCGTCTCGGCCTGGGTGATGAAGTAGAGGCGCGGGGCGCGGCCGCCCATGGTCGGCGGCGGGTGCGTGGCCAGGACGGCCTCGAAGAAGCGGTTGAGCTCGCCGGTGCCGACGCGGCCGCGGAACGAGTCGGCGACCTTGGCGACGGTCTGGAAGAGGACGTTCATGCCGCGGCCGGTCGTCGCGCTCACGTGCACCAGCGGGGCCCAGGGCGCGAAGGCGAGCTTGTCGCGCGCGTCGACCTCGGACTGCTTGAGCGCGTTCTTCTCGAGCAGATCCGACTTGTTCAACGCGATGACCACAGCGCGTCCGCGATCGACGGCGAGGCCCAGGATCTTCGCGTCTTGCTCGGCCACGCCCTCGGCGGCGTCGCACATCAGCAGGACCACATCGCAGTGCTCCATCGCGCGGATCGCGTGGATCACGCTCACGGCCTCGACGACGTCGTCTTCCTTCGTGACCTTGGCCTTGCGGCGGATCCCGGCGGTGTCGACGAGCACGTAGCGGCGGCCTTCGCGCTCGATCTCGGTGTCGATCGGATCGCGCGTCGTACCGGGGCGCGAGTCGACGAGCACGCGCTCTTCGCCGGCGAGACGGTTGATGAGCGAGGACTTGCCGGCGTTGGGCTTGCCGATCACGGCGATGCGCACGGCCTCGTCGGGGGCGGCCTCGGTGCGCGGCGGAGGCGGCGGCGGGAGCGCCTTGTGGATCGCCTCGGAGAGCTCGTTGAAGCCGTGGCCATGCAGCGCGCTGACGCAGATCAGGTGATCCATCCCGAGGCGATAGAGATCCGCGGCTTCGTTCTGCAAGCGGAGCGAGTCGGCCTTGTTGGCGATGAAGATCACCGGCTTGTCGGCGCGGCGGAGCAGCGCGATCTCCGCGTGATCGGCGGGCACCGCGGTCGACGCGGCCTCGAGCACGCAGATCACCACGTCGGCCTCGCTGATCGCGATGTCGATCTGGCGCTTGATCCCCTGCTTCATCGGATCGGCGCTCTCGGGATCGAAGCCGCCGGTGTCGATCAACGTGTAGCGGCGGTCGCGCGAGACCACGTCGCCATAGTGGCGGTCGCGGGTGACCCCGGGCTCGTCGTGAACAATGGCAGTCTTGCGCCCGACAAGGCGGTTGAAGATCGTGCTCTTGCCGACGTTCGGCCGGCCCACGAGCGCCACGATCGCGCCATGGCGGTTCGATTGGTCGGTCATTGCGGATTCTCCTCGTTCTCTTCTGCGTCGCTGTCGTCTTCGGACTCGGCTTCTCCAGGAAGCTCGGCCTCGGCCTCGATCACGACCTCGGTGTCCGTGCCGCTTCCCCCGCGCTTGTACCCGAGCTCGCCCAGGGCCTCGCGCGACTCGCGCCACGCCGGGGTGATCTTCACCCAGAGCTTGAGGTTCACCTTGCGACCCGTCAGCTCCTCGATCCGGAGCCGCGCCTGCGTGCCGATCCGCTTCAGCATCTCGCCGCCGGTGCCGATGAGGATCCGCTTCTGACCGTCGCGATCGACGGCGATCGTCGCGTCGATGTGGAGCGTGCCGCCGCCCGGAGGCTCGTGGAAATTCTCGATCGACACCGCGACCGAGTGCGGCACCTCGGCCTGCGTGGCGTGGAGGATCTGCTCGCGCACGTACTCGGCCGCGAAGAAGCGCGTCGGTCGATCGGTGATGTCGTCGGCCTCGTAGCGGTGCTCGCCCTCGGGGCACACCGCCGCGATCTCGTCGAGCAAGCGATCGATCCCGCTGGCGCGGATCGCCGAGATCGGCACCACCGCGACGAACTCGCGGACCTTGCCGAGCGCCTCGAGCAGCGGCAGGAGCTTGGTCTTGTCCCGGATCCGATCGACCTTGTTGATCACGAGGATCGTGGGGATCCCCGCGCCGATGTCGGCGAGCAGCGTGAGGTCGCCCGGGTGCGGAGCGAGCGGCCGCTCGGCGCGCGGCGCCTTGGTGCTCTCGTCGTCGACGCGCGCCTTCACGAGCTTGGGGACGTCGATCACGAAGACCACGACATCGGCGTTGCGCGCGGCCTCGCGCGCGGTGGCGTTCATCACGCGGCCGAGCTCGGTGCGCGCGCGGTGGAGGCCGGGCGTGTCCATCATCGCCAGCTCGGCGCGGCCGCGGCGCACGACGCCGAGGATCGAGTCGCGCGTGGTCTGCGGCGTGGGCGAGACGATGGTGAGCTGCTGCTCGAGCGCGGCGTTGAGCAGCGTGCTCTTGCCAACGTTGGGCCTCCCGATCAGCGCGACGCGCCCCGATCGCGACGGCCCTTCCATCGACGCGGGCCGCATCGGCTTGCGCGGCGCGGGCGGCTGCGCGACGCCGGTGCGGTGCTCGGCCCGCGGAGCCGGCGGGGGAGGCGCGGCAGCCTTGGCCGCCGCCGCAGCCTTCGCCGCGAGGCGCTCTTGAAGGCTGAGCGCGCGCTTGGCCTGGCCTCGCAGCGGCGCGTCCGGCGCCGGCGCGCGATCGGCCTGCTTTTGTCGGGGTTTTGACGAAGCGACGGCGTGCCCGGGCCCCGCGGCCCCAGAAGGGGCAGGTCGCGCGCGTCGCCGGCTCGGGTCGGATCGTTTGGCCTCCACGGCGGGGCGCACTAGCAGATGCCAGGCTTTTCTACAAACGGGATCCGAGCCCCGGCGTCGCGCGCGAGGTAAACACGGACGATCTTGCTTCGTCAATCGTCACGGACGCCGCGCGAGCAGGTCGGCCGGCCCCCACGCCACCGGCCCCTCTCGGTCGAGGGCTCCGTGACGATCCGGCTTGACGCGACGAAGCTCGATGTTAACACTGTTCACGTGGCCACCGAGACCCCCGATACCCGCTCGCGCCTCCTGGCGCACGCGCGGGACGTGTACCTCGAACGCGGCCCGTCGGGCTTCTCCCTCCGCGAGGTCGCGCGCCGCTCCGGCGTCTCGGCCGCCGCCGTCTACCGCCACTTCGACAGCAAGGAGGCGCTCCTCGGCGCCGTGTGCGGCGAGGGGTTCCGCATCTTCTCGAGCTACCTCCTCCGCTCTCTCGGCGCGGCCACGCCGATGGCGCGCCTGCTCGCGGCGGGCGACCAGTACCGCACGTTCGCCCTCGAAAACCCCCGCGATTACCGCTTCATTTTCATGTCGACGGCGGAGGAGGTCGGCCTCACGCGCGGCCCCGGGACGCCGGAGCAGAGCGCGACGTTTCAGTTCCTCGTCGACCGCGCGAAGGAGTGCTTCGCCTCGGGCGACCTCGCTCCCGCCGACGCCGTCGAGATCGCCGCGATGATCTGGGCCCACGTCCACGGGCTCGCGTCACTGCGCCTCTCGGGTCACCTGACCAGCGCGGGCGACGACGCCGCGTTCGCCCGGTTCTTTCGCGCGTCCGTCGAGCGTCTTCTCCTCGGGCTCGCTCCATAGCCGCTTTTTTTTGCCCTCGAAGTTAACACTGTTCACGTTGGCCAACCCAGGGGAACCCAGCAATGTCATCCATCATCAACGCGCGTCGCGCCGGTCGCCTCGACGGCGAGTTCGTGGTCTTCCTCATCGGCATGCGGGTCAACCGCTGGTGGAAGATCCACAAATGGCTCCCTGTCGTCCTCGGAATGGGGCGCATGCTCCGCGAGCTGGGCGAGCACCCGGAGCTCGGCTTGCTCGGGCAGGAGTCGTGGTTCGGGCGGACCACGGTGATGGTCTCGTACTGGCGCTCGATTGACCACCTGATGGCCTACGCGAAGAGCGCGTCGTCTGCCCACCTCCCCGCCTGGAAGGCGTTCAACAAGGCCGTCGGCACGAGCGGCGATGTCGGGATCTGGCACGAGACCTATAAATCGCGCCCCGGCGATCACGAGAGCGTCTATGCCAACATGCCGCTCTTCGGGCTCGCCAAGGCCGGCGCTTCGGTCGAGGCCAGCGGCGAGCTGGCCCGCGCGGCGGGGCGGCTGGCGGCCAGCGGCTACTCGGCCTCTTCCTCGTCCTCGCCGAAGAGCACGCCGATCTGAAGCTCGACCGCTTCGAAGGGCTCGGCCCTCACTCGCTCTCCACGCATGGCATTGAGCACCTCGACGTAGCCATCAGGGCTCCAGCGGAGCACGCTCAGCGTCTCTTGCACGGGATCGAGCAGCAAGTAGTGGGGCACCCGGTGCTGGTGATAAACGCGCTTCTTCTTGACCGTATCGTTGCTCGCGTTCGACGGAGAGACGATCTCGCAAATCCAGTCGGGGGAGACCGAAACGACCGTGCCAGTCGGGCGCTCGGGCATGCGCTCGCGGCGCCAACCGACGACGTCGGGGCGAAACTGATGCTTCGGGCCGAAGTCGATCAGCACCTCGGTCGCGAACCACCAGCCCCCGGGCTGTCGCCCGCCGGGCCGACGATCGTACGGCCCGAGCAAGCGGCCGATCCGGGACTGGGCGACGCCGTGCTCGGCGGAGGTCTCTTTCTCGACCAGATCACCATCGATGATCTCGTAACCATGGCCGTCGTCCGGCAAGGCCAGGAGCGCGGCGAGCGTGGCGCGGTGGGGCGGATCGAGGTTCCTTGCGCCGACGCTCATGACGCCGAGCATACCCCTCGGTCGTCACCAGGTGCATCGTCGTCGTCGCTCGCTCGCGCGGCCCGCGGGCTCTTCTCCTGCGGGATCCGTGGCCACGCGCCCGTGAGCGAGGTAATGGGGGAGCCTCCTCATGGCACGCGAAACCCCCGCTGAAGCGCGCGAAGACGACCCGGACGACGAGGCCGCCGCCGCGCCCGCGAGCGAAAAAGAGCGCGGCTCGGGGCCCGACCTCGAGGTTTCGGCGGATCGACCGGTCGCGCCTGCGCCTCGCGCGAGCGGCACCGCCTCGCGCGTCCTCGCCTACGCCATCGCCGCGCTGATGCTCTTCCCGTTCCTCGCCAGGAGCGGGATCTGGGATCCGTACGAGCTCGACAGCGCCGATCTCGGCCGCCGCATCGCGGTTCGCGTGTTCCACGCCGCGTCGCTCGAGATCCCCGGGAGCGTCAGCACGCTGCCCACGCTCACCGATCTCAAGATGGGCGAGCTCCCGTTCACCTCGATGGCGGTCGGCTTCCGAGCGCTCGGCCTCCACGATTGGTCGGGGCGTCTGCCCCTCGCGATCTGGGGGTTCCTCGGCGTCGTCGCGCTCTACGAGCTGCTGGCGCGCCTCATCGACAAGCGCGCCGGGCTCTACGCCGCGATCGCGCTGGTGACGATGCCGCTCTATTTCATGCAGGCGCGGACGATGCTCGGGGACATCGTCACCATGGCCTCGGTCACCATCGGCTTCGTCGGGTTCGCCGGCGCGCTGCTCGACGACGTCGGCGAGGACGAGACGAAAGCGTTCGGGCTGGCGCGGCTCGCGTGGTTCGCGCTCGGCCTCGTGGGCATCGCCGCGGGCTTCCTCTGCCGAGGTTTTCTCATCGGCGTCGCCATCCCCACGCTCTCGGTCGGGCTGACCTGGCTCGTGCTCCGCGGCGGCCGCGAGGCGCGCGGGCTCGCGCTGCGTGATGGATTTGGTGTCATCGCGCTCTGCCTCGGAATGCTCGCGCTCGGGCTCGGGCTCGCGGCGCTCGCCAAGGCGCGACCCGAGGCCCCGCTCTCGCGCGCGCTCGGCTTTGCTCTCCTGCGCAAGCCGCCCACCGACGGCACGTTCGATCTCGTCGTCCGCCAGCTCGGCCACGCGCTCTTCCCGTGGAGCGCGTTCTTGCCCTTCGCGATTGGCCGTCTCCTGCGGGCTCCCGTCGAGGCCGCGCCCCGCGCCGTCGCGCGCGAGATCGGCGTCCGCGCCGCGCTGCTCATCGCCGGCGCCGTGGCCTACGGAGCCTTCGCGCTGCTCGCTCCGTACGCGGGCAACCTGCCCTTCGCCGGCCCCGCGTTCCTCGCGGGCGCGGCGGCGCTGGCGATCTTCGACTTCGAGCGCGGCGCGCCGCCCTCCCGCGCGCTCGGGCTCGGGACGATCATGCTCGGCCTGGTGCTGCTCGCCGACATGCTCAACGAGCCGTCGGTCGCGCTCGCGCCGTTCGTCGTCGATCGCCCGCAGTTCCCCAAGAGCTTCGAGGTCGAGAGCGCGCACCGGCTCGAGCTGATCTACGCGGTGTTCACCAGCCTCGTCGCCATGAGCTGGTTCGAGGCGCAGCCCCGCGAGCCGGAGCGTCGTCCGCGCGTGTGGCTCCGCGGTCTGGTCGAGCAGTACCGGTTCGCGATCGGCGAGCTGACCACGATCTGGAACGGCAACTTGCTCTTCGGGCTGGTGGTCGTCGAGGCCGCGCTCGTCGGCCTCGGCGCGATGATCTTCATCGGCAAGCGCGCCGCGTGGGTCCCCGTCGACAAGCTCCCGAAGAACTTCGCCGATCTCGGCCTCAACCTCTGGTGGATCGCCCCCGCGCTCGTCGCGCTCATTCCGCTCTTCCTCCTCGCGGCGCGCGACCTGTTCCGCCTCGTCGCCGATCAGACGCGGATGTCGCGCGCGAGCTTCACCGTCGTCGCGGCGCTGCTCGCGGGCGGCGTGCAGGGCTTCTGGTACTACCCGTCGCTCTCTGCCCAGCTCTCGCCGAAAGAGGTCTTCGAGGCCTATTCGCGGCTCCACGGCGCGGGCGAGCCGCTCGCGCTCCTCGGCGTGCGCGGGCGCGCTGCGGCGTACTACGGCGGCGGCGAGCCTCCCTCGTTCACCGAGGTCAGCCGCGGCTTCACCTGGCTCACCGAGGCCCCGAACGAGCGCCGCTGGATGATCGTGAAGTCGGACGATCTGCCGAAGCTCAACTCGCTCTACCGCCTCCAGCACGAGAAGAACCTCCCGGTCCTCGACGGCCGATCGAGCCAGATCCTCCTGGTGTCCAACCAGCTCGGCGGTCACCTCAACGAGAGCCCGCTCGCGACGATCGTGCTCGATTCGCCGCCTCAGCCGCGCAACCCCATCGACGCCGAGTTCGAAGATCAGCTCGACGCCATCGGCTGGGAGGTCGCCGACAAGAAGGGCGACGTCGTCGACTCGGTGGTCCCCGCGACCGGCTATCACCTCCGCACCTACTACCGCGTGGTGCACACGATCCCCGGGAACTGGAAGGCTTTCGTGCACATCGACGGCTTCCAGCGGCGCTTCAACGGCGACCACACCGTGGTCG
>JBDTXR010000027.1:0-38461 GCA_040006075.1 Byssovorax sp. | reverse complement strand
TGGGTCACCTGGGTCACGGTGCACACCGGCGTCGATCGCAGCGTCCACGGCGCCACCGTGCTCGAGCAAGACTCGACCACGATCAAGGCCAAGCGCACCTGGAACTACGCCGAAGAGGCCGGCAAATCCATTGGCGTCTTCGGGAGCATCAGCGCCTATCCGCCGCGCCCCGCGCCGGGGTTCATCGTTCCCGGGCCCTTTGCGCCCACGTCCGACACCTTCCCTCCGTACCTGTCGCCCACCCAGGACTTGAACCGTAAATACACGCAAGTCCACGGCAAAGCCGCCAAGGAAGACTCGCCGTTCGCCATGGCGAAGATGGGAGTCGACCTCTTCAAGCTCGGGCTCAAGCCCTCCACCTGCGCCACCATCGCCGCGCAGCTCGTCCGCGAGCGCTTCGATCCGAGCATCCGCTGGAAGCGCGTGTCCATGCAGCCCCTCGTGAACTACGACTTCTTCGAGAGCCTCTACCGCGACTTCCAGCCCGATTTCGCCACGTGGCACACCAACCACGCTGCGCACTACATGCATCATTACTGGCGCTCGTACGACGACAGTGGCTTTCTCACGAAGGCCACCGCCGAAGAGAAGGCCAAGACGGGCGCCGCAGTGGAGTATGGATACACGCTCTGCGACGAGCTCCTGGGCCGCTTTTTGAAGCTCGTCGGCGACGACACCATCATCGCGCTCGCCACCAGCATGGGCCAGCAGCCCTATGTCGCCGAGATGTTCCCCGACGGCCGCGTCGTCGTCCGCATGAAGGATCCGAAGCGCATCCTCGACATCGTCGGCGCCAGGGGCATCACCGAGATTGTCCCCACCATGGTCCCGCAGTGGAACGTGAAGATCCCCGACGCCGCCGAGCGCGCCCGGGTCATGGACGTCCTCAACCGCGCCCGCGTCACCAACGTCGAGCGGCCCAACGCCTTCTTCGTCACCGAGACCGGCGAAATCCTCACGGTCACGCCGGCCGGGATTGGCAAGCACTCGGGCGAGATCCGGTATTTCTTCCCCGACGACGCGCCCAACGCCGACCGCAAAGGCTACCTGCTCGAAGAGCTGTTCGAGCGCGATACGCCGAGCAAGCAGGGCATGCACCACCCGACTGGCCTCTTCATCCTGTACGGCAAGGGCATCCGCCCGGGCCTGGAGATCAAGAACACCACCAACCTCGATATCGCGCCCACGCTGCTCGCGCTGATGGGCGTCCCGGTCCCGGCGATCATGAAGGGCCGGGTCATGAGCGAGGCCTGGGGCGAGGCGCCGGCATCCCGCGCCGAGCGCGTGGACATCAACGTGAGCTGAAGCGTCGAGGCGCCGGGCTTCCGCGCGCGGGAGCGCGCCGATATCTCTCGGTGCGCGCCAACATCGCCTGCCGCGGGAACGGACACGCGCTACGCTGCGAGACATTCTCCGGGACCTTCAAGGAGGCTTCGCATGCCGCATTTTCGGTTCACGCTTCTCACCGCAAGCACGCTGCTTCCTCTCACGATCGTCGCCGCCTGCTCCTCCACTGCCGACCCTTCCGGCGGCACCGGCTCGGGCGGCGCGTCCACGTCCACGGGCGCGGGCGGAGAGCCGGCCATGTCGACGAGCACCGGCGACTTCGACGCCGGCGCCAAGGTCACCACCGTCTCCAAGACCATTGGCCTGATCACGGCGCAGTCGGGCAAGGAGAACACCCAGTGCGTCACCGTCAACCTCAATAACCCCGAGGGCGTGTATGCCCGGCGGTTCCGCTCCGACCTCAGCGCCGGATCGCACCACATGGTCGCCTACACCTCGAGCAAGACGGTCGAGGAGCCGGTGCCCAAGGACTGCCAGCCCTTCAGCGGCATCCTCAACGGCGAGCACCCGATCTTCATCGCCCAGCAGCCGCAATCCCAGCTCGTGTTTCCCACCGACGAGGACGGCACTCCCGTGGGCTTCGAGATCCAGCCGCACCAGATGATCAAGCTCGAGATCCACTACATCGACACCACGCCTGGCCCGCTCGAAATCTCCGGCAAAATCAGCTTCGATACGGTGCCGCTCACCACCAAGGTCACCAAGAGCGATCTGGCCTTCTGGGGCACGTCGCAGATCAATATCCCGGCCAACGGCACCGGCGATACCGGCGTGCTCTACCAGCACGCGCTGGCCGGCACGAAGACCTTTGCCCTCACCACGCATCAGCACCAGCTCGGGACCGAGATGCTGGTCTGGTTCGCCAACAGCGCCAGCGATCCGAACAAGAAGATGGTCGCCGACGGCAAGAGCTGGTCCGACCCGCCGCTCGAGCTGTTCTCCCCGGCGATGGCCTACCCCACCAACGGCAACAGCAGCATCAGCACCGCCGGCCTGGCCTTCCAGTGCAAATGGAAGAACACCACGCCGAACCCGGTGAAATTCGGCGAGGGCTTCAACGACGAGATGTGCTTCCTCTGGCAGTATTACTACCCGTCCCAGGGCTTCCAGATCTGCCTGGACGGCTTCTGCAAAGCCACTCCCTGACCCCCGGCAGAGCGCCTATCCCCCGCCCTTCCCCTGCAGCCGCTCGGCCAGGTACGTCTTCCGCTCTTCTTTCCGCGTCTCGGCCAGCGCGAGGGTGATCGCGCGCGGATCGGCCACCAGGACCACCAGCTTCTTCCCGCGGGTCACCGCGGTGTAGATCAGATTGCGCGACAGCATCACGAAGTGCTGCGTCAAGATCGGCACGATCACCGCGGGATACTCGCTCCCCTGGCTCTTGTGGATGCTGGTCGCGTAGGCCAGGACCAGCTCGTCGAGCTCGCTCTCTTCGTAGTCGACGTTGCGCTCTTCGAAGCGGACCACGAGCTTCTTCGCGGTGAGATCGATCTCGGTGATGAAGCCGATGTCGCCGTTGTAGACCTCGCGATCGTAGTCGTTGCGGAGCTGCATCACCTTGTCGCCGACGCGCAGGGTCTTGTTGCCGCGCTTCACCTCGACGCCGCTCGGGTTGAGCGCGGCTTGCAGCCGCTCGTTGAGGATGATCGTGCCGGCCTCGCCCTTGTGCATCGGCGTGAGCACCTGAACGCTGGTGCGCGGATCGAGGCCAAAACCCTTGGGAATGCGGCCAGTGACCAGCTCGACCACGGTGTCGGCAGCGGCCTTGTCGCCGGTGCGTTCGAACACGTAGAACTCGCCGCCGGTGCCGGTGGCGCTGGTCGGCGGGATGCCCTCGTGGATGCGGTGCGCGTTCTGCACGATCAGGCTGCCCGCGGCCTGACGGAAGATCTCGGTGAGCCGGATCGTCGGCACCTCGCCCGAGGCGATGGCGTCGCGCAGCACGGCGCCGGGGCCCACCGACGGGAGCTGGTCGACGTCGCCGACGAGCACCAGGCGCGCGTCGTCGCTCACGGCCTGCAAGAGCGAGTCGGCGAGCGCGAGGTCGAGCATCGAGGCCTCGTCGACGATCACCGCGCCGCCCTCGAGCGGGCGCCCGTGGCGTCGCGCGAACTCGCGCCGCTTGGGATCGAACTCGAGCAAGCGATGGAGCGTCACCGCCTCGCGCCCCGTGGCCTCGCTCATCCGCTTCGCGGCGCGGCCGGTGGGCGCAGCGAGCCGCACCACCAGCTTCGCCTCGGCAAAAAGGGTCAAGATCGCCCGGACGATCGTGGTTTTTCCGACGCCGGGTCCGCCGGTGAGGACCAGGACCTTGTGCTGCGCGGCCATCTCGACCGCGGCGCGCTGCGCCGGCGCGAGCTCGACGCCGGCCCGCTTTTCAAAGCCGACAATCGCCGCCTCGACGCCGGCCGCGAGGCGTGATTGCCCGGGCGCGTCCTTGCGGAGCACGGCGCGGAGGCGGCGCGCGAGGCGGACCTCGGCCTCGTAGAGCTCGACCGGGTAGACGGCGATCTCCCCGGATTCAAGCGTTTCCATGCGCAAATGCCTCGAGGTCGCGAGCGCGTCGACGGCCTCTTCGACGGGGACGATGTCGACCTCGAGCATCGCCGCGGCGCGCTCGGCCAGCTCGCCGCGGGGGATGAACACGTGCCCTCGACCGGCGATGTCGTGCAGCGTCTGGTGCACGCCAGCCTGCGCGCGCGCCGGATCGTTCTTGCCGATCCCGATCGACTGCGCGATCCGATCGGCGGTCTTGAAGCCGATGCCCCACACGTCGAGCGAGAGGCGGTACGGGTGGCGCGAGACGACGTCGATCGCCTTGGGACCGAAGCGTCTGTGGATCCGCATCGCCAGCGCGGGCGAGACGCCGTGGCCTTGCAGGAAGATCATGATCGCCCCGATGGCGCGCTGCTTTTCCCAGGCTTTCGTCACCGACTCGACGCGCGTGTGTCCGAGGCCGGGGACCTCGGCGAGGCGCTCCGGCGAGCGATCGAGCACCTCGAGCGTGGCGAGGCCGAAGACCTCGACGATGCGCTTGGCGAAGGCCGGACCGATGCCGGGAACCATGCCCGAGCCGAGGTAGCGCTCGATCCCGTCCATCGTCGACGGCGCGACGCTGAGCATCGTCTCGACCTTGAGCTGATCGCCGTGACGACCGTCGCGCTCGTAGCGTCCCGTGGCCCGCACGCGCGTGCCCGGCGCGGTGGTCGGGAGCACGCCGACCCACGTTTCAGGCTGCAAACGCCCTTCCACGGCGACGCGGAGCACCCGGAAGCCGGTCTCTTCGTTCTCGTAGGTGACGCGGACGATCTCGCCGTCGACCGTGACGCTGGTCCCCGGGATCGCCGCGGGCTGCGGCTTCGGCCCGAAGAGCGGCTTCTGCATCATGTCGCCGCGGAGCTCGTGATCCGGCGGCCGCGGGCCCGATCGATCCGGAGGCGCGCCCGAGCTCGTCACCGGCAGACAGCGAAGCTGGGCAAGGGGCGGCGCATCGACGCGAGCTTATACCTGCTCTCGATGGGCGGCGGTACGCCCGCGCCGGGGGGTCGAGCCCGAGCGCTCGGCCGCGATCGGGCTCCTTCGCAGGATCCGACGAAGGCCGTTGACGCTCCGCGCTCGTTCCTGAAATGTCGAATTATGTTCAATAAATACCTCGTCATTGCGGGTCTCTTTTATCTCGTCGGGTGCAGCGGCGGAGGTACCTCGACAGCCTCTTCGGCCACCGGCGCGGGCGGGGGCGGGGGTGGCGCGAGCAGCGCGTCCGCCACGACCGGAGCCGGCGGCGGGAGCGCGAGCGCGAGCACCGGGACCGGCGGCGGATCGGGTTGCGTCCCGCAGCCGCAGATCATCGCCTGCTGGGCGGGCGACGCGACCATGCCGCCCGGGCCCGGCACCAAGTCGCCCTCGAAATGCCGCGAGTACACCGGCGAAAATGGCACGAAGGATCCGCACCAGTGGGACGCGTCGTGCGTGCCCGACAGCTTCACGCATGCCATCGCGACATGCCCCTCGGGCGCCACCTCGCGCTGCGTGTCGAACTGCGGAAAACCGCAGGAATTCGTCGATTTCAACTACGACGGCGGCGGCTCGCAGCTCATCTGCGAAGGAAGCGGCGGTGTCTGGCTCATGCCCTGATCGCCGCGCGCCGAAAAGCAGCGGATGGTGCTCGCCGGTGGCCGCGGCACCCGATCAAAAAGAAGTGAGCCGTCGCGGGGGCCCCCGTGGCACCTCCTCGAGGCCGCGCGAGCTGGATCGCCCGGCGCAACAAGGAGACCCGCCAATGACCGCTCAATCCCGACCCCGCGTTGCATTGCCGGCTCTGTTCGCCACTGCGGTGGTCATCGCGGCGCTCGCGGGATCGTGCGGCGGCGGGGCGACCACGACGGCCGCGGCGGGCACCGGGACGAGCGGGAGCGGGCAGGGCGGTCAGAGCGGTCATGGTGGGCAAGGTGGGCAGGGCGGGGGAGACATCTTCCCCGACAGCGGAGGCGGCAAGATCAGCACCACCTATCCGTGCAAAGGCTGTACGGCCTTTCCGCCCCTCGGCGCGGGCGCGTGCGATCCCGCGAAGCTCGGCCCGGCGAAGATTGCCTATCCGCTCGACGGGCTGCTCTTGCCGCCCAACATGAACGTGCTCGAGGTGCAGTTCGTCCCTCCGGCCGGAGCGACGCTGTTCGAGGTCGATTTCGAGAACGCCCTCACCGACGTGAAGGTGGAGACGATGTGCACGCCCGTGCCCCCCGTTCGCGGCGGCCCCAGCCTCGGCTGCGGCCTCACGCTCCCTCAGGCTGCCTGGAACGACATCGCCAACACCAACCGCGACGGCGATCCGGTCCACGTGACGGTGCGCGCCACCACCGACGGGAGCTGCGTCTCGACCTCGACCGCCAAGATCGATATCCTCTTTGCCAAGGAAGACATCGTCGGCGGGATTTATTACTGGCAATCGGCGGTGTACGGGGGGATCGGCGGCAAGACGGGGGGTATTTACAGTCACGACTTTGGCTCGCTCGACCCCACGCCCACGCCCTTTTACACCTCCGGCGGGACGGGGACGTGCGTGGGCTGCCATTACCTCTCTCGCGACGGAGCGCGGATGTCGCTCGCCACCGACGATCCCGACGCCGACGACGAATTCGCCGACGTCAAATCGCACCTCATGGACGTGGCGACGCGCACCGTGCTCGGGGGCGCGAAGATGTCGCCCGGATTCCAGACCTTCACCCACGACCACACCAAGCTCATCGCCAGCAACTGGAAGCAGAAGAACCTCTCGTTCACGATCCACGACGGCGACACGGCCGCGGTCCTGGCGACGGCGGCCTTCCCGGTGGGCGTCGCCGGGACGCAGCCGGATCTGGGCAAGGACGACAAGACCCTGGTGTACGTCGTGCCCCAGGCCGGTACGATCTCGACGGCGGGCGACCACCATTTCATGGGCGGCTCGCTCTACCTCTCGACCTTCGACGCGGCGGCGAACACCATCAGCGCCCCCTCGCTCCTGCTCGGCGCGACTGGCACCCAGAACTTCTTCTATCCGGCGATCACCCCGGACGGCTCGTTCGTGGTCTTCAACGACGCTCCCGAGGGCGACTCGTTTTACAACCGCAAGGCGCGGGTCAAGCTCCTCCACCTCCCGGCCCAGGCGGGCGCGGCCCCGATCGATCTGCCGGCGCTCAACGTCGCGGACGGCCTCAGCAACTCGTGGCCTCGGTGGAGCCCGTTCGTGCAGACGTACAAGGGCCACAAGCTGCTCTGGGTCACCTTCTCGTCGAACCGGGACTACGGCCTCCACCTGGTCAACCAGGGGTTCGACAACTGCTATCCTCCGGAGTCGCCGGCCTACGATCAGCCCCAGCCGCTGAGCAAGCAGGGCGTGGGCTACGAGGACTGCGCGCAGCCGCAGATCTGGATGGCCGCCGTCCGCGTCGACGCCGACGGGAGCCTGGACGCGACCGATCGATCGTTCCCCGCGTTCTGGCTCCCGTTCCAGGACGTCAACTCCCACAACCACTCTGCGCAGTGGGTGGAGCAGGTCCCGCCGGGCGGCGACGTCGACGGCGGCGCCTGCGGCGAGCTCAACGCCCCGTGCGGCAGCGCGATCTGCTGCTCCGACGTGGTCTGCTGCAACGGGATCTGCTCGTACAGCTGCGTCAAATGAACCACGAGATCTCGCCCTGAATCACTTTCTCATTCCCTTGAAGGAGCGAACATGAGCACCACGATCTGGACCACTTTCTTTGCGGGCGCAGCCGCCCTCGTCGCCACCACCGTCCTCGCCGCTTCGTGCGGCGGGACAGGCGGCACCGGTACCGCGACCCAGGGATCGGGCGGCGGCCCGCCGACCAACGAGTGCGCGCGCGAAGGATCGAAGTGCGCGCTCGGCTGCGTGGCCAACCTGGGCTGCGTCCAGTGCCTCGGCGACAGCGATTGCCACCCCGGAGCGCCGGTGTGTGTGCTCGGGAGCTGCGAGATCTGCGGCAAGAACGCCGACTGCGGCACCGGCAAAGCCTGCTTCCCGCGGACCCATACCTGCGAGACGAAGTGCGCCGTCAACCAGGACTGCGCCCCGGACGCGCCGATCTGCGATCCGGCCACGTTCGCCTGCGTGGGCTGCCTCAAGGCCGCGGATTGCCCGCCCGATCACCCGGTCTGCGAGCCGCAGAGCGCCCACTGCTCGGAGTGCGCGTCCAACGCCGACTGCGGCGCTGCGGCGCCCGCGTGCGACCTGCAAGAGGGCAAGTGCGAGCAATGCCTGATCGACTCCGACTGTGGCAGCGGCTTTCTCTGCGCTGGCGATCGCAAGTGCCACCCCGCGTGCAGCGCCAACACCGACTGCCCCGACGCCGACAAGCCGCTCTGCGACACCACCTCGCGCGCTTGCGTGCAATGCCTGGCGCAGGCGGATTGCGGCGCTGCCGCCCCGATTTGCCGCCCCGACGGCAAATGCGTGCAGTGCGCCGCGAGCGCCGATTGCCCGATGACGGCGCCGGTCTGCAACAAGGACGATCACTGCGTTCAATGCGTGACCGACGCGACCTGTCCGGCGGCCCTGCCGGCCTGCAAAGGCGAGGTCTGCGTGGAGTGCGACGGACCGCAGTACTGCCCGGCCACCGCGCCGAAATGCGACAAGGGGCATTGCACGACGAAATGAAATGACCAGCGCGGGGGTGGGGCGACGGCCTGACTCCCAGGGCGAGCCGAGCCCTGGAGTCGGCTTCGCGTCGGTGGCGGTCAGTGTCCGGTGAGCACGATGGTGTGCGCGCCGGAGCCGCCGCAAGGCACCTCGACGATCCCGGTCGCCGCGTCGCGCGCCGCGGTGATCGCGGCGCCGTCGCAGGTCACGTCGAAGGACGCGGCGAAGTCGGCCGCGGCGGGGACGAAGATCTGCGAGGGCGCGGTGATCGCCGGATCGCCCGTGAATTTCAGCTCGAAGCGCTTCTTCTCGCGGTCCTCGCCGAAGCTCGTCGGCCAGCCGGCGATGGCCTCGGGTGCCACGCGCGAGAGGGCCTTGCGCACGTGATCGCGCACCGTCCAGGTGCCCTTGGCCTGGTCGTGATCGAACAGGCCCCAGGCGCCCTGGCTGTCTTCTTTCCACACCCAGAAGAAGCCGCTCGCCTGGTACTGGTCCTCGAGCTCGAGCTGCCACGCCAGGTAATTGTCGGCCTGGATCCCGTCGGGGCCGTAGCCGAACTCGGTGACGGCGAGCGGCGCGTTCCAGCTCTTGGCCTCGGCGCGAGCGGCCTTGTTCGAGGGATCGAGCGTGGCGCGCGTCATCGCGGTGCGCGCCTCGTCGCTGCCGGTGAAGGCCAGGGTGTACACGTGCGGCGCGTACACGGTACCAGGCCAGGGCGCGTGCCCGGCCAGGGGCGCGTGGTCGAAGAGGTTGCGCTGGGCGTCGGGCTCGAAGAACGCGAGCCGCCCGGGATCGGCCGCGCGGATGGCCTTGATCACCTCGTCGTGCAGCGCGATGAGCTGCGCGGTCTCGTCGGCCAAGGGCTCGTTCATGATCTCGATCCCGATCACCGTGTCGTCGCCCTTGAAGCGCGCAGTCACGTGACCCACGGCCGCGGCGAAGCGGGTTCGAAGCGAGGCGCCGGCGTCGCCGAAGAAGGTGGAGAACGCCTGGAGCACCTGGCCCGAGGTGCGACGCGCGCCGAGGTCGGTGAGCGGTCCTTCGAGGAGCTTGGTCGGAGGGGGCTTGATCGCCCAGAGCGGCGCGCCGTCCTCGCCGATCTCCTTCGAGTACGCGTCCTGGTGAAAGTCGATCAGCACCCTGAATTTTGCGGCCTTGGCGAGCGCCACCACGGCGGCGACGCGATCGACGTAGGCCTCGTCGAAGCCCTTGCCGTCGAGGGGCTCGATGCCGCTCCAGTTGATCGGGAGGCGGAGCGCGTTGAGGCCCATCGCGCGCATTTGCGCCGCGTCGTCGGCGGTGAATTCGGGGATGGGCTCGAGCGCCTTGCGGCCGTCGTCGAAGGTCACGTCGAAGACGCCGGCCACGCGCGCGTTGACGCCGTGGAGGAAGATCACCCGGCCCTCGGCGTCGACGAGCTGCGCGCATTGTGTGCTCGCGCGACCGGCGGCGAATCGCGCATCTGCGCAGGGCGGACCGGTCGGTTTCACCGGCGTGGGAAGGGTTTCCGGCGTGGACGAGCACGCGCCCGAGGCCAGCGCCACGAGCATCGGGAGGAGTAGACGAGGGCGCATCGCCGCCGAGCATATACCGGCTCCTCGCGGCCCGCGGTAGGCTCGCGCATGCCCGAGATCGAGAGCTCGAAGGAGATCCGCGACGTGCTGTCGCGCGCGCGGACCATCGCGGTGCTCGGCGCCCACCACCAGCCGAGCCGCCCCGCCTTCTACGTCCCCGATTATCTTCATTCGCAGGGGTATCGCGTCGTCCCGGTGAACCCCACGCTGGTCGGTACCACGCTGTGGGGCGAGCCGGTCCGCGCCACGCTCGCCGAGATCGCCGAGCCGATCGACCTCGTCGACGTCTTCCGCCTGGCCGAGATGCTGCCCGGACACCTCGCCGATCTCCTTCAAATGAAGCCGTTGCCGCGCGTCGTCTGGCTCCAGCTCGGCATCCGCAACGACGCCTTCGCGAGGCAGCTCGTCGCCGCGGGGATCGACGTCGTGCAGGACCGCTGCACGCTCGCCGATCACCGGAGCATGGGCCTCGGACCGGTGGCGCGATGAACCCGCTCGAGACGATGTTCATCGCCCTCCGCGCGCTGATGCGCAACAAGACGCGGAGCGCGCTCACCGCGCTCGGGATCATCATCGGCGTGGCGGCGGTCATCGCCGTGATGGCGATCGGCGAGGGCGCGAAGCACCAGATCGAGGCTCAATTCGCGGCGATGGGCACCAACCTGCTGATCTTGCAGCCGGGCTCGAGCACGGCCTCCGGCGTGCGCGGCGGCTCGGGATCGTCGGCCTCGCTCACCTGGGACGACCTCAAGGCGATCCAGACCCAGATCCCCTCGGTCACCGGCGCCGCGCCCTCGCTCCGCTCCAACGCCACGCTGGTCTCCGACGAGCAGAACTGGACCACGTCGGTCATCGGCACGACGCCGGACTACTTCGTGATCCGCAACTGGCCGATCATCAAGGGCACCGGGATCGGCACCTCGGACGTCGAGTCGGGCACCAAGGTCGTCGTCCTCGGCACCTCGGTCGCCGACAAGCTCTTCGGTCCCAACTCCGAGCCGGTGGGGCAGACGGTGCGGATCAAGAACGTCCCGTTCGAGGTCATCGGCGTCGCGGGATCCAAGGGCCAATCGGCGCAGGGACAGGACTACGACGACACCTGCTTCGTCCCGTCGTCCACGTTTCAAGCGAAGATCCAGGGCGGGCTCGCCGCGTACATCTCGGGCTCGCTGGTCATCGCCGCGACCAGCGGCGGCGCGACCACGGTGGCGCAGGCGCAGATCACCGATCTGCTCCGCGAGCGCCACCACCTGCGCGCGGGCGCCGACGACGACTTCTCGATCCGCAACCTGGCCGAGCTCGCCAGCGCCCAGCAAGAAGGCACCAAGACCATGACCTCGCTCCTGGCGTCGGTCGCGGCGGTCTCGCTCCTCGTCGGTGGGATCGGGATCATGAACATCATGCTCGTGAGCGTGACGGAGCGGACGCGCGAGATCGGGATTCGCCTCGCGGTGGGCGCGCAATCACGGCACATCCTCACGCAATTTCTCATGGAGGCCATGGCGCTCTCGATCGGCGGGGGCCTCCTCGGCGTCGGCATCGGCGCCTTCGCCTCGATGCGGATCGCCGACAGCTTCGGCTGGCCGGTGCTGATCCGCCCCGACATCGTGGCCATCGCCGTGGCCTTCAGCGCCGCGGTCGGCATCGTGTTCGGCCTGTATCCGGCGCGCAAGGCGTCGCGCCTCGATCCGATCCAGGCGCTCCGCTTCGAGTGACGGCGCGTCGCACCGACGCAGATCCGCCGCGCCTCTGGTATAGGCTCTCACCGCAATGACTCCTGCCCCCATCGGCCCGGAAACAGCCGCGCCCGCTCCCGCCCCGAAGCCCGCCGACGCCGGTCACGCGCGCTCCGGCGGCCTCAAGCTCGCGGTCGCGGCGCTCGGCGTCGTCTACGGCGACATCGGCACGAGCCCCCTCTACGCGCTGAAAGAGTGCTTCCACGGAGACCACTCCGTCGCCGCCACGCAGGCCAACGTCTTTGGCGTGCTCTCGCTGATCTTCTGGGCGCTCACGTTCGTCGTTTCCATCAAGTACCTCACGTTCATCCTCCGCGCCGACAACCACGGCGAGGGCGGCATCCTCGCGCTGCTGGCCCTGGTCCCCGAGATGAACGGGAAAGCGAAGAAGCTCGGCGGGCCTTCGTTCATCGTGCTCCTGGTGATCTTCGGCGCGGCGCTGCTCTACGGCGACGGGGTCATCACCCCGGCCATCTCGGTGCTCTCGGCGGTGGAGGGGCTCGAGGTCGCCACCAAGGCGCTTTCGCCGTACGTCGTGCCGATCACCGTGGTGATCTTGCTCGGGCTCTTCCTGATTCAGAGCCGCGGTACCGAGGGCCTCGGCCGCGTGTTCGGGCCGATCACGGTGCTCTGGTTCGCGACCATCGCCGCCTACGGCATCGCCCAGATCGTGCGCGCGCCCGGCGTCCTCGGCGCCATCGATCCGCGCTACGCCGTGCGCTTCTTCATGGTCAATCGGGGCCATGGCTTCCTCGTGCTCGGCGCGGTCGTGCTCTCGATCACCGGGGCCGAGGCCCTCTATGCCGACATGGGGCATTTCGGCCGCACGCCCATCCGCCAGTCCTGGTACCTGGTCGTGTTTCCCGCGCTGCTCGCCAACTACTTTGGCCAGGGGGCCTTCTTGCTCAAGCACCCCGAGCAGTCGACGAGCCCGTTCTACGCCATCGTGCCGAGCTGGGCGCTGTACCCCACGGTCGTCGTCGCCACGGCGGCCACCGTCGTCGCCTCGCAAGCGCTGATCTCCGGGGCCTACTCGCTCACGCAGCAGGCCGTGCAGCTCGGCTTCTTCCCCCGGGTCACCGTCGTTCACACCTCGAAGCACACCGAGGGGCAGATCTACATCCCGGAGATCAACACTCTCCTGCTCGTCTCGTGCGTCGGCCTCGTGCTCGCGTTCAAGAGCTCTTCGGCGCTGGCGGCGGCCTACGGCATCGCCGTGACCGGGACCATGAGCATCACCACGATTGTCTATTACGTGGTCGCGACGCGGACCTGGGGCTGGCCGGTCTGGAAGGCGATGCCCCTCGCCGCCGCGTTCCTGACGGTCGATCTGGCGTTCTTCGGCTCCACCGCGGTGAAATTCCTCGAAGGTGGCTGGTTCCCGGTGCTGATGGCGACTGGCATCTTCGTGGTGATGACCACCTGGAACACGGGCCGACGCCACCTGGCCACGGTGCTCGCCGCGGCCATGCTCCCGCTCGAGGTCTTCCTCGCCGACGTGCGCGAGACGAAGCCCTGGCGCGTGAAGGGAACGGCCGTCTTCATGGCCTCGAACCCCAACGGCGTCCCGGCGATCTTGCTCCACCACTTCAAGCACAATCAGGTGCTCCACGAGCGGATGGTGCTCTTGACGGTGCTCGGGCTCCACGTCCCCGAGGTCCCCGCCGAGGACCGGGTCCACGTCGAAGAGCTGGAGCACGGCTTCTACCGCGTGACCATCCGCTATGGCTTCATGCAGAGCCCCGAGGTCCCGCGCGCCCTGGCCGAGTGCGCCCGCTTTGGTCTGGTGATGCAGCCCGGGAGCACCAGCTATTTCCTCGGTCGCGAGACGTTGTTGCCCACCGGCAAAGCCCGGATGTCCCGCTGGCGCAAGACGCTGTTCGCATTTGTCTCGCGCAACGCGCGACCGGCGACAGCCTACTTCGGCCTACCCCCGAACCGCGTGGTCGAGCTGGGGATGCAAGTCGATCTATGATCGGCTGAGCTCCGACAAAAGCTTGGCAGTCAAAAGCTTGGCAAATCCGCCTCGCGCGAAAATTCACACGTGGGGTGGAAAGCATGGTTTGAGCGATATTCGCGGTTGCCGCGGACTTCGCAGTTCGCGTACCATAGCGAGCTTTTGTCAACGTGGAGGATCGTGATGAAAAAGATTGGTATCGCGCTCGTACTGGCTCTCTTCGTCCCCGCCTGCGCCGTGGGCACCGGAGAGGAATCCGAGGGTGTGGATTCCCTCACGCAAGACGTCGCCGGTGAGCAGGGCCTTCACGGGGCGCCCGAGCACCTCCAGCTCGACAAGGGAGCGCATGCGGCCAAGCCCGGCGGCGGCGGAGGCTCCGCGCTGATGACGTCGCACGGCGGTACGGTCCTCACGTCCAGCAAGACGATGGCCATCTTCTGGGGCAGCGAGTGGAGCTCGGCGGCCTTCGCCGGCGACAAGATCACCGGACTCGACAGCTTCTTCGGCGGCTGGAGCAACAGCAACTACGCTGGTACCAGCACCGAGTACTCGGGCACCAACG
Organism: Byssovorax sp.; assembly: GCA_040006075.1. GTDB lineage: Bacteria > Myxococcota_A > Polyangia > Polyangiales > Polyangiaceae > JANYGI01. The sequence continues at coordinate 24,150 of JBDTXR010000027.1, read as the reverse complement.
GCCAGGTCACCAAGGCCTCCACGTACCTCGGTCACCAGCTCGACACCACCGCGGCGCCGGCCAAGGCCCTCTCCACCACCACCGCCGTGGGCGAAGCCTGCAAGATCGCGGCGAACAACCCCGATCCCAACGCGCTTTACCTCATCTACACCTCCACGGGCGCCGGCCACGTCAGCTACTGCGCGTGGCATAGCTGGGGCACCTGCTCCAACGGCGCTCCGATCCAGGTCGCGTACATGCCCAACATCGACGGTATCGCCGGCTGCGATCCGGGCGACACCTGGACGACCCACTCGCAGGGCCTCGCCGCCGTCGCCAACGTCACGGCGCACGAGCTCGCGGAGACCATCACCGATCCCCGCGGCGCAGGCTGGTTCGACAGCGGCGGCGCCGAGAACGGCGACAAGTGCGCCTGGTCCTTCACCGGGCCGGTCACGTTCTCGAACAACTCGCAGTGGAAGCTCCAGATGGAGTGGTCCAACGCGGCGTTCACCGCCGGTACGGGCGCGCCCAACACGTCTGGCCAGAAGGGCTGCCTCCAGGGGCAGTAACACCGCAGCGACGCTCGCGATCCGGACGAGCGGCCACCCTCCTGGAGTGGCCGCGCCCGGATCGACGAGTGCAGCGCGCGCCCGATCGGCGCAGACTGCGCCCATGCCCGAAGGCGCTGCCGCGATCGAGACCGTCCGTCTGCACCAGGCCAACGAGCGGACCATGGCCGCGTGGATCCGCACCGGGATCTCGCTCATGGCCTTCGGCTTCGCCATCGCGCGCTTCGGGATCTTCCTCCGCCAGGTCGAGGCCGTCGGTCAGGTGACCATCCATCACGCCCCGAGCGTTGGATCGGCCTGGATCGGCGCGGCGCTCGTCGGGACTGGCATGCTCACCAACCTCACCGCCACGCTGCGCTTCGGGCAGACTCGCCGCGCGATCGAGCGCGGCGATGTGGGCGCGCCGGGCAGCGTCGCGGTCTACATCATCGGTGGGTTCGCGACGCTGGTGGGGCTGGTGATGATGATCTTGCTCCTGCGGGCCGTCAGCGATTGAACGGGACCGCTTCCGAGCGGCTGTCGTCGCCGGGCTGAAACGTCGCGGCGCGGACCTCGGCAGGAGAAACTTTTGCTTTTCGGTGAAGGTCTCGCGCCCTCGCCTGAACTCCTCTGGATCACGAGGAGTTGATGCTCGTCCCCTTCTCTCGCAGCCGCGACCAGGAATACCGAATGATTGCTCGTCATCTCCTCACGTCGGCGTCCGTGGTCCTCCTCCTCGGGTGCGCCTCGTGCACGCCCAGCAAGACCCCGCCCGACGCGGCGAAGCTCGGGGCCCGATCGCCGATCGGTGGGGCGTGCGTCACCGACGCCAGCTGCGAGATCGGCGCGACCTGCGATCTCGACGATCCAGGCGGTCAGTGCACGAAAAAGTGTACGACCAGCGCCGAGTGCGGCGCTTCCAACCTCTGCGAGCCGCACGAGAAAGAGTGCTTCCAGGCCTGCAAGACCCAGGCGGACTGCCTTCGCCCCGGCTATCGGTGCCTGGGCCCTCCGAACGCGACGTTCTGCGACGTGCCGGAAGAGAACGAAAAACCCTGAGCCGCGCGCGGTGGTACGCTCGTCCGCACCGCCATGCTCACTCGACGAAAAGCCCTGATTTCCGGCGCCGCCGCGCTCGCCGGCACCGCCGCGCTCCTCCGTACCGGCGCCGCCGCTGCGGCCAAGCGCGGCGCCGTTGCCGGTGGCTCCCACGCGTTCACACCGGTGACGACGCCCAACGGGGCGACGCTCCCGTGGACGATGGTGGACGGAGCCAAGGAGTTTCACCTCGTCGCCGAGCCGGTGAAGCGCGAGTTTGCCCCGGGGATGATCGTCAATTGCTGGGGCTACAACGGGATGACGCCCGGCCCGACGATCGAGGCCGTGGAGGGCGACAGGGTGCGCCTCGTGGTCACCAATCGACTGCCCGAGCGCACCAGCGTTCACTGGCACGGGATGCTGCTCCCGAATGGCATGGACGGCGTGTCCGGGCTGACGCAGCCGCACATGGAGCCGGGGGAGACGTACGTTTACGAGCTCACCCTCCGTCAGCACGGCACGCTGATGTATCACCCCCACTCCGACGAGATGACCCAGATGGCCATGGGGATGATGGGCTTCTTCGTCGTCCACCCGAAGGGCGGCGAAACCCCGCAGATCGACCGCGATTTTGCGATCATGCTCCACGAGTGGTTCGTGCCGCCGGGGGCCTTCACGCCCAACCCCAACGTGATGCTCGACTTCAACCTGTTCACGTTCAACAGCCGCGTCTGGCCAGGGACGGCGCCCCTCGTGGCGAAGACCGGCGAGCGCGTGCGGATCCGCCTCGGCAACCTGAGCATGGATAACCACCCGATCCACCTCCACGGCTTCCGCTTCGAGATGACTGGCACCGACGGCGGGACCATCCCGGCGGCGGCGCGTTGGCCCGCGACCACGGTCGATGTGCCGCCCGGGACCACGCGCGACGTGGAGCTGGTGGCCGACGCGCCCGGCGACTGGATCTTCCACTGCCACAAGTCCCACCACACCATGAACGCCATGAGCCACGACGTGCCCAACATGATCGGCGTCAAGCAGGCCGGCGTGGAGCAAAAGGTCCGCGGCGTGCTCCCCGGCTACATGGCCATGGGCGAGAACGGGATGGGCGGGATGATGGACATGGGCCGCCCGAAGAACACCCTGCCGATGATGTCGGGCGAAGGGCCCTTTGGCCCGATCGAGATGGGCGGGATGTTCACCGTCCTCAAGGTGCGTGACGGGCTCACGAGCTACGAGGATCCGGGCTGGTACAAGCACCCCGACGGGACCCGGGCGCGGAAGATCCCCACCCCGCCGCTCCCGAAGCCGTGACGTCGATCCTCGATTGCATCGGGCGAACGCCGCTCGTGCCGCTCGGTCGCGTCGCCGCGGGGCTGCCGGTGCCGGTGCTGGTGAAGTGCGAGCACCTGAACCCGGGCGGCAGCGTCAAGGATCGGATCGCGCTGGCCATCGTCGACGACGCCGAGCGCCGCGGTCTCCTGCGGCCGGGCGCGACGTTGATCGAGGCCACCGCGGGCAACACCGGGATCGGCCTCGCGCTCGTGGCCGCGGTGCGCGGCTACCGGCTCGCGTGCGTGATGCCGGAGAAGATGTCGATCGAGAAGCGGCAGGCCCTCGCGGCGCTCGGCGCCGAGGTGATCATCGCGCCCAACGCGCCGCCGTCGCACCCCGACAATTTCCAGAACGTCGCGCGCCGGATCGCCCGGGAAAAAGGCTGGTTCCTCACCGATCAGTTCAACAGCGAGGCCAACGTGCGCGTGCACGAGGAGACCACGGGGCCGGAGATCTTCGAGCAGTGCGGCGGCGTGGTCGGCGCGTTCGTCGCCGGCGTGGGCACCGGCGGCACGCTCACCGGCGTGGGTCGCTTCCTCAAATCGCGCCTGTCCGCCGCGCGGATCGTCCTCGCCGATCCGGTCGGATCGGGCCTGGCGCACTGGGCGTTGACCGGCGTCGTCGGGCCCGACGCGGCCTACCAGGTCGAAGGGATCGGCACGAGCCAGCCGCCGTCGATCCTCGATCGGAGCGTGATCGACGCGGTGGAGAGCGTGTCCGACGCCGAGAGCTTCGCGATGGTCCGCCGGCTCCTCTGCGAAGAGGGCCTGCTCGTCGGCGGCTCGGCCGGCACCGCGGTGGTGGCGGCGATCCGCGTCGCGACGAGCGGCGTGACCCGCGATCCGGTCGTCGCGCTGCTCCCCGACGGATGGGATCGTTACCGATCGAAGCCGTGGATGACCGCCGTTACGTAGGACGACAAAAGCAAAAAACCCGGCGTAACCGGGTCTTGCTTCTTTCAGTGGGCCATGAAGGACTTGAACCTTCAGCCAAAGGATTAAGAGTCCTCTGCTCTACCAATTGAGCTAATGGCCCCGACACGAGATTTCAAAGCGATCCGAGAACTACTGGACAGCGCGGCCGGGTCGTTCGGTCCGGTGCGCCCGGCCCGATTCGAACGGGCGACCACCGGATTCGAAGTCCGAGGCTCTATCCAGCTGAGCTACGGGCGCTCTCGCCTCACCACCGTTTCGGGCGGCGAAGAGAGACCCGCTTCTAATCGGCGGCCTGCTTCGTGTCAAGGAATGCCGTGAGGCTTTTTGCGGCTATCCTCCCGCGCATGGCCGCCGCAACCACCGCCGCAGAATCCACCCGCGCTCTCTCGGCTCTCCTTCGATCGGGGGCCTCGTCCCGCGAGATGGCCGATCACCTCGACGGGCTCTCCGCCGCGGCGCGGCTCGACGAGGTGCTGGCCATCACCGGCGGCGCGGTCGGCAAGCTCTACGCGGCCGTCGCCGACGCGCCCACGGTCACGCCGGAAGAGTTCCTGCCCCCGTCGACGAAGGGCACGCTGATTTACGAAGGTCGCAACTCGCTCGCCGCGTTCAGCCGCTTTCAGAAGCGTTTCCTTCGCCTCGAGAGCGGGATCATCGTCGGCTACAACCACCAGTCGATGTCGTTCGTGACCGGCCCGGGCTACTTCGTGGTGAAGGCCGCCGACGGCGAGGGCCAGCACGGCAAGGAGCTGTTCTTCGACTACACGGTGCCCCCGCCGGAGACGCCCTCGGGCTGGCCGGCCTTCAAGGCCAACGATCGCGGCCTCTCGAAGCTCGTCTACAGCGACATGATCGACTACGTGCGCCGCGTCGCGCGCGGGGTCGTCGTCGGCAAGGCGTACCGCAAGGGCGTCGATCAGAACGCCTACTTCACGCTGACGCTCCCCTGAATTTTCTTCGGTGAACCGCGGGCGAAAGCGAGTATCGCGCGGCGCTCGGGCGCGCTAGCGTCCGCCCGTGATGCTGCACCGGCGCCTGCTCCCGCTTGCCGCGTTCGCGATCGCCCTCTCGGGCCTCGGCGTCGCCGACGCGAAGCCCGCGACCAAGCATCCGACCAAGGTCGCGTCGACGACGACCAGGGCGACCAAGGGCTCGCGCAAGGGCCCGCAGTCGATCGGCGCGCCCAACGCGGGCCACCTCGAAGGGGCGATGCTCCTGCGCGGATCCCACACGCTGAGGCAGAAAGAGGGCTCGCACTCGTGGGGCCTCCCCGAGCTGGTGCACGCGCTCCAGCGCGCCTCGGTGAAGGTCGCGAAGCACCACAAAAACTCGGTGATGCTGGTGGGCGATCTCTCGGGCCGCACCGGCGGCTTCCTCGAGCGCCACGGCTCGCACCAGACCGGGCGCGACGCCGACGTCGGCCTGTACGTGATGAACTCGAAGGGCAAATCGGTGAACGTGCGCCACTTCGTGGCCTTCGACAGCGCCGGCAAGGGCCGCGAGCTGCCCTGGGCTATGTTCGACGACGCGCGCAACTGGGACCTGGTCGAGGCCTTGCTCACCGACGACAAGGCCAACGTTCGCTACCTGTTCATCTCCAACCCGCTCCGCGCCCGCCTGCTCGCGCAGGCCGCGAAGAAGCACGCGACGAAGGAGCTGATCACCCGCGCCGCCGCCGCGATGATGAGCCCGCCCGAGGCCGACGTGCACGACGATCACCTCCACGTGCGGATCGCCTGCCCCGAGTCGATGCGCACCGTGTGCATCGAGGAGGCCATGCTGCGCGTGGGCACCGGCGATGGAGGAGCCGCGAAAGCCGGCCACGCCGCGGATGGCGATGGCGCGGAAGAGAAGGCAAGCGAAGCCAAGCCGGCGGCCGAGCCGCCCGCGATCGACGCGCCGACAGATCCGAAATAAGCTTTAAAGCAAGCTCTAAGCAAAGCGAAGGGAAGCCACGATGGCCTCGCGAGGAGCGCGCTCGTCTTCCTGCGAATCCCACGCGCACACGTACGTCGCGTGCAAGAGCGAGGAGCCGTCGGAGAAGAACCAGATCTGCACGAACTGGCCTCGCAGCGCGTACACGGCCGTCGCCATGGTCCCGATGCGGCGCGCCTGGGTGGCCGACGCGACGGGAGCGGAGAGCCCACGACGCGCGCCCCACGCGAGCGCGAGCGCGGCGAGCTCGGCCGCGTCGTCGCCGGGTTGCTCTTCGGGATCGAAGAGCGGGACCGTCACCAGCACCATGCCCGCGCCTCCGCCTTGGCGGGCGAAGCGGATCGGGAGATCGCCGCCTTCTTCGGCGAAGGTCGCGTCGTCTTCCAGCTCGGTCCAGCCGTCGGGGACGACGACCGAGAAGCCGTCGTAAACCTGTCGTTCCACGCCGGGAACTCTATCAAATCACTGTCGATTTGCCCACTCCGACGTGGGGCAGGTCGGACATTGTTTAGCTGATGTCGACGACCATCGGGGCGTGGTCGGAGGGGCGATCGAGCTCGCGCGGGCGGCGGTCGATCGAGGCCGCGGTGCAGCGCGCGGCGAGGGGCTTCGTCACCAGCGTGAGGTCGATGCGCACGCCGTGGTTCTTGCGGAACGCGCCCATGCGGTAGTCCCACCACGAGTAGAGGCCGGCGCCGTCGTGGTGCGCGCGGAAGGTGTCGACGAGGCCGAACTCCATCACGTTCTTCAGGGCCGCGCGCTCTTGCGGGGTGACCAGGATCCCGCCCTCCCACTTCGGCGGATCGTGGACGTCGATGGCCTCGGGCGCGACGTTGAAGTCGCCGCAGAGCAGGACGTCTTGCGTGTTCGTGCAGTGCGCGTCGAGCTCCTTGCGCAGGCGCGCGAGCCACTCGAGCTTGTAGGTGAACGCGGGGGCCTCGGGCGTTTGCCCGTTGGGCACGTAGACGTTGATGATCCGGATCCCCTCGATCGTCGCGGCGATCATCCGCTTTTGCGACTCGGCGTCGTCACCGTCGAGGTTCTTCTTCACGTCGTCGATCGAGAGGCCGAAGCGCGCGCCGATGGCCACGCCGTTGTACGTCTTCTGGCCGAGCGTGACGAAGCGGTAGCCCACCTCTTCCAGCTCGCGCATCGGGAATTTCTCGTCCTCGCACTTCGTCTCTTGCAGACAGATGACGTCGGGCGCGGCTCGCGCGAGCCACGCGCCGAGCTGGTCGAGCCGCGACCGTACCGAGTTCACGTTCCACGAGGCGATGCGCATCCGCGGGACGTTACCTCGCGTCGCGGGAGGGCGCGAGCGCTCCGGCGAGGGCGGCGAACAACGCGTCGGGGGCGTCGACGTGGACCCAGTGGCCGGCGCCCGCGAGGACGTGCGTCCGGGCCCGCGATCCGAGCGCGGCGAGGCGGGCGCGATCGGCCGGATCGAGCGCGTCGGAAGCTCCTCCGACGACCATGTGGAGCTGGCGGGCGAGGCGCCCTTCTTCGAGGACGCGCCAGAGATCCACGGCAAAATAATCGTCGAGGAGGGCGCCGATGGCGTCGAGGTCGAGGCGGAGGCGGAAGCCGTCGTCGGCCCGGCGGAGGTTCATCGCCAGCCACTCGGCGATCCCTTTCGCGTGGCCGTGCTCGGCGACGATCGCCAGGAAGCTCTCGCGCGAGGGCAGGGGCTGCGGCATCGCGCGGAGCATGGCGACGATCTGCGCCGTCGCCCCCGCGCGCTCGCCTCGCGGCCGCGCGCTCGGCGACGCGTCGAGGATCCAGGCTTGATCGAGGCGTTCGCCGCGGCGATCGAGGTAAGCGAGCGCGACCTTGCCGCCGAACGAGTGGCCGAGCACGCCGTCGATCGGCAGCCCGAGGTGCGCGCCGAGGCGCACCAGATCGTCGGCCGCGGCGGCGAGCGTGTGCGGCGGCGGCGCGTCTTGCGAGAGCCCGTGCATGCGCAGATCGGGCAAAATCAAGCCCCATTCGGGGAACGCAGCCGCGATCCGCTTGGCGAGCGATCGGAGGTTGGTGCCCGATCCGAGGATGCCGTGGAGCGCGAACATCCAGCGCGTCGGCGCCGCGTCCGGCGCCGTGACGAGGGCGTGGTGGAGGAGAAACGGCGCGTCGCTCATGCGAGCGCGGAGCCTAGTCGAGCGGCGCGCGGGGTCGCTACGCTTCGATGAGGCCGGTGCGCACCGCGATGCGGGTGAGCTCGACCGCGCTCTTGCAGCCGAGCTTGGCGTAGATGCGGACGCGGTGGGTCTCGACCGTCTTCGGGCTGATGGTGAGGCGAGCTGCGGTGTCGCGCGTCGACATGCCGCCCGCGAGCAGGCGGAGGACCTGGCGCTCGCGCGCGGTGAGCGACTCCAGCCCGCTGCTGCCCTCGGCCCCGACCGGCTTGCGCATGGCGCGGACGACGGCGCCGGCGATGTTGGCGCTGAGCGGCGCCCCGCCCATCGCCACGTTGCGGATCCCATCGATGACCTCGTCGAGGCGCGAGGTCTTCACCAGGTAGCCGTGCGCCCCGGCGCGGAGCGCCTCGGCCACGCGGAACTCGTCGTCGTAGCCGCTGAGCACCAGGAGCTTGGTGCTCGGGAGCTGAGCGCGGAGCGCGCAGAGCAGCTCGACCCCGTCGCGATCGGGGATGTTGAGGTCGACCAGGGCCACGTCCGGCGTCATCAGCGCCGCGTCCCTCAGCGCCTCTGCCGCGGTGCCCGCTTGCCCGATGACGATCATGTCGGGCTCGTCTTCAATCGCGCGAGCGAACCCTTCACGGACGATCGGATGATCGTCGATCAGGTAAATTTTGATCGGACGTGGGGAGCTCTCCAGCATGGTGACCCCGTCGGACCGTGCGCGACGGCCCTCTCGAATTGATCCAGCCGCAGAGGGTAGCCTGCTTCAGATCGTGCGCGCGGCGATCGATCTCGATCCTCGATCCGGATCTGATCGCGCTCGGGTGGCGCGGCGACGGTGAAGGCGATCCGGCCGCATCCTTCGTCGGGTCCACCGCGGCGCGGGCCTGCCCGTCCTCGTGCTCCGCGGGTGATCGCGCCGCGCCTGCACCGAGATCCTGTACTCGCGCGCGGCGGTGATATGGTGCGCCCACCATGCCTGCCCGGGAGCTGTCCGCGCTCGAATGCCGCCGTAATGTCGACCCCAGCGTCTTCCGCTTCGCGACCACCGACGAGGTCGCGCCGGTGTCGGGGATCGCCTCGCAAGAGCGCGCGCTCACGGCGCTGAGCTTCGGCCTCGACATCCGTCAGCCGCGCTTTCACGTGGTGGTCGTCGGCGCCTCGGGGACGGGTCGCACGTTCTGCGCGCGCTCGGTCGCCAAGCGCATCGCTGCGGGGCGGCCCACGCCCGACGACGTGCTCTTGCTCCCGAACCCGCGAAGGCCGAGCGAGCCCACCGTGCTCGCGCTCCCCGCCGGCGATGGAAAGCCCTTCGTCGAGGCCATGGACGAGATGCACACCAAGATCGTCGACGGCGTCCGCGCCGTCACCGAAGGTGAGCGCTACAAGCAGGCCCGCGCCAAGATCCGTCGCCGCGTCGCCACCGAAGAGAGCCGCCTCGAGGAGACGCTGAAGGCCGCCGCGCGCGCCATCGGCCTCGATCTTTCGCGCGGCGACGACGAGGTGCAGATCACCGCGCTCGACGAGGCCGCGGGCCCTCCCAGCAGCGACGCGCTCGCGCAGATCGCCGGCTCGGTCGAGGAGTTCGAGACCACGCTCGCCACCGTGCAAGACGAGGCCGACGCCGAGCTCCGCAACGTCGTGCAGCACCTGCTCGCCGAGACGGTGAAGAGCTGCTTCGCCCCGGTGCGCGCGCTCTACGAAGGGCGCGAGGCCATCACCGCGTTCCTCGCCGACGTCGAGGTCGTGGTCGCGCGCGAGCTCCGCCGCGCGGTGGACGATCCGCGCAACGAAGAGTCGCCGACGCTCCCGCGCGGCGTGGTGATCCCGACGCTGCTCACCGAGCACAAACCCGGATCCGGCGCGCCCGTGGTCGAGGTCCCGTACCCCACGCTCGCCGCGCTCTTCGGTCGCACCCACGCGCCGCCGGACTCGGACTTCCCGCCCGAGCCCGGGTTCGCCGTCGCCGGCGCGCTCCACGAGGCCAACGGGGGCTTCCTGCTGCTGCCGGCCAGCTCGCTGCTCAAGAACGAGCCGCTCTACGAGCAGCTCAAGGCCTGCTTGCTCGCGGGCAAGTTCATCGTCCCCGAGCACAACCCCTCCTACTACCGAGGCACGTCGGAAGAGCTTCTTTTCCCGCCGATCCCGATCGATCTCAAGGTCGTGCTCATCGCCAATCCCAGCCTCTATCAAGATCTCCACGAGGCCGATCCGGAGTTTTCGCAGCTCTTCAAGGTGCAGGCCCGCTTCGAGCCCACGCTCTCGATTGAAGAGGCGATCCTCACCTACCCCGCGTTCCTCGCCAGCCTCGCGCGCGATCGCGGTCTGCCGCAGCTCACGCCCGACGCCGTCGCTGAATTGCTCTTCCACGGCGGCCGCCTCGCCGAGAGCCAGACCAAGGTCACGGCGCAGCTCGGGATGATCGCCGAGGTCACCACCGAGGCCGGCTACCGCGCCGTCTCGCGCGGGCAAGATCGCATCGACGGCGCGCAGGTGATCGAGGCGCTCAACGCCGCGCGCCGCCGCGGCAGCCACTTTCGCGATCACATCCACGAGCTGCTCTCCGACGGGACGATCCGCATCGACGTCACCGGCGAGCGCGTGGGCCAGGTCAACGCCATCTCGGTGCTCACCGACGGCCCGCAAATGTTCGGCCGCCCGTGCCGCGTGACCGCCGTCGTTTACCCGGGATCCGAAGGCCCGGTGAACATCGCGCGCGAGGTCGAGATGTCGGGCCCGCTCCACAGCAAGGGCGTGCTGGTGCTCGGCGGCTTCCTCGCGGCGCGCTTCGCGCAGAGCCGCCCGCCGCTCTTCGGCGCGTCGCTGGTCTTCGAGCAAACCTACGAGGCCATCGACGGCGACAGCGCCTCGTCGAGCGAGCTCTACGCGCTGCTCTCGGCGCTCTCGGGCTTCCCGCTGCGGCAAGAGCTGGCGGTGACGGGCAGCGTCGATCAGCAGGGCGGCATCCAGCCGGTGGGCGGCCTCAACGAGAAGATCGAAGCCTTCTTCGACATCTGCGCGGCGAAGGGGATCACCGGCCGCCAGGGCGTGCTCATCCCGGTGATGAACCGCGACGCCCTGATGCTTCGAAGCGACGTGGTCGACGCCATCGCCGCGGGCCGCTTCCACGTCTACGTCGTGGCGACGGTGGAAGAGGGCATCGAGCTGCTCACCGGCGTCGCCGCGGGCGTCGCCGACGCCGAGGGCCACTACCCCGAGAGCACCGTGTTCCGCGCCGCGGAGATGCGGTTGAAGCGCTTCCACCAGGCCATGATCGAGCTGGGCCGCGGCGGCGTGCGCTGATGTGAACGGTGTTGCCCACGGTTGACGACCGTGATCAGCCCCAGATTTTGCGGATCGCTTCGGCCACGCCGCCGCCGACGAGGCCGCTGGCATCGAGGAGATCGCTGGCGTGCGACTTCACCTCGGCGGGGGCCTGGCCCATCGCGAACGAGCGGCCGGCGGCGTCGAACATCGGCACGTCGTTGAGCCAGTCGCCGACGACGACGACCTCGGCCGCGGTGCAGCCGTGGTGCGCGGCCAGCCACTCGACGGCGGTGCCCTTCGTGGGGCCCTTGGCGCGGACAATCATCGCGTGGACGCCGGGCAGGCGGGTGACGGGGAACGAGAGGACGACGGCGACGTCGGCGAGGCGCTCGCGGAGCTCGGCCACCGCGGAGAGGATGTTCGCCTCCGTCCCGATGGACACGACGGCCATGAGCCCGAGCTCGTGATCCCAGTGGGAGTGCGTGATCACGCGCTCCACCACCTCGATCTTGGTCGACCAGGTGCGCACGTACGGCGCGAAGGCCTCGCCCGTGGCGTCGTGAACGATGCTGTCGTGCGCGAAGAGGAAGCTCGCTGATTCGTAGCGCTCGAGCACCCCACGCAGCGCCGCAGCGTGAGCGCCGCTGAGCGATCGATAGAACCGCACCTCGTCGCTCGTCACATCGACGATGTGACTCCCGTCGACGCAGGCGATGGGCCCGACGATGCCGACCTCGCGTGCGATCGCGCACGAGCCGGAGTAGAGCCGGCCAGTGATGATCGTGACGGGGATGCCGCTCGCCTGAAGATCGCGGATGGCTGCGGCGTCGTCGGGATGGATCGTCCCGTCACGACGCAGCAGCGTCCCATCGATGTCGGAGGCGAGGAGCTTGTAGCTCAAGCCGCGGGATAAACCGAGACTTGCTTCTTGGTGTTCGACTTCCACTCGTACTTCACGACGCCCGGGATGAGCGAGAAGAGAGTGAAATCGCGGCCGGTGCCGACGTTCTTGCCCGCGTGGATCGTGGAGCCGACCTGGCGAACGATGATGTTGCCCGCGAGGACAGTCGCTCCGGCGTAGATCTTCACGCCGCGCTTCTGAGCCTTGGAGTCGCGGCCGTTACGAGAGGAGCCGCCGCCTTTTTTATGAGCCATGGGATTGCCTCTTCGTCCTGACTACGCGGTGATCCCGGTGATCTTCAGCTCGGTGTAGAGCTGGCGATGACCGTTCTTGCGGCGGAAGTTCTTCCGGCGCTTGAACTTGAACACGATCAGCTTCTCGCCGCGGGCCTGCGCGGTGATCTCGGCCGCCACGGAGGCGCCCTTGATCAGCGGTTGCCCGATCTTCGGCGTGTCGCCGCTGACGAGGAGCACCTCGCCGAACGTGATCTTGTCGCCAGCGCTGCCGGGGAGCTTCTCCACCCGCAACTTCTGGCCTTCGGATACCCGGTACTGCTTGCCGCCCGTCTTGATGACCGCGTACATGATTCGCCTCGCGCTACACACAACCCTGCCGGAGCTCCCGGAACCAAGGGGACGCGCAGTATACAGATCGAAATCCGTTTGACAACCCCGGAGCGTTTGCTCAGCCAAGTACCCGGAGCGAGGTCTTCCGTACAGTGGCGGGCGTGGGCTCGACCTCGGTCTCGACCTCGCCGATTCCAGGGAAATAGTCCTCGGATTCTTGCGCGCCGACCACGACCACGAGGCCGAGCCGCTGGGCTTCGGACGCGGCGCGCGTGAGGTACGGGAGGACCATCTCGCGCGCGGGGACCACGCGATCACGGGCGATCGCGGCGCGCCCGAGCGGCTCGGACTTGGCGAAATGAATGGCCTCGGCGCCGGCGGTGTGCGCGAGGCGGGCGATCTCGCCGAGGTGCCGGAAGTTCGATCGGGTCACCACCGTGGTGATGCCCACGGGGATGCGCTCGGCGCGCGCCGCACGCACGCCTCGCACGGTCTGCTCGAAGCTGCCCGGCGTGCCGGTGTGGTACTCGTGCAGCGCCGCGGTGTGGCCTTGCAGGGCGACGTCGAGCGCGAGCCACGTGGAGGCCTCGCGGAGGGCGTGGGTGAAGGCGCGGTACGCGAGCCGGCGGCCGTTGGTCTGCACGATGATCCGCGCGGCGCCGCGGGCGTCGGCGAGCTTGATCCACGCCGGGAGCTCGTCGTGGATCGTCGGCTCGCCGCCGACGAAGGCCACGGTCTCGCCCGCGCCGATGGTCGTGAGCTGCGCGGCGACGTCGGGCGGGCCCTCTTCTTTATCGCGGAGCGAGCCCTGCGCGCAGAAGACACACGCGTTGTTGCAGGCGAAGCCGAGGAAAATCTGACGCACCCTCGGCCTCCCGATCACGCCTTGGTGAAGGTGAAATCTTCACCGTTGATGTCGACCTTGATCACCTGCCCCGCGGTGTAGCCGCCCGCGAGGATGGCCTCGGCGAGCGGGTTCTGGAGCTCGCGCAGGATGGCGCGCTTGAGCGGCCGCGCGCCCAGGCTGGGCTCGTAGCCCAGGTCGACGAGCCGGAGCTTGGCCGCGTCGGTGAGGACGACCTTGATCTCCTTGTCCGAGAGCAGCCGATCGAGGCGCTTCAGCTGGATGTCGACGACGCCGCGGAGGTCGTCCTTCGAGAGCGCCTTGAAGACCACCACGTCGTCGACGCGGTTCAGGAACTCGGGGCGGAAGAAGCCTTTCAGCTCTTCCATGAGCACGTCGCGGATGGCCTCGCGGCCGTCTTCCGAGGCCCAGAGCTTCGCGTCGGCGTCGAGGATGCGCTTGCTCCCGATGTTCGACGTCATGATCACCACGGTGTTGGAGAAGTCGGCGAGGCGGCCGCGCCCGTCGGTGAGGCGACCGTCGTCGAGCACCTGCAAGAGCAGGTTGAACACGTCGGCGTGGGCCTTCTCCACCTCGTCGAACAGGAGCACGCTGTACGGCCGGCGGCGCGCGGCCTCGGTCAGCATGCCGCCCTGCTCGCTGTCGGCGTAGCCGGGGGGCGCGCCGATCAGGCGCTGCGCCATGTGGCGCTCCATGTACTCGCTCATGTCCATGCGCGTGAGCGCGGCCTCGTCGTCGAAGAGGAACTCGGCGAGGGCCTTGGCGAGCTCGGTCTTGCCGCAGCCGCTCGGGCCGAGGAACAGGAACGAGCCGATGGGCTTGCCCGGATCGCGGAGGCCGACGCGGCCGCGGCGCACGGCCTTGGCGATGGCGCGCACGGCCTCGTTCTGACCGACGACGCGGCGGGCGAGGCGCTCTTCCATCTTGAGGAGCTTGTCGGCCTCCCCCTCGAGCATCTTGGAGACGGGGATGCCGGTCCAGTCGCCGAGGGTCTCGGCCACGTCGCTCTCGCCGACGCCGTTCGACGTCGTCGAGATCCCCTCGCGCTCGGCGGCGGCCTCGGCCGCTTCGAGGCGGCGGCGGATGTCGGGCAGCGTCACGTGCTCGAGCTCGCCCAGCTTCGCAAATACGCTGTCGCGGCGGGCGATTTCGAGGGCGCGCGTGGCGTCGGTCATCTCCTTGCGGATGGCCGACATCGCGGCGACGACGCCCTTGCGGGACTTCATCTTCTCGACCGACTCTTTCGCGCGTGGCTCGATCTCCGCGAGCTCCTTTTCGAGGCGGGTCCGCGTCACCACGCTCTGCCGATCCTCGTCGTCGGCGAGCGCGGCGATCTGCGCCTTGAGCGACTCGACCCGGCGCATGAGCGTGTCGAGCTCGGGCGAGACGCCGTCGACCTCGACCCGCTTGCGCGCCGAGGTCTCGTCGAGAAGATCGACCGCGGTGTCGGGCAGCGCGCGGTCCGAGAGGTAGCGCTTGGCGAGCACCACGGCCGAGACGATGGCGCCCTCGGCGATGCGGACGCGGTGGTGGTCTTCGTATTTCGTGGCGATCCCGCGGAGGATCTCGGTCGCCTGATCGATGCTCGGCGGATCGAGGTTCACCACCGAGAAGCGGCGGAGGATGCCCGCGTCGCGATCGTTGATCTTGCGCACGCCCTCGGGCGTGGTGGTCGCGAGCAGGCGGATCTCGCCGCGCTGGAGCAGCGGCTTGAGCAGCTCGCCCACGCCCGACCCCTGCGCGCCCTGGCCGAAGAGCGCGTCGAGATCTTCGACGACGAGGATGGTCTCGGCGTCGGGCTTCAAGCGGAGCTTGTCGACGAGCGACTTCAAGCGCTGCTCGATCTCGCCGCGGAGCTTGGCGCCCGCGACGAGCGCGCCGGTGTCGAGCTCGAGGAGCTGCGCCGTGGCGAGGTTGCCGGGCACGTCGCCGTGCGAGATCCGATCGGCGAGGCCGCGGATCAGCGCCGTCTTGCCGACGCCGGGCTCGCCGACGATCAGCGGGTGATTCTTGAAGCGACGCTCGAGGATCTGGAGCAAGCGCCGGGACTCGGTGACGCGGCCGATGACCGGATCGAAGCGACCCTCCTTCGCGTCGGCGACCAGGTCGCGGGTGAAGGGCGCGGGCCCGTCGCCGCCGCCGCCGGTGCCGCTGGTGCTCACGGTGGAGAGCGGCTCGCGCGCGGCCTCGGTCAGCGCCGAGAGGTGCGGGCGGAACGATCCGGGGCCGATGCCGAACGAGGAGAGGATCTCCCCCGCGGGGCCCTTGATCTCCTGCGCCAGCGCGTGAAGCAAATGCTCGACGCCGACCGACTCCGACTTCTCGCGGGTGGCCTCGCGCTCGGCTCGCGACAGCAGATCCAGCAGCCGCGGGCTCACGTAGGCCACGCCGCCGGTCGCCTTCGTTTGCCGCTTGAGCGCGGCCTCGGCGAGCTGCAGGACCTCGTTGGGATCGGCGCCGGTGCGACGAAAGACTTCGCCCACGCCGCGATCGCGCTCCAGCACCCTCGTCAGGAGGTGCAGCGGGGTCACCTCCGTGTGCTGCCGCTCGTCGGCGATTTGCTGCGCGCCCGCCACGACCTGCTTGGCGTCGGTCGTGTAGCGGTCGAGGTGAATCGTACCCTCCTTGTCGGCCATAGCGCGGGAGCCTACCTCAGGAGACCCCGGTCGTGGTGCGCACCGCTTGCTTCCGGGCCGGAACGTGAAAGGAGTAGCCCCGTGTCAGCCTCCGTTCTCATCTACCTCACCGAGTGGTGCCCCTACTGCCAGCGCGCAAAAGCCCTGTTGACGCGCAAGAAAACGGCCTTCACCGAGATCGACGTCGACGATCGCCCCGACCTCCGGAGCTGGCTGGTCTCGGCGTCGGGGCAGCGGACGGTGCCGCAGATCTTCATCAACGGGCAGCCCGTCGGCGGATCGAGCGAGCTCGACGCCCTCGATCGGCAGGGCAAGCTCGACCGGCTCCTCGCCGAGCCGCCCGCCAAAGACAGCCTCGTTCTCCCAGTTTGAAGGCGATCACACCCGATTGCGCCGGGGCGCACGCACTCTTCACCGCCGAGGTGGGGACCTTCCCTCCGTTCTTTGATAGCGTGCGAAAGAAGCGAGGCGGTCGTCCGTCTGCCCCTCCACATGACCTCTCGACCTGAACTCGTCCCTTCGCCGGGCTCGGCGGCTGCGACTTCGTCCGGCCCTGTGTCGGATGCGCTCGTGGGCAAGCGAGTCGACAAGTACGAGATCGTTCGCGTCATCGGCCGCGGCGGGATGGGCACCGTGTACGAGGCGCTCAACACCACCATCGGCAAGCGCGTCGCGATGAAGTTCGTCGACGCCGAGACCGCCCAGAGCAAGGACTCCGTCGCTCGCTTCCAGCGCGAGGCCGAGGCCGCGAGCGCCGTCGAGAGCGCGCACATCGTCGAGATCTTCGACTCCGGCGTGGCCGACGACGGCATCCCGTACATCGTGATGGAGCTCCTCCGCGGCGAGGATCTCGGCCACCGGATCAAGCGCTGCGGCCGCCTCGAGATCGGCGAGTCGGTGCACATCGTCGCGCAGATCCTCCGCGGCCTCCACCGCGCGCACGAGGCCGGGATCGTTCACCGCGATCTCAAGCCCGACAACATCTTCCTGGTCGATCGCGACGACGATCAGAGCTTCGCCAAGATCCTCGATTTCGGAATCTCGAAGGTGCAGCGGCAGGACGGCGTCCCGGTCCACACGCTGACGCGGCAGGGCACCGTGCTCGGCACCCCGTTCTACATGTCGCCCGAGCAAGCGCAGGCCCTGCCCGACATCGACGGTCGCACCGATCTCTGGTCGGTCGGCGCGATCTTGTACGAGTGCCTCACCGGGCGCCCGCCCTACAGCGGCGCCTCGTACGAGCAGGTGATCGTCAACATCTGCATGCACGACGCCGACGACGTGCGCGCCCACAATCCAGGCGTCTCCGAGGCGATCGCGCGGATCCTCGGCAAGCTGCTCGCGCGCGATCGCGTCGACCGCTTCGGCACCGCGCGCGAGGTGCTCGAGGCGCTGAAGACGGCGACGGGCGGCGCGATCTCGACGCGATCCGGGGCGATCCCCGTGGAAGATCGCGACCCGAGCCAGGCGTCGTCGCCGGACTTTCGCCTGACGCCGCGGGGCGCGGGGCACGCCTCGCAAGGGAGCACGCCCGAGTCGCGACGCGACGGCGCGCCGATCGAGGTCCGCCCCGCGAGCCCGTCGAAGGCGAGCTGGTCGACGAGCCGCCGCGCGGCCAACCGCGAGAAGCGCACCTTCGCGCTGATCGCGATCTCGGCGCTGCTCGCGGGCAGCCTCGGCGCGTTCCTCTTCGTGCGATCGCGCCCGCCGCCGCAGCCGCCGACGCAGCTCGTTCACGACGCCGAGATCAACGTCCAGCTCCTGGCCAACGTGGTCGGCGCGCGCTTCCTCGTCGACGGCGCGCCGCTCCAGGGCGGCATCCTCAAGGGTCAAAAGGGCGAGGTGAAGCGCGTCCGCGTCGAGGCCGCGGGCTACGCGCCGAGCGAGCTCGACGTCACGCTCGACGCCGCCGCCGAGCCGGTGCGCATCGTCCTCGCGACGGCGCCGCTCGCGGCGACGACGTCAACGACGTTGCCCGTCGTTTCCCCCGGCGTCGAGGCCGCCTCGGCCCGCCCCGCCGACACGACGAAGAAGCCGCACGACCCCGGCAAACCGGCGGTCTCCGCGGCTCCCCGCCCCACGGCGACGGCCGGAGTCGGCGGCGGCCAGCTCAAGTTGAAGACCGACTGAAAACACTCGTTCCCATCCGGCGGCGAAAGCGTCAGTCTTCGCGCCGATGACGCTGGGGCGAGAGCACGTGAGCCCGCTGCGGGCTGCGATGGCCGCCCTCTGCTGCGCGATCACGCTCGCTCCCGTGGTCTCCGCGAGCGCGCAACCCGCCGCCGCGCTGCCGCCCCAGGCCGCGCCGGCCGACACCTACAAGCTCCACATGGAGAACGGCGTGAAGCTGTTCGAGGATCGCAACTACGACGCGGCGCGCGCCGAGTTCCGCGCGGCGTACGAGGCGCGGCCGCGGGCCAGCCCGCTGATCAACATCGCCCTCGCGCACAAGGCCGAGTTCAACTACCCGAAGGCGATCGAGGCGCTGGAGGCGGCGCTCGCGAAGCATCAGGACACGATGAGCGCGGGCGACATCAAGGCCGCCGAGGGCGAGCTGAAGGACATGCGCGCCCTGCTCGCGCGCGTGCACCTCGTGGTCACGCCGGCGAGCGCGAGCGTCACCATCGACGGCGAGGCGCTGCCCGCCGCGGCGCTGGCGCAGCCGATCGCGCTCGGCCCGGGGACGCACAAAATCGCTGCGTCCGCCGAGGGATTTGCCCCGATGGAGCAGCGCTTCACCGTGGCCAGCGGCGAGTCGACGGAGCTCGCGCTCAAGCTCGTGGCCGATCAAGGGACGATCCTGATCGAGGCGCCCGATCCGCGGATGACGATCGCCGTCGATCAGCACGTCGTCGGCGCGGGCACGTGGAAGGGGCTGCTCCCGCCGGGCTCGCACCTCGTGCAGATCGCCGGGCCGGGCGGGCAGCCGTTCACCGCCGACATCCTCGTCGTCGCGGGCAAGCCGCTCACGATCCGCCCCGGCTCGGACCTCTTCCCGCCGCTGCCGCCGTCGCCGCCGCCGCGCAAAGATCCGCCGGTTTTACCGCCGAAACATGGCCTTTATTTGATCGCGATGGCCTCGCTCCTGTTCCCGACGAGCTACCCCACCGGCTTCCCCCAGCCCAAGATCAACAGCGGCGGCGCGGGAGGCCTCCGCGTCGGCTACCAGGTCAACGGCGTCGCGGGCTTCAACGGATTCTTCGAACACTCGAGCCTCTTCACCCCGACCAAGACCGACGCGACGGGCGGCTCCACGTTGATCTCCAACCGCATCGGCGCCGAGCTTCGCCTGATGACGCCGGGCAAGACGGTGCGCGCCGTCGGCGCGATCGGCGGCGGGGTCGTGCTCGACTCGCTCTCGTTCGAGAAGAGCAAGTCGGGGTGCACGCCGGTGGAGTGCGAGAAGGCCTCGGGCGCCGATCCGTTCTTTCTCCTCGAAGCGGGCCTCGAGTTCGAATTCAGCGGCGTGCTGCTCGGCGCGGTGATCGAGAGCCAGTTTCAATCGTCGCGCGGCATCTCGACCGCGACCGACTCGACGCCGCCGTACAGCAACAACCCGCTGGTCCACCTCGGGCCGGGCCTGCGCGTGGGCTACGCGTTCTGGTGAGCCCGCGCTGATCAGCCTTCGGCGGGCGCGTCGTTCGCGGTCGCGCGATCGCGCACGCGGGCGAGGACGCGGGCGACGCTGGCGATGTTCCACCCGGTGAAGCCGAGGAAGAGCAGCGCGAGCGCCACGGCCCAGCGCGACGCGCGCGGCGAGCCGCCGTCGATGATCAGCCAGGCGTCGTCGGGCACGGCGATGTCGGTCTGGTCGTGCACCGTCTTGATGAGGCCGACGTGGCGCACGCCCGAGCGATTGAAGGGGACGAGGCGCCCCGCGAACGACGTGGGCGGGACGAAGCGCGGGCCCTCGAAGCCTTCGGGGACGCGGAGCTCGACCCAAACCTTCGGGTTGCCCGCGACCGGAGCGAGGCGGAACGAGTCGCCCTCGGCGGCGCGACCGTAACGGATGGCGCCGTTCGTCCCCATGAGGCCCGTCGCGCGCACGTAGCGGTTCGACAGATCGGCGCCGGGGTGCATGGTCGCGAGATCGCCGACTTCTTGCGGGTTGCCCGAGGTCAGCGCGTAGCGAGCCTCGCCCAGGAGAGAAATCGCCATCCAGGCGGCGGCCAGGGCCGTGACCAGCATCAGCGCCACCGTCACCGTGCGCTCGCGCTTCGGCGGCGCGGGCAGCGAGAGCAGCTCGGGATCCGGCTCCGTCGTGGAGACCGCCGCGGCGCGCAGGGTGGTGGAAGAGTGGTTCGAAGGCACTGGCGTCGTCGGAGTGGGAGTATACCCGGTTCCAGCCTACGACAATGGAGGCGGGCGGCGGTTTCCGGTTTGGTAATTTCGCCTCCCCGCGCTCTCCAGGATCGTCATAGCCTTGCCCCGCACGGTCGGGTTGCCTAGCATCGCCGACGGATCGAACCCATGGCCGCAGCCACCAAATCCCCCAACACCATGACGTGCCCCTCCTGCGGGGCGAAGAATTCACCGGTGCCGGCGAACGGTCGCTGCGTGTCCTGCGGCGCGACGATGGAGGCCATCAAGCCTACGCGTAGCGCCGAGGCCGACCGCGCCCGGCGCTATCAGCAGGACGGCTTCAGCGTCGTCTGGCTGCTGATCGCGCTGCTCGTGCAAGCGGTGCTCACCGCCGCGCTCGTCGTCGGCCTGCCGATGGTCGTCGGCGCGCTCGACTTCGAGGGCTCGAACGGCATGACCGTCGCGGTACCCGTGTGGTTCCTCGGCGGGATGCTGCTCGGGATGATCTCCCCCGGCAAGACGTTCATCGAGCCGGTCGTCGCCTCGTTCATGGTGGCGATCCCCACGGTGTTCTACCTGGCGCGCGGGCAGACCGTGCGGACGATGCCGCTCTTCATGTACGTGATCATGGCCGCCATCGGCGTGCTCTTCACGCTGATCGGATCGTACATCGGCGAGCGGATCCAGATGGGCCCGCCTCCCAAGCCGGCGGAGTAAATGCGGCTCGCGTGGGGCGTCGTCGCGGCGCTCGCGCTCTCCGGGTGTGGCCCTTCGCCCGAGGCGATCGAGCGGGCGCGCGTGCTCGTGGCCATCGATCGCCTGCGCGACGCGCCGGCCGGCGAGATCAGGAATCGTCGCGAGCTCGTCGCCGACCTCGCGCAAACGGTGGCAGTCGTGCCTGACGTGATTCGCGCGCGCGACACCTGCGTCGCGGCCTACCGCGCGCTCCTCGACGGGACCGAGCTCCAGAACGGTGTCCGCGCCGAGCTGGTGAAAGGTGACGCGTCGCCGGCGCTCGCCGCTCGCCTCCTCGAGGCCGAGTCCCGGATCAAGCAGAGTCAGATCGTGATGCCCGACTGCGAGCGAGCGGCCACGGACCTCCGCCTCCCGAGCAAGCATTGAGCGCGTCGCCACGGCATTGAGGTAAAAACCGCCGCGGACCCGTGCTACTACGGTCCGCCATGTTCGACACGCTCGCCAAAGGCTTTCGCCAGGCCCGTAATCGCCTCGCCGGGCTCACCGAGCTCACCGACGGCAACATCGACTCCGCCCTGCGCGAGGTCCGCTTGAGCTTGCTCGAAGCGGACGTCGAGATCGGCGTCGTCAAAGCCTTCCTCGCCCGCATCAAGGAGAAGGCCGTCGGGCAGACACTGCAGAGCCGGGTCAAGGCGGGCGGCGAGACGAGCCACGTCTCCGCGAGCGATCTCTTCATCAAGATCTGCCACGACCAGCTCGAAGAGATGATGGACTACGATGGCGAGCCCATCACCTTCGCCGACAGCGGCGCGACCGGGATCATGATGGTCGGGCTCCAGGGCTCCGGCAAGACGACGACGTGCGCGAAGCTCGCGCGCTACCTCGAAAAAGAGAAGAAGAAGCCGCTGCTCGTCGCCGCCGACATGCAGCGCCCCGCCGCCGTCGAGCAGCTCCGGATCCTGGGCGCGCAGCTCAAGGTCCCGGTCTTCAGCATCCCCGGCGAGAGCCCGGTCAACATCTGCGCGGCCGCCCGCGCCGAGGCCAAGAAGCAAGGCCGCGACGTCATCATCTACGACACCGCCGGCCGCCTCGCGATCGACGAGCCGCTCATGCAAGAGCTCGCCGACATCAAGGAGAAGACGTCGCCCGAGAACATCTTCCTCGTGGTCGACGCGATGATCGGGCAAGACGCCGTGAAGGTCTCGCGGGCCTTCAACGACCGGCTCAGCGTCAGCGGCGTCATCCTCACCAAGCTCGACGGCGACGCCCGCGGCGGCGCGGCGATCAGCATCAAAGAGGTCACCGGCGCGCCGATCGTCTTCGCCGGTATGGGCGAGACGACCGACAAGCTCGAGCCGTTCCGCGCCGACGGCATGGCCAGCCGCATCCTCGGCATGGGCGACGTCGTCGGCCTGATGCAGGACTTCGAAGAGGTCATCGATCAGAAGAAGGCCGAGGCCGACGCCGAGCGCCTGATGTCCGGCGAGTTCACCCTCGAAGACTTTCTCGATCAGGTGAAGATGATCCAGAAGATGGGGTCGTTGAAGGACCTCGTCGACAAGCTCCCGCTCGGCGGCATGTTCCCCGGCGGTCTCCCCGAGGGCGTGAACCTCGACGATCGCGAGCTGGTCCGCATCGAGGCGATCATCTCGTCGATGACCCGCTTCGAGAAGAAGGACCCGAACGCGCTCATTCGCGAGCCCGGTCGCGTCAAGCGCATCTCGAAGGGCTCGGGCACCAAGCCCGAGGCCGTGAACGAGCTGGTGCAGAAGTTCCTCTTCATGCGCCAGATGATGGGCGGGCTCGGCCAGAACCTCGGCCTCATGGGGAAGATCCCCGGCATGAAGACGGCCGCGATGGCCCGCAACATGAAGAAGATGATGGCCGGCGGCGGGATGCCCGGCATGGGCGGCTTCCCCGGCATGGGCGGGATGCCTGGCATGGGTGGTTTCCCCGGCATGGGAATGCCGGGCATGGGCGGCTTCCCCGGCATGGGAATGCCCGGCATGGGCGGAGGCCCCGAGGTCCCGAGCATGACCAAGATGAAGACGCTCAGCCCCGCCGAGCGCAACGCGAAGAAGGGCCAGCGCAAGCGCGAGCGCGACGCCCGCAAGAAGGGCCGGAAGTAATCTCGGTGCGGCGGCCGGCGGCGGCGCTCGCAGCTCTGTTGATCTCCCTCGCGCCGGGGTGCAAGACCGGCGCGGGCAGCGCCGATCTCTCTTCGTACGTGAGCGACTCTCCGCCCGCGAAGCTGACGTCGCTCGACCTCGACTTCGACGGCAAGGCGCGCCTCGTCGGGTTCGTTGTCTCTCCAGAACAGGCTGAATACGCGCCTGGAACGAAGGTCACTGTCACCCTCGTGTGGCGCTGCGATCAGAAGCTCGACGAGGGCTGGCTGCTCTTCACGCACGCGCTCGGGCCGGCCGGACAGACGGTGCAGAACCTCGACGCCAGCGGGCCGCTGCGCCATCGCGACGGCGTCGCTGGACAGCCGCTGTCGCCCTCGCGCTGGGAGCCGGGCAAGTTCTATCGCGACGAGATCGCGTTCACGGTGCCCGCGAGCGCGCCGCCGTGGCTCATCCTCGAAGCGGGCATCTACCGCGCGAGCGCGCGCCTCCCGATCCTCGGAGCGCACGCGAGCAAGGAGGGTCGCGCCGTGGTCGTGCGGCTCGCGACCGGCGTGAAAGATCGCGCCGCCGAGGTGAAAGAGCTCGCCGTCGCTCACCTGACCGCAGGCACGGTGATCACCCTCGATGGCAAGCTCGACGAGCCCGCGTGGGGACGCGCGGCCACGACGGGTCCGCTCGTTGACGTGGGCTCCGGCAACCCCAACCCCGGCATCCCCGTGCAGGGCGAGGTGCGCTTGCTCCGGGACGACGCGGCGCTCTACGTCGGCTTCGAAGTCCTCGAAACGAAGCTGCGCGGCGGCTGGCCCGCGGGCGCAAAAGACCCTCATTTGTGGGAGAAAGACACCGTCGAGATCATGGTCGATCCCGACGGCGACGG
>JBDTXR010000026.1:0-38981 GCA_040006075.1 Byssovorax sp. | reverse complement strand
TCCCCTCGATCGCGTAGGCCTCCTGCACCGCCGGGCGCGCCATCACCCGCGCCAGCAGCGCGCCGAGGTGCGGGAGATCCCGCGCCTTCTTCGGCTGGTTGCGCGTCCAGCGCGAGACCATGAACAGGTAAATGTCGGCCGCCGAGATTTGCTCGCCCAGGAGATACGGCCGCTCCGCCAGGTGGGCTTCGATCCGGGCGAACATCTCCGCGACCCGATCGACCACGGTGGCCTCGAGGGCCGCCACGCCCTCGGGGGCCGCGTAGCGCTCGGGGTAGAAATAGAGCATGAGGTCGGCCTGAACGGTGTTGGTCAGGTAGATCATCCACTTCAGGAAATCGCCCCGCAGAGGGCTCTCGATCGGCGGCGCAAAGCCCGCTTCGGGGTGGCGCTCGCAGAGGTAGAGGCCAATCGCCGTGGCCTCGTAGATCACCGTGTCGCCGTGGACCAGCGTCGGGACGCGGGCGTGGGGGTTCAGGCGCAGGTACTCCGGGCGGCGCTGATCGCCGGCGTCGGTGCTGGTGAGCACGAGCTGATGCGGGACGCCGAGCTCGCGGAGGAGGATGTGCGGCGCCATGCTGGCCGTGCTGGGAGAATGGTAGAGGGTGTACACGAGGGCTCCTTCCTGGCGGAGCCGAGGGCGTATCGAGGCCCTCGACGGGAGTCAACCGCGACGCCTGGCCCGCCGACGATCCGCGGGCATTGTGAAGAGGGTCCTCGCGGGGATAGCCTCGGCGCGTGCGGCGTCTTCCCCTGATGCTCCTGGCTGGCTCGCTCGCGCTGGTCACGGCCTGCTCGGCGCCCGCACCGGCGCTGCCTCGCCCGTCGACGCCGACCGCGCGCGCGGCGGCGACACCTCCGATCGAGGACACGAGGCCGCCGCGGTGGCTCTACACCGACCGGATCGGGGTGATCTTCGATCCTGCGCCGCCCGGGCCCGCGCTGCCGGGGGCCGAGCCGGCGCTGCTCGACGGGGTGCGGGTGATGATCGCCAATGGCCTCCTCGCTGGATCGGTGAAGTCGCCCGAGCGGCTCCTCGGCTTTCGCCGGCTGCCGTCGCGGCTCGGCGGCGGATATGCCCTCTGGTCGGACGCGAGGACTTACCGCGCCGACACCTTCCTCGGCGAGCTCACGGTCCTGGCCGAGCTCGGCGCGTCGGGCGGCGTCCGTCCCTGGATTGGCGCTCTCCTGCTCCGGACCGCCGTCGGCGACGTGCTCCTGGATCCGACCACGCGGGCGCTCCGTCGCGCGGGGATCCCCGGCCTCGCGGACGCGGTGGCCATCGACGATCGCCACGCGGTGCGGCTCGACGCGCTCGGGCGCGCGACCGTGACCGACGACGGCGGCGCCTCCTGGACTGACGTGCTCGCCACGCGGGGAGTGCTGGTCTCGAGCCTCGAAGAGCAGGAGAGCGGGGTCGTGACCCTGGTGTCGTCGCGCCGCCCGACTCCGCGGCTCCTGCTCGATCGGCAAGGCCACCTGATCGAGCCGGCCGCTCCGCCGTCGGCGGTCACGAGCCTGGTCTCCCTGCATGCTCACCTGCTCTCCGACCTCGGGGCCTCGCCCCGCGCGCTCCCGGACGAGAGCCTCGCCCGCGCCCTCCTGGCCGGCACAAGGCTCCCGGGCGATCGCTTCCTCGTGCCGCGCGAAGGAGGCCTGACCATTCTCGCCGGCGCGACCGCGCTGCCGATCGACGACGCCGATCTCGCGTCGGTCGACGAGAAGCTCGCGCGGTGCCAGCCCCTCACCGCAGGATCCGGGACACCGCTCCTCGTGTGCGCCGGCGAGCTCGGCGCCGAGGTGCTCTCGCTCCCCGGCGCGCTCGGGCACCCGCGGCTCCTGGCGACGTTCCCCGAGCAGGGCCTCTTCGTCACCGGCCCGCACGATCGCCTGGGATTCGTGGGTCGTTGCGGGCCGCTCCCGTCGAGCTCGAGCGATCTCGGGCCGCCGAGCGCGCGCCCCGACAACGGCAACTATGCTGTTCAGGGGCCCGAGTGGTCGGCGCCGCCGCCTCTGGATCCCTCGCCGCGCGTGGAGCCCTCGCTGCCCGAGGAGGCCCGGTATTGCGCGCGGATCAGCGCCGATCGCTGGGTCTCGCGCCGGCTCTCGGGCGACGACGCGCGCGGTCTCTATCGCTTCGTGCCCGGCGACGAAGGGCGGGTGACGGCGCTGGTGCTCGGCGGCGACAAGCCCTCTCCCGAAGGGCCTTTGCCGCCCGGGCCCGCGGGCGTGACGGGCGACGGCGTGCGGGTGATCCGGCTCGATCCCGCGGATCCCGCGCTCGGTGGCGCAGCGTACCCCGCGGTGAGATCCTCGCCGGCCGAGATTGGCTATCGCCTCGTCGACGCCGACTCCTGGGAAGACGACGACGGCGCGATCCGTGGGTGGGTGCGGCTCCCGGCCCCGGGAGAGACCTCGGCGCTGCCGCCGGCGACGGCGCAGGGCCCGGCCCACCGGAAGCTCCGCGTGGCCACCGCGCGCGGCGGGCGATCCGCGGGGTTTCGCCTCGATCGCGAGGGTCACGCGCAGATCCTCCCGCTCCCGGAGGGGATCACCGAGGTGGTGTACGGAGGACACTTTGGCCTGGCGCAGGGCGTGAAAGAGGGAGTCGCGACCACCTGGGAGACCGTCGACGGCGGCCGCGCCTGGACGCGAGTCGCGGGGCCGCCGATTGGCCTCCTCGCGCCGCCCCCCGACGACGCGGCGCCGCACGGGTGCTCGGCGATCGGCTGCACCTGGGGCGCCGGGATCGTCCGCCTCGGGTGGGGAGGCCCCGCGCCCGAGCCGACGTCGAGCCAGGACACCGCCTCTGCGCCCGCCGCGAGCGCGCCGCTCCGCGGGCCGCGCCCGGTGAAGATCGCCTGTTCCCTCGGGGCCGACTCCGCGCCGCGGGCCGTCACCGCGCCTCCGAAGAAGGGTCGAGCCGCGATCGGGACCGCGATCCCGATCTCGATCTCGATCCCGATCCGGCTCGGCGGATCCGGCGCGATTGGCCACCTCGACGCCGGCGCCTGGACCGGCGACGCGTGGCCACCGTTTCAGCCCGGCGCGGCGCTGCGGCACCTCACCGCCGTGGATCACTCGCTCACCACAGCGCAGGGCACGGTGATCCCGCTCCTCTCCGCGTCGCCGCGCGAGCCTACGGATCTGCTCCTCTCGATCGGCAAGCGCCGGCTGCGCGTGGGCGCCGGGGCGTCGTCGTTCTTGCCCTTCGACATCGCCGCGAGGATCGCTGTCGCGGCCGACGGGCCGGACGGGGAGCTGGTGGCGCTCGACGCCGACAAAGGGGTGCTGTGGATCGCGCGCGGCGACGCCGTCAGCCCTGCGATGCGGCTCGGGCGCGTCGCCGAGGTCTCCCGCGTCCGCTTCACGCTCGGGCGGCGCGCGCCGGGCGGCGGCCTGGTCGTCGTGGGCTATTCCATCGCCACCGGCGAGGTGTTCGCCGGGGATCTCGATCTCGCGCGCGCCGAGGTCGGCCCGCTGGTCGCGCTCGGCGCGATTGACACGCTCGCCTCCGGCGGCGGCTGCGCCGCGCCCGCGGGGACCATCCGCTTCCTCGCCGATCTCACCGCCAGCCTGGCGATCACCGGCCCGGGGAGCGTGCCTGTCCACACCCAGGAGGGACTGGCCACCTTCCTCGTCGAGGCCAGCCCCGAGCGGCTCTGTGCCGCGGGGCTCGAGGTCAGCGTTGCCCCGGGAAAGACGGCCGATTTCGCGGTGCGCTTCGGCCGTGGAGGAGGCGCCGCGCTGCGCGCGCCGGGGCACGTCGTCAAAGGCACCTGCGCTCTCGAGCCGGCGCCCAGCAATCCACGCTAGATCGCGCGCCCTTCCTTCAGCAGCTCGCGCCGGATCCCCTCTTCGAGATCGCTCAACAAGATCTCGGCCTTCGCGTTCTTCTCTCTACGGCTCAGGGTGAGCAGCGAGGCGTAGCGCACGACGTTCATGATCGTCGCGCCTGTCAGCTCGTGCTTGCTCGCGAGCAGGGAGAGGTTGATCCGCGCCTCGAGCACCGCCTTGCCCGAGAAGGCTTCTTGCCACAGCCGTAGTCGCTCGGGGACCCGCGGCGCGGTGAACTGCACGACGGCGTGGAAGCGGCGCAGGAAGGCGTCGTCGATGTTGGTCTTGAAATTCGACGCCAGGATCACCACTCCATGAAACTCCTCGATCCGCTGGAGCAGGAAGCTGATCTCCTGGTTGGCGTACCGGTCGCGGGCGTCCTCGACCTGGGTGCGCTTGCCGAAGAGGGCGTCGGCCTCGTCGAAGAAGAGGATCCAGCGGCGGTGCTCGGCCAGATCGAACACCCGCGCCAGGTTCTTCTCGGTCTCGCCGATGTACTTCGAGACGATCATGCCGAGATCGATCCGGTACACGTCACACCCGCACATCTTCCCCAGGAGGCAGGCCGAGAGGGTCTTGCCCGTGCCCGACGGCCCGTGGAAAAGGCAGGTGAAGCCCGGCTGGAGGCGGTGCTCGAGGCCCCAGTCCCGCAGCAGGGTGTCGCCGTGGAGCACCCAGCGCTTGATCTCGTTGAGCTGCTCGAGCGTGGATTGAGGCAAGACGAGATCGTCGACGGCGAGCGACGTCTGGATGAGGCGAGCGGGAAACTCGGCGCTGAACGCGGGTCGACGCAGGGCGCCGACGGTGAAGCGCTGGAGGTGCTCGGCGGAGATCAAGAGCGCTCCGCTCAGCGCCGGCTCGGCGATCCCGCCGGCGGGGCCCAGGCGGAGGACGCCCTCGCGCGCCAGCAGCTCTCCGCCGTCGAAGAGGAGCGCGGCCTCGAAGCGCTCGGCGAGATCGTCGCCGGCAATCAGGAACACCGCCGTCTCGCCGGTGGGGAGGAACCCGCCGTGCGCGCCCGCCTGCGTGCCCCCGAACTCGGTGAACCCGCGGCTGGAGGCCTCGTTGCGGAGCAAGAGCACGTCGAGGAGCTGGGGGCGAACGTGCGGGACCAGGCCGAGCAGGACGATCAGCCGTACCGGCGCAGAGACCGCGTGGGCGCGGAGGAACTCGGCCCATGGAGAGTGGCTCTCTTCGAGCGACGGAGGCGGCGAATCGAGAGGGTGCGGCGGGGCCTCGGCCTTGCCGAAATAGCTCTTGAGCCGGGCGTCGAGCACGCGCGCGAGCCAGTCGAGGTCGCGCTCGAGATCGCGCGCGTTGTCCTTCAAGGCGTGGTCCATTCCGTGAAGAGCGGGCGGGTCATCCATGGTAATTTGATCACGCCGAGGGACCAGGGGAGGTGCCGTAACAAGACGTCGTAGGCCGCGGCTTCCACCTGGAGTCGAAGCTGCGCGTCGTCTCCGCGGAGGAGGCCGCGGCGCTCGAGGAACGACGCGCGCAGGCCGCCAATCGAGGTGTTCTTGAGGGCCGCCCAGTGCTCGATGGTCGCGCGGAGCAGCGTCTCCGCGTCGTCGCGATCGGCGGCGGTGAGCAGGCCGGCGCCGAAGGGGAGCGGCGATCCGGGATCGAGCCCGAGCAGGACCTTGATCAAGCCGAGCTCGTGCTCGGGCGCCTCGTCCTCGCCGGTCGCGAGGAAGAGCAGGAAGGCGGCAGCGCGGGGCAGCATGGCCGGAGCGAGGGTGTCGGGGCTCGCGCGCTCGATCCCCGCGAGGTCGAACAAGCGAGGCAAGAACGGGTGGAGGATTGTCAGCCCCGCACAGCCCACCACGAGCCCGGGCGCTTCTTCGGCGGCGGAGGCGCCCCGCGGGATCGCGGTCGGCGACCGCGCCGGGGAAGGCACGATCTCGTCGGCGCGAGCCCTGGACGGCGGGGCTGCGTCGAGCAGGCGTTGGAGCAGCGATCGGGCCCGATCGGCGAGCGGCGCCGGGCTCGCGAGCGCAGCGCGCGCGCCGGCGAGGAGCGGTGGCGTGCCGGCGGCGAGCGGCGCCGGGAGGACTCCAGCGCTCGAGCGGGCGACAGCCGCGGGTCGCGGCCCAGCGGCCATGGCCACCGCCGCGAGCTGGAGCCGGGCGTGACGCGAGAAGGCGGGCCCCGCGGCGATGATCGCCGCGAGGATCTCCGCGAGCGCTTCGCCTTCGTTTTCCGGCTCCGGCGCGCTCGTCGCGACCGGCGCCGCGGTCGCGATCGCGCCGGCGTCGGCGGGCCGACTCCGGCGCGCCGCCGCGGTCGCGAGGGCGCGCGCGAGCGCCGCCCATTCGGTCTCCGGCACGAGCTGGAGCAGGCGAAACCACCGCGCCACCGCGGCTTCCGTGATCTCACCGCGACTGGCCGGCGCGCCCGTGGCCACCGCCTCATCGAATGACACCGAGCGGAGCCACGCCGTCGTCGCGGCGCGGTCCCACACCTCCTCGGCCCAGGGTAGAGTGCCTGTCTCGAGATACTCAATCAGCGACGCGAGCCGGCCCGGCGGCGAAGGCGGCGATCGCCGCTCGTCCCGGCGCGACCGCGGCTCGGCCGACGGGGGCCGCTCGACCGCGGCGCCGAGCTCGCGGCGGACGAGCTCGGGCAGCACCGCGGCGAGCTCGTCGATCGACGCCACCCGCGCGTGGATCGTGAGCCGCGCGAGGTGGACGATCTCGTCGCCGGGCGCGATCTCGTCGAACGCCTGCTCGAGCGCGGTTTGCAGGCCGTCGTCGAGGCGCTCGCGGAGCTCTCGACGCAGCACGAAGGCCTGGACCTCCGACCGCGCCAGCACCCGCCAGCGCTGCCGCCGGATCCGGTGAGGAGCCTTTTGCATTCGCGGCGACGTCAGCCTTTGCCGAGGAGGGTCGACACGATACCGCCGAGGTCCTTGCTCGCGCCCGCGTGGAGCTGCGTGAGCCCCTGGTGGAGGCGCTTGATCGCCGTCGCGTCCTGGAGGCGCCGCGCGCTGTCGGAGACGGCTTGCATTGCGGTGAAGCCGTCCGAGCCGTGGGTCACGTCGAGGTTACCGCTCTTGACCTGGGCCGTCGCCTTCGTCGCCGAGACGGACAGATCGCCCTCGGCAGCCGCCAGCTCGCTCCGGAGATGTGCCCGCTCCGCGGCGGAGCGACCGGGATCGAGGAGCCGGGACCGGAGCAGATCGACCCGCTCGTTGCCGATGTCCAGCTCGCGGAGGGCGAGGGCGAGGAGCCCGTCTTTCACCCGGGGAGCAGCGGTGATCGCCGCCGGCAGCTCCCGCGCGGGGAAGATGTCTTTGATCATCTGGAAGAGCTCCTTCGGCGCCGCGATCTGCTCCTTGATCTTCGGCTGGGTCTCGGTCCAGAATTTGTCGATACCGCCCTTGATCACCGCGCCGAGCGCGGGGGAGAAGGTGATGCCCTTCTGGATCAC
Source organism: Byssovorax sp. (assembly GCA_040006075.1). Taxonomy (GTDB): domain Bacteria; phylum Myxococcota_A; class Polyangia; order Polyangiales; family Polyangiaceae; genus JANYGI01. The sequence continues at coordinate 31,712 of JBDTXR010000026.1, read as the reverse complement.
CCAGTCGGGCCAGATCTTGAGTCCGGGCTTGGACGGCGGCAGCTCGGCCTCGGGCTCGTCGGGCTCGCAGCACAGGTAAGGGAGCATGAAGTCTGCGACCACGAAGCCGAAGGTGTCGTAGGCGAGGACGAACGTCCCGCCGCGCGCCACGCCGGCGAAATGCTCGAGCCCGGGGTGCTTGTCGACGAAGGTGGCGAATACGTGATGATCGTCGGCCTTGTCCTGGCGGCCCTTGATGATGTCGTCGAGCGGGCCGAGGAGCTGGATACCGAGGCTCCCGATCAGCGTGTCGAACGGCGTGGTGAACTCGGTCTTGGCCACCGGGCCGAGGCGCTGCTTGAGCTCCGCAGCCGACTTCTGGGTCTCGCCCACGTCGTCCCGCCACGAGGCGTCGACTCGGTTCGCGTCGAAGCTCCGGCGCAGCTTGCTCGCGGCGTTCGACGCGGAGTGCTTGACGTCGATCCGCTTCTTGCCGGCGAGCTGCGCCGGATCCTCGCCGATCTGATCGCCGTCGATCTTGGCGTTGACGACCTGGGTATTGAGGCTGTCGGCGTAGTCGGCGGCGTTGTCGAGCTGGTCGGAGAGGGCATAGCGGAGCAGCCGGTGGACGCGGTGCAGATCGGTGTAAATCGGCGGTCGCCAGCGGATGATCTTGGTCTTGTCCTTCTCGAGGAGCACCGCGTGGACGGCGAAGGGCAGGTTCTTGCTCTTGATCTCCTCCTGGATCGCGCTCACCGCCGCCGAGACCTCGGACCCGAGGTGGCCCTCGATCCGGAAGCAGGAGAATCGCCCGATCTGCGCCGTGAAGGGGCTCGCCGCGCCGCCCTGCGCCGCGTAGCGATTGGCGTTGTACGAGTAGTTGAAGGCGCTCATCCCTCGACGCTGGAGCGCGTGACTCCAGCTCTCGTGGATGGCCTCGGCGTTGTCCGGATCGTAGTAGAACGGGATGGCCCGCTCCTCGAGGCTCCGATCCTCTCCATGGCTCGGCGTGATCCGGATGGGCGTCGTCCCGGTCGGCAGCGCGAAGGTGTCGATGAGCACCCCGAGCTTGCGCGCGAGGAAGCGGGCGTGATCGAGCCGCCCTCCGGCGTCGCCGACGACCGGTGACGGATAGCGGCCAGTCCGATCCTGGTCGCTGGTGGCCCTGCCGGTCACGTCGCCCAGGAGCAGGTGCTTCGGGAAGGCGGTGAGGTCGGGAGAGCATACCGCGTCGAGGCCCGCGAGCTCGTCGCGAAAGGCGTTGCTCGTCTCGACGAGATCCTTGAGGAAGTCGTAGCAATACTGGATGCCTTTGCCGGACTCGAACCGAGCGACCACGCTTCGCAGCGTCTGGAGCCATTGGGCCGACGGATCCGACGTGAAGACGTCGCCGAGGAAGCCCTGGCAGGCCGGATAGAGCCTGGGCAGCGCCGTCGTCAGGCGGCCGAGGATGGCCTGGCACGCGGCCCGATAGGCGCTGTTGAGCCCGCCCGAAGTGGTGATCCCGACGATGCTCGGCCGATCGGCGACGAGGTAGTCGAGCAGCTTCGCCGCGGCGGCCGGCGTGGTGAGGCTCTCCTTGAAGGGCCCGACCGCGGACCTCGGGATCAGGATGAGCTTGCTCTCGTGGAGCGAGAGCAAGCCGAGGTTGTCGCAGGTGGTGCCGGTGCAGAGGTCTTGATGCTCGAGGTAGCTCTCCATCAGGAAGACCACCGCGAGATCGTCCCACGAGCGGTTGGTCGTCGCTCCGAGCTGCGCGAAGGGGACGGCGAGCGCGTCGGTCGTTCCCACGGGGAGGAGCTCCCAGGCGTCGATCCGCAGCTCGCCGTTCATGAACGGGGCATACTCCGGAGCGCCGGCGCCATAGGGCTTCAGCGATTCATAGACGGTGTCGCTCGCGGCGCTCAGGAGATCCCCGTCGGTGGTCACGCCCACGCCGCGCGTCAGCGTGATTTGATCGCCGGACCGCGACGCCCGGAGCCCGCAGAAGATCCCCACGCCGAGCAGCTCGACGCGCGTCAACCGCTCCTGGTCGTCGAGGTAGTCGACGGCGGCGTTGAGCTGGGCTTCGGTGAGGACCTGACCCGGCTCGAACACCGTGAACGTGGTGAGGATCTGGTCCAAGCTCGTTTGCAATTTCGCCATGTCAATCGCTCCCGCTACCCCGGATCCGCGTGGATCTCCGCGCGTCAGACCCTGTTCTTCTCGCTGCTGCTCGTCCGGCTCCGACCCAGGATGAACCGGGTCGTCTCGTCGCCTGTGGTGCAGTCCTGGAGCTTGCCCTCCGGATACACGTTCTTCGCGTTCTTCAGCACCTCGAGCAGGGCCGTCAGGGCCGCTCGCCGCGCGTCGACCGGGCCAGTCGCCCGGGCCTCGAGCCAGGCGCGATAGGCTGTTTCCACCTCGTGCATCCGGGGCTGGTCCAGCCAGCAGATCTTCGCGAGCACGTGCGCGGGCGCCTCCTGGCGAATGACCTCCTCGGCGAAGCGCCGGAAATTCAGGCTCTTGTCCACGCTCCAGGTGAAGCGGCCGGCGTCGGCGGGCAAGAGCACCTGGATCCGGTAAGAGTAGGGATCGTCGTCGGCGCAGTCGACGCAGGTGGGATCGGCGCAGATGGGCAGGAGCGGATCCTCGAAGCCATCCATCCGGAGGAGGAGGTTCTCGATCAGGAGCATGCCTTCGAGGGTGGGTGTGCTCGCGGCGAGATCGTGGCGCGCGGCGGGCGGCATCCCCAGGAGCGCGGCGAGCCTCTGCTCGAGGCCAGACACGTTGGTGGTCGTGTCCCAGAGCGCCTCGGGCGCGGTGAGCGAGTGGTTGTAGCCGAGGCCGCGATCGTGGCTGATCTTCGGGTAGCCCGCGAGGAAGCCGCATTTTGTGGCGATGGCGTCGGCCGCGGTCGCGCCCGGCAGCGAGGACGTCACGGCCACGTAGTCGTGGAACCGCTCGGCGAAGCGGGCGATCAGGTGATCGAGGAAGCGATTCCGACGCTCGAGCTCGACCGACTCGCCCGCGACGGTCGGACCGACCTGGGTCGTCAGCGCGTCGACGATGCCGGCGGTGGCGGCCGCGTCGTCGTCGCCCGGGGTCGTGGCATAGACGCTCTTCCAGGCCTCGAACGAGGTGACTGCCTGGTAGAAGTAGGTCTGTCGCATGGCGGGATCGATCGAGAACAGATCCTTCACGCGGTGGAGCTGGCGGCAGTAATTGGCCATGATCTGATCGAAGAAGAGCAGATAGGCCTTGAGCTGGTAAGCCTGCGCCTTGCGCTCGCTCGAGGCGCCAGCGTCGAGCCCGTCGGCGCCCAGCCCGTAGATCGCCGGGAAATGGTTCTGGAACGAGTGATAGCGATCGGTGGGTCGAGGCGCCCCGGCGGGCACCGGGAGATCGTCGCGCCGGATCGTCCCGCTCTTCCCGGGCGCGAGCTTCGCGAGGGCGTCGCGTCGTGCCGCCACCTGCGCTTCGTCGGGGAAGACGGGCATTCCGCGCTTGGTGGTGATGAGCCGGGAGCTCTTTTGATCGAGCGTCGGCTGCTTGCCGGCGTCGACCGGGACGAGCCATTTGTTGGGGAGCGCCGTGGTGAGCCCCGAGGGGGTGACAAGCAGGTCGCGCACGGCCTGGACTCCGTCGATGTCCATCACGATCCGGATCACGTCGGAGAGCCGGATCTCGGTGCGGATATCGGCCGCGGCGAGCTCGTCGTCGTCGATGAAGCCGCAGTCGAGCGCCGGACCGTCGAAGATGGCGTCGGCGGTGAAGCGGGTACCGTCTTCGCGGGTCCGCTCCAGCATCTCGGCGAGGCTGTAGCTGCGGACCGTCGGCGCGAAATACTCTTGCACGCGGAGCTGGATCGCGGCGTGGACCGCGGCGGCGTCGGCGCCGGGTCGGAGCTCGATCTCGGCGCAGACGGAGAACCGCTGGACTGGCACGCTCGTCACGTCGAGGAAGTCCTCGCAGAGGTTGCGGTTGGCCTGCAAGCGGGCCATCGCGGCGGCGAGCACGGCCGGCTGATCCGCGGCGGCGACGTCGTCGCGGAGATCGATCAGGGCGCGATAGAGGCCCTGGATCGATACCGAGCGATCGCTCGGGTGGGCCCGCGTCGAGCTCAGCCTGGCGGCCACCGTGTCGGCGTAGAGCGTCGTCTCGACGGGGAGGATCCAGGCGTTGCGGATCTCGGGGAGATCGATGAGCAGCTTGCGGTAATCGAGCAGCGTCAACGGCGCGTTGGGCAGGAGCGCCCGCGCGGTCGGGAACTGCTCCTTCATCGCCTCGACGCCGTCTCCGCTCGCCAGGAGATCCTCGACCGGGAACGAGGCCCGATAGCCGAGATCGGTGAGCGCATAGCAGAGCAGCTCGAGGGTGGTCACGCCGGGATCGTGGAGGTTGTGATCGGTCCAGATCCGCCCGGAGAGCCGGCGCACGTGCGCGAGGCCGGCGGCGTGGAGCGCGGCCTGATCGAGCCCGAGCTCGCGCGGCGGAGACGTGGAGATGGTCAGTCGCTCGAGCATGGCCGGCGCCCCTAGGTGGCCTCGGCCACGACGTGAGTCTGGTCCGAGACGAGGATGGTGTCCGGCGTGGCGGGGGTCGCCTCGCTGAGGTCGACCGCGCCGACGAGAGAGTCAGTGTAACGGTACATGCGAAAGTCCGTGACGTAGTCCACGTAGCTTCGCTCCTCGACGAAGTCGAGCAGCACCGATCGGTAGACGCGCCCGCCGAAGAGGATCTCGCGCTCGGCGTCGTGGGCCCACGGGGAGAGGAAGGCGATGAGCTCTTGCTGGAGGAGCTGGCCATACACGGTGAAGGCAAAGCCGGGTCGGAGCTTGACCTTGAAGTCGACGCGGACCTTCTCGTAGGCCGGGTTGTGGGTGGCGACAGCCACCTTCATCCCGGCGCGCCGCTGGACGTGCGCGGTGATCCGCGCGAGCGTGTCTTGATCGACGCGGGGCTGGAGCAGATCGCGAGCGTTCTTGTTGCGGAGATCGGGGATGACCACGAGGAGCACGTTGCCCGGCGCCTGCCAGCTACCCTTCTTCGCGTGGGGGATGCATTTCACGCGATGAATCTCGGGGAACGCCTCGAGCACGATCCGCTCGTAGTCCCAGGGCGTGATGCAGCGATCCTTGTGCCGGAGCCGCTCGGGCGCGCGGGTCCGCATCGCGTCGAGGGACTCGACCGCGCGTCCGCCGAACGAGGCCTCGGGCTGCTTCACCGACTTCACGGCGGGGAGAGGCGTCTTGAGGCGGGCGATCGCGCCTGCCGGCAAGGCCTGGGCGAGGCGGGCTGGATCGTTGCCGTGGTCGATGAAGACCACCTCGACCCCGTTGGCCGTCACGCCGAGGAGGCGTGAGACGCCGGCTGCGCCCGTCGCGACAGCCGCCTTCAGCCACAGCCGCCCGGTGGGGAGGATGGTGCTCTCGGTGGTGGCCTCGCGAGGGATCACCACGACCACGAGGCCGCTCGCGCGCAGGGCGTTGGTCGTGTCGAGCACGAGATCGCCTGGCCCGAGGGGCTTCCACTGGTTGTCGCAGAGCACGGACCAGACCACCTTGGGCCACTCGACCTCGGGATCGCCGCTCCCGGGCGCCACTTCGAAGAGCAGGCTGACGCTGTCGCCCGCCGCGACGCCGGTGAGTCCCACCAGCAGCTCGCCCTGATCGTCATGAGGAGGAAACAGCGGTACGCGCTTGTCGGTGACATAGGGCAGCTTGCCGCGGAGATACCCGTGCTCCCGCCGCTGCCCGAAGCCGTCGACGTGGAAGAAGCGGATGCTGGCGCCGGAGAAGCTGTCCTCGATCGTGGAGGCCATGTCGGCCTCGGCCGTGAGCGCCGTGTAGCCGAGCGAGATGCGCTCAATCGCCGGGGTATACGGGTCTTCGAGGAGGGCGAACGTCGCCGGGCTCTTGATCGCGTCCTTGATGGTCGTTCGTCGGAAGACGTCTTGAAGGAAGCCATTGTCGAGCGTGAGGGTGATGAAGCCAGTCCGGTCCGTCGGCGGCGAGGCGAGGAACGAGGCGAACACCGGTTGCCGCATCGCCAGGCTGAGCGCCGCGTGCCGGGCGAGGAAGCTCCCGGCGGTGCTGAGCGCGTAGATCCGGTGCGCGGCCGAGACGATCGAGGAGAACGAGGGGGCTCCCGGCGTGAGCGCGATCTCGACGTCGGCCAACCCGCCGCCCATGAACAGCGTCCGCTGCGAGGCGATGTGCTTTCCGCCGCTCCCGGTCTGGTAGGTGGCCGTCGCCGTGAAATAGTCTTCGTCGATGGTAGCCCCGGGGAGATAGTGCGCGTAGGTCGTCGCGAAGCTGTCGGGGACGCCTTGCCAGCGGATGGAGAGCGTGAGCGCCGAGAGCGGCTTCGACAGCGCCTCGGGGCATCCAATCATGAAGCGAGAGCCCTTGATCGGGTTGGCGCCGAAGGGCGCGAACGTCCGCTTCGGATCGAGCGTGCCATTGTCGCCTTCGAGGGTGAGCGAGGTGATCCCCGAGACGTCCACCGCGATGTGCGCCGAGAGCAGGACCAGTGGCCGCAGCTGCGGGTAGGTGAGCCCCGAGCTCGCCTTGCACATCAGCTGCACCACCGGGGCGTCTGTGGCGAGCGACTCGCCGTGGAGCGCTGGGTTGTAGTCGACGATGGCCTTCGCGTCGTCGTCCGCGTCGACGGTGATCGTCAGTTGAACCTGGCTGCCCGTCGCCGTCGCGGTGACGGCGTAGGGGCCGAGCCAGCTCTTTTCGCCGGTGAAGAAGGCCTCGAGAGCGCCGCCGAGCAACCCCGTCGCGAGGGCCGTGGCGGCCTCGGCGCCGAGCTGGAGAGTGAGGGTGACCTTGCGCGTCCCCTCCTTCATCCGCAGCACCGGCGACGAGAGGGCGAAGCCGGTGACGGCATAGGGTATCTTGGCCTCGCCGAACGCCGGCCACCCCTGCACGTCCGCGGCGAGGGGGCCGCCCGAGCCGTCGCCCGAGTCGGCGATCGGCGCGAAATGAAGGCGGTTGTCGACGAACACCGTACGCAGGCTGTCGACCTTCGCGGCGCTGACGACCGCCTCGCGCACCGGCTGGTAGATCCGCTCTACGCCGGTCGCGTCCTTGCCCGCGGAGAGCAGGAGATCGGGGAGGATCCGCACCGGCGCGGCGTTCTTCTTCAGCTCGAAGACCACGTGCGCGTGGTCCGGCGTGGAGGGCCGCGCCTGGAAGCGGAGCACCCGTTGAAAATGGAAGTCGAGGTGGCCGAGCGTGAGGCGGTTGAGGCTCCGGCGCTCGGCCTCGTGCAGCTCGAGGAACGCGGCGAGGAGGGCCAGGTGCGGTGGGGCGGAGCCGTCGTCCGTGGCGAGCAGCCGCTCGGCCTCGGCGGAGCTCGCGGCGGGAAAGAAAGCGGTCCAGTCGGCCGTGGGGGCGGTGAGGCTGCCGCGGTAATACCGGACGTGCCTGGCCAGCTCGCGCGTGAAGAGGAGCAGATCGGCCGGCGAGCGCTCGTCCACGTCGACGAAGCCCTCTTCGAGCTCGGGCGCGACGCGGTCGCGCTGGCTCTGGCCGAGCTGCGAGACCATGCTTTGAACGGTTTCGTCGAGTGCCATGGCAGATCCGCTCGGAGCGTGGAGGGGGCGCGCCTCAGGTCCCCGCGAGGCCGACGGCGGCCCGCGCCTCGTTGCCGTCGCCGAGGTAGAACGGGAACACCAGGTTGTAGCGCGAGTTCGTCGATCGGACCGCGTAATCGAGGCTGATCCGGAGTGTCCCGTTGTTGGGATCGGGGCTCTCGATCTGGAGCGAGAGCACCTCGATCCGGCCCTCGTAGAAGAGAATGGCGATCTTCACCCGCTCGGCGAGGAACGTCCGCAGGGTGGTGCTCATCGGCTCGAAGAGCAGCTCGCGGACGTCGAGCCCGTACACCGGGGCGAAGAGGCGCTCTCCGGGCGTGGTGCCGAACAGGATCCGCAGGCTCGCCTCGATGTCTTGCTCGTCGGACGTCATTCGCACCTCGCCCGCCTCGAGGACGAACTCCGGAGGGAAGCTCCACCCGGTACCGAGGAACGATGTGAAGGTGCTCGCGGTGCTGTTGGCCATGCTCGTGATCCCTAGTTGAGCTTGATCTTCAGGCCCTTGATCGAGGTCGTCGCCGAGCTGCTCAGCTCCGCTTCGGTCTTGCCCTCGATCTTCAGCGCCTTCTTGCTCGCGATGTGGATACCGTCGGCGTTGAGCTCGATGGTGTTGCCGTTCTGGTCCTCGATCTTGATGCCTTTGTCCTCGTCGCTGAGGGTGAGCTTGTTGCCGCCCGGCGTCTCCAGGCGCATCACCTTCTTGTCGTCGTTGAAGTAGAGTCGCATCTTCGAGCGGCTCTGAAAGACCTTCTCGTGATTGTCGTCGGAGCCCTGGAGCGGAGCGGCCTTGGCGCTGCTGTGGAGCATCCCGAGGATCACCGCGCAGCGAGGATCGTCGTCGAGGAAGCCGACGATGACCTCGTCGCCGATCTCGGGGCGGAAGAAGAAGCCGCGATCGCTGCCGGCGTCGAGGCTGGCGACCCGCGCCCAGACTCCGTCGCTGTCGTCGACGAGGGGCAGGCGCACCCGCACGCGGTGCTCGCCCTCGCTGTCTTCGTTGCTGGTGACGACGCCAATCTGGAGGCCCGACGTCGGCGGCAGCAGCGCCCCGGCCCGCGGCGCGGCGACGGCGCGCTCGTCGGCCGACCACCGCTCGACGCTGCCAAACTGCACGTTGGTCTTCCAGCCGTGGCCAGGATCGTTGTCGTGGCGAACGCCGGTGACGAACACATTGCCGCCGTAGCGGTCGCCGACGCCGCTCAGCGTGATGATGTCCCCGGGGTTGACGGCGGCGATGCCCTCGCACTTCACCCGGCCGCTCACCTTGCTCATCCGCGATTTGAGCCACTCGGCGTCGGCCCAGGCCTGCGCTTCGTCTTCGGTGATCGACGCGTGACGGAGCTGGTAGGCCGGGAGCCCCACCACGCCCGCGAGATCGTCGCTCTTGAAGTTGCCAGGGCCGCTCACGCCGGGATCGACAGCCTCTCTCTCGACCAGCGCTTGCTGCGCCGGATCCCAGGTGGCGCCCTTGACCGCGCTCCACTGGAGGCGCGCGTCGACGTGGGCGTCGAGCTCGAGGATCGTCGCTCCGAAGAGCAGCGTCGCGACCGCGGCGCCCCCGAACGCAGGGGCCTTGACCGCGACCTTGTCGCTGCCGGCGAGGACCAGCTTGCCGTTGGCCTCGGCGCGCGTGAGGAGAAAGTCCCAGTCGCTGGCGCGGAACTGGACCTGCTGAGGGTGGGTGACCGCGGTGCTCTCGACGTCGGCGTCGAGCCCCGCCGACTCGAGGAGATGAGAGATGATGTCGCTGTCGGGCTGGGCGAGGAAACAAGCGTTCTTGCGCCCGACGGTGAGCTTCACGGCCTTGTGGCGGCACTCGATCACCAGCTCGGGCGCCTTGCGCTCGCGGACCTTGAGCGACTGGGCCACGACGACGCCCTTGAAGATCGACACCGGCTTGTCGCTCGGCCCGGCCAGGATCTCGACCTCGCTCCCGGGGCTGAAGGTGGCCTTGTTGCTCAGCGGAAAGTCGCTCTGGGCGGGCGCGCCGTCGAGGTAGACCAGGCGCGCCGCGGGGATGCGATTGACCTCCTTCACCACGCTCGCCGCGAGGAGCTGGTGCTCGCGAGACACGACCTGTCCTTGCACCTTCACGACGAACTCGCGGTGCGCAGAGGAGATCGGGAGCGTTCGCGTGTCGGGAATGACTACTTCTCCAGGGGGGGAAAGAAGAGCCGGGTGCCCGGCGCCACGTTGCGGAAGTCGTCGAGGCGGTTGGCCTCGGCGACGGCGAGGTAGAGCTGCGGATCGCCGTAGATCTCGTGGCAGAGCTTCGGGAGGGTGTCGCCGGCCTTCACCAGGCGAACGTGGGTGAGATCCGGCGACTGGTCCTGCGAGAGGGCGACGCGGGTGGCGTCGTCGGAGGTGTCGGCGAAGGCCGCGGTGATCACCGCGCGGAGCGGCACGCCGTCGGGCTTGAACATCTTGTAAACGATGCTCGCGCTCTTGAGCACACACCGCTTGACGGTGAGCGTACCCCAGCCAATCTTGAGGTAATTCGGTCGGTGGATATCGCCGTTGTAGCCGGTGACGGTCTGGAACTCGTCGACCTTCTTCTGCACGTCGAGCGGGCGCCCGTTGGCCCCGGTACCGTCGAGGAAGAAGACCAGCGACAGGTCGCCGGGCTTGATCTTCTTGAAGTTCATCCGGCTCTTGGTCGTGCCCGAGCCCTGGGCGGCGTCCCACTCGACCTCGTACCCCAGGGTGATCTCGCTCGGGTTCACGTAGGCCTCGAACTGGCCCACCGGATCGCCGGAGAGATCGGGCGTCTTGTACGCGCGGATGATCAGCCGCTCGAGGGTACCGCGATCGCTCATGATCAGCGCTCCTCTCGTCGGGCGAGGATCTCGAGGACGCGCTCGACGCACTCCTCGATGATCGCCTGCTGGCCCGCGCCGCCGCCGCCCTCGCGGGCGCCCGACGCGGAGCCTCCCTCGCCCGGCGGCGCGTCGCCTCCGGTGATCTCCACCGAGATCACGACTTCATCGACGATGATCGGCATCGCTCAGGACCGGTCCAGCGTGAAGTATTGGTAGTAGAGCTGAAGCGTCTCGATGACCACGGTGTTGCTCGACGCGTTGAGGTCGCTCACCGCCCATTTGGTCGGATAGGCCTTGACGAGATGCCAGGTGAGCAGCGGCTGATGGTCTGCGTTCAGGAGCGTCACGTCCACGTTCTTCGGGGTGATCGAGAGGCTCTCGATGCAGTCGCGGATCCAGGTGATGACCTCGGAGCCGGGGAAGAGGCCGCGCTTCAGCACCAGCTCGGGGTACTTGGCTCGCGTCGGGTACTTTTGCAGGTAACGGTTCTCTCCGCCCTCGGCGACCTCCTCCACGGCGAGCTCCGACGAGAGCCCGCCCACCTCGCTGAAACGAACGTCATTGTCGTTCGGAGGCAAGCCGAGCACCTCGACCTTGAAGTGGAACCCGACGGGAGGATAGTAGTGGGCCATCAGCCGTTGTGAACCTCGAGGCCTTCGTGCGCGAGCTCGATGGTCTCGATCGCCACCTCGTTCGCGGAGGCCTTGAGCTGCGGGCCCTCGACCTTGACGGGGAACGCGTTGGAGACGTTCCAGACCATCACCGGCTGGAGGTCCTCGTTGCGGAGGCTGATGACGAGGTTGCGCCGCTCCACGGTGTTCATCTTCACGGTGGAGAGCCACTGGAAGAAGTCGTTGTCGCGCGCGACCACGCCGCGCTTGAGGACGATGTTGCTGAAGGTGCGCATCCCCGGCATCTTGATCGAGGAGTACTCGGGGAACGAGCCGTCGCGGTACTCGATCGGCTTGTTCTCCTGGGTTAGGCCGGTGACCTCGGAGAAGCCGATGCGCCTGCCGCTCCACTCGACGGTGAAGTGGAACGTGACGAGAGGATATTGCTTGATGGCGGTGGACATGGCTGCTGCCTTTCCTTACCCGGGCTACGACGTCTGCAGCTTGTGAGAGAACTTGAGCACGATGAACTCGGCCGGCCGGACGACCGCCATGCCGATCTCCACGTTCATCCGCCCCTCGAGGATGTCTTGCGCCGTCATCGTCACGCCGAGGCCGCATTTGACGAAGAAGGCCTCGTCGGGCTTGCTCCCGGCGAGCGCGCCGTCACGCCACTTGTCGATGAGGTAGTTGGAGATCATCCCGCGGACCTTGACCCAGGTGTTGCCGTCGTTGGGCTCGAACACCGCCCACGAGGTCGACTTCTTGATCGACTCTTCGGCCATGTTGAAGAACCGGCGCACCGAGATGTAGCGCCACTCGTTGTCGTTGCCGGCCAGAGTGCGAGCGCCCCAGACGAGGGTGCCTTTCCCGGCGAAGGCGCGGAGCGCGTTGATCGATTTGCCGCCGGTGGTGTCGACGTTGAGGTTCGCCTGCTTCTCGCTGGTGATCTTGACGGCGGGTTCGATGACGTCGGCGAGGCCGACGTTGGCCGGGGCCTTCCAGACGCCGCGCGCGCTGTCGGTGGCGGCGTAGACGCCGGCGACAGCCCCGCTCGGAGGCATGGTGATGTAGTGCTTGCCTAGCTCGGCCTTCACGGTGTTGTACGCGGCCGTATCCGGTGCGACCGCCGGGATCGCGGCGACGCCAGCGACCCCCGGAACGGCGGCGACCGCCGGAGTCCCGAGCGTAGGAGGAGTCGCGGTCGGGTCGGCCGGGACCGCGGCGACGGCGGCCACGGCGGCCACGGCGGCCACGGCAGGCACCGCGGGGGTGCCCAGGAGGCTGGCGAGGGAGGTCTCGGTGCCACCGTCGACAGCCACCATCACCTTGGTTTCATCGACGTAGTAGTTGATCGACGTCTTGAGGAAGGGGTGATAGGCGGCGCCGTACTTGAGGTTCGAGGTGGAGAAGTAGGTTCGATTGGCCTCGAGCAGCCCGGACGCCCCCTCGGTGAGCTCTTGATCACCGTTGAAGATATCGAAGATGGCGAAGCGATCGCCCAGCTTTCCGCACTGCTTGAGCATCGCCTGGACGAGCGTCCCGTACTTGGCGCCGTCGAGCCCCACGGCCTCGGGGATCACCAGCAGGGTCGGCTCGTCTTCGAGCTCGACTTTGTCGAGGCCGCTGGTCAGGGCCTTGTCGTCGATCGACGGCGTGGCCGCATAGCTACTGACAGAGACGATGTAACACTGGCCGCCGCCGTTATCGAAGAACATCTTCACGGCGTGGTGGAGCCGGTAAACGAGCGCAGGAAATGTGGACGCGGTGACGTCGTAGCCGCCCTGCGTGTTCTTCGCCAGAGCCACCGTGATCGATCCGGCGTGGGGCACGCCGAAGAGCGCCTCGTACTCGAGCATCGAGTAGATCTTGGTGGGCACGAGGGTGAGATCGGTCTGGTTGCGCTTCGCCTTCTCGGTGTACCCGATGAAGGCGGGGATCGCCGTCTCCACCTCTGCTACGGAGGGAGGAAAGGTCGAGATCTCTTCGACGTAGACGTCCGGGGTCTTGTAAGTGGCCATGTCCTGACTTTCTATTTGGAGATATGGAGGATCATGTTCGCGTCCGCTCTGTCGGGGCCGGGCTGCGGGAGGTTCTCGATGAGCGGCGAGAGGCTCGCGTTGAGCTGGATCTTCTTCCGGCCGAGGGCCCGACGCGGGACCGGCGTGGTGGAGCTGAAGAGGGCGAGCCGAGGCTCGGCGGCGGGGGCGAGCAGGGCCTTGAGCGGATCGAGGGCGAGCGCGGCGTCGGTGGCCCGGGTGAAGACGATTGGACTCACGAGGTCGCCCGCGTCGGTGACCGTGAGGCTGGCGAACTCGAGGTCGGCGTAGTGGCTGACGACGAGGTAGTATCGCAACGTCTCGACGCGCGCGCCGAGCGCGATCTCGAAGCTCGGCGCGGCGGTGTAAAACGCCGCGGGGATCCCCACCTCGACCACCGCCGACACGCCGATCTGCTGGAGCTCGGGGTGGCGATAGTAAAGCACGGTCGCGGTGTCGCCCCCGCCGTAGTCCTCGACGACGGAGAAGGGACCGAGGCTGTCTGTCGAGGCGTCCAGGGTGATTGAAGGCCGATCGTTCGCGTCGGTGAGGGCGTCGATCTGGACTGCCGCGCCGGCGTCGCTGGTGACCGTGACGGTGACGGGGCGCGTCGCCCGGGTGATCCGGTGCGCGAGCCCGTTGCCCACGAGCAGGCGCCTCTCGCCGGCGTCGAGCGCTCCTTTGGAGGTGCGGTTGCGGTAGAGCGTTACCTCGGGTGAGACCGAGGGCGGAGGATCGGTGACGTTGAGGAGCGAGGGAGTACGGAGCTGGAGGCCAATCCGCAGCGTGGCGTCGCCGGCGGGGATCCGGGGCGTCCCGTCTTCCTGCGCTTCGAAGAGGACGCGCAAGACGCCGTCTCTTGCCCTGGAGAGGAGTCGACCCCGGCGCATGATCCGCGCCGATTCGCCTGGCAGGACGAACTCGAAGTCTTCGCACACCTCGCCGCCGTAGTACGCGTGCGAGACGCGGAGCGAGAGCAGGACTTCGAAGCGCGAGATCATCGCCCGTGGATCTCCGTGTCGATGCTCTGGAGCGGCACGGCCACGTCGGCCTCGGGATCCTGGAGGACGAGCATCCGGATCTTGTACGCCGCCGAGGGGAGCTGCTTTCCCCCGATGAAGGTCCACACCTGATTCAATTGATCGTACGTGAGGGAGAGGAGCTCGACGACGAGCCGATCGATGCGCGGATCGAGATCCGGGTGCTCGGCCTGGGTGAAGGAGGGATGCGCCTGAAAATAGGTGAGCACATACGAGAGGTACTTGAGCGCCTGATCGTACTGCTTGAGGTTGGCCGCGAAGAGGACGTGGAGGTTCAGCCGGAGCGGCGGCGCGAGCACCACGTGGCGTCCGTTCACATACCGAGTCTCCGGGACCTGCTCCTTGAGCACGCGCTCCTCTTCTATGTTGATGAGCGTGGCGCCGATGTGGTCCTGATCGATGGCCCACTTGCCCTGATCGTTCACCAGGCGAGACAGCTCCGCCTTCCCGAAGTCGCCGCCGGTGCGGGCCATCAGGTACGCGTTGAAGTTGTTCACCAGAAAGGTGAGCGCGACGTCGAGCATGTAGGGTCCCCGCCGAGGAGGAGACGGGAACGCCCGACGCGTGTCAAGGGATTTGCGAACGTCGGATCGAGGTTGGCCGTTCTTGCGCTTGGAACGCACCGCCCGCGGCACTGGACGCAGCCTCGGTCGCCCCGAAGCCCACGTCGCCGCGATCTTCGAGGTGCGGCGACCGTGACGATCACGAGCGGTCGCACGCGCTGGATCATTCGAATCGTAACAAGCCGGCCAGAGGGGTGCGGTGCCACTCCGGGCCGTCGGGGCCCTTCATCGAGAGCGTCCAGTGCTCCACCTCGATGGCCTCGTCGTTCCCGGCCATGACGACTCGCCACGCATCGAAAGCCAGCTCGTCGCCTACCATGACCGGATCCATGAGACCCATCTCCTTCACGGCCGATCGCGAGGAGTCATCGAGCGACGATTCGAGCCGTCCGTCTTCCCGATAGACGTTGGCCATCCGGCCTTGACCCTGGCAGCGCTTGAGCAAGTCGGCGAGCATCACGGGATCTTCCAGGACCGCATAACGCTCGAGGAAGAAGCGCATGTCGTCGACGCTCTGGAGGTCGAGCAGGCGATCGTCGGCTTCCACGAAATAGCGCGAGCTCAGCCCGGCGCCGCCGCTCGTGAACACGTCGAGGCTGGCCATGTACATCTTGCCGTTGAAGGTGCTGGATACTGGCAGCAGATCTGGCCGCTCCTCGATTTCCCAGTCCCAGGGCTCGTCCTTCACCAGGATCCGGTTGTGTTCGTCGGTGGTCCACCGCGTCTCGTTCGGCAGTCCGAGGCCAGCGACGATGGCTCGAATCGTCTTTCCTTTCATGGCGTCCCAAACTGCGTGCGCACGAGGGTCTTGAATAGAACCGATGCCTCCGCCTGGGTTAGCTCTTTGTTTTGTTTGAATTCCGGGTACTTCACATTCACGAAATGGTGCAGCGCGGCGTCCGAGCTCGCGTTCATGAGCTCTCTGTACTCTTTGGGGACCTTGTCCCATTTGCTTCGCTCCAGGCGTGTCAGGAACACGCGCTGGACGGTGAACGCCTCGAACTCTTTCTGGTAGCGGTCGATGGTGGTTCCAAACTTCGTCTGGAGCGAGTGCGTGCCTTCGTGCACGATGGAGGCCGAGATCTCGGTGATGCTTCGGTTCACGTTCACGAAGATGAGATCCCGCGCCGGGTCATAGAGACCTTTCCCCAGCAAGACGCTCCTCGGTCCGGTGGTCAGCCGCGCCGCCTTCTCCGGTCCATACGCTCTCACGAGCGAGGCCTCGGTGAGCGTCCAGACCTTACCCATTATCCCGCTGACGTATTTGCTCCAGCCGGGGCCCATCACCCGCTCGATCTGCATCAGGATCTTGGTCTCGACCATGGGTGCCAGACGCTTCTCGTCCGCCGCCCGCTGGGCCACCTCCACGGCCAGCTGCACGTCGTCGGTGCCAGTGAGGCTGTCGAGGTCGGTCGCGTCGAAGCGGGTGGCGTAGGCCGCGATGGCAGATCCGAGCGCTTCCAGGCGCGTTCGAAGCAAGTCCATCGAGGCGCGGTCACCCGTCTCGGCCCGCGCCTCGGCCGCCTCGACGAGCACCGCCGCCGCGCGAATCTGTCCCATGACTCCCAGCCGGCTCGCATCGGGATTCTTGCTCTTGCGCAGCGCGGCCACCGCGCTGTCGACCTTCGACGCGAGCGGTCCAACCGCCGACGCCATCAGCACTTTGGTGCCGCTGGCGCCTCCGATCGACAGCGTGTGTTGCGCCCCGCGCATCGGAACCGGGACGCGGATCTCCTCCAGCTTCGGCCCGTCTTTCTTGTCCTTGTCCTTCTTGCCCTTCCCGAGCAGCTTGGCGAGGACCGCCTTCGCCTGCTTGACAATCCACGCAATCGCGGTGTCGAGCCCCTTGTCGACAGTCCCCTGCAGCTTCTTCACCACGCCGACGATCTTGTCGGTCACCTTCCCGAGGCCGGCGAACTTGGCCAGGAATGCCACAACCACGTTGAGCGCGCCCGCCATGGCGGACTCGACGCGGTTGGCGGCGGCGCCGATCTGCCCGTTGGCGATGGCAGCTATCGAGTCGATGAAGGAGGCCACCACCTGGGCGATGTCCTTCAGCTTCTGGACGAACACCGTGACGGTGTCGACGATGGTGAGGATCGCCGTGATGAAGCCGGCGCCGGGGACCAGGAAGCCGACCAGGCGGGCGATGGCGGCCTTGACCACGCTCTCGGTCACGAAGGAGATGATCCCCTGCATGATCGTGTCGCGCAGGCCAGCGAGCTTGTCCTTGATGATCTCCCATGCTGCTGCCGGGCCGCCCGTGACCAGGGCGACGACGATGTCGAAGCCGGTCTCCAGGACCTTCATCGTGGTCTCGCCGCCGGGCAAGACCTTGACGATCTTGGCGCGGATCTGCGGCCAGCTCACGCCGAGCACGCTGAGCGCGAGCTTGCCGAACTCGATGAGAGAGAGCGCCTGAGGGATGTAGATGCCCGCGCCGCTGAGCGCGCCGGTGAGCCAGCTGATCAGCGCGGCTTTGAGGTGCTTGAGGAAGTTGCTCGCGAACTGGCTGAGGCCGAGCTTGCCGGCCGCCACCAGGCTGCGGACGAAGGCGATCGGGTTCTTGAGGATCGTCTTGAAGGCCCCCGCGGCCTTCTTGATGTAGGTGATGACCGACGGCGCGACGACCGAGAAGACGATCTCGAGGAGATCCCAGATGGTGCCTCCGGCCCAGCTGACGAAGCGGCCAAAGAAGCTGCCAAAGGCCTTGGCCACCTTCACGAAGGCCATGGGCAGGACGACGAGATCGGCGATCCCGAGCGATTTGAGCGTGGCGAGGAAGAGGCCCGGGATCTCGCGGACGAAGCCCATCAGGCCGTCGAGCGCGGTCTGGAACCAGGCAAAGGCCCGCGCGATCGCGTTGCCCTTCTTGATGTTCTCCCAGATCTCTTCCTGACCGATGAGCTTCATGAAGCCCCCGATCACCGTCTCTGCCGTGCGCGGGACCGCGTCGCCGGTGACCGGGTTCTTGCCGAGCACGGCGCAGAGGAGATCCCAGCCCGGCGTCTGCGCGGCGAGGGCGCCGAGGGGGCGAAGGATGGTGTCCTTGATCAGCTCGATGAACCAGGCGCCAACGCGCTTGACGAGGCTGATGATCCGATCGATGGGCTCGGAGAAGATGCGCTTGGCGTTGTCCCAGATCCCGCCGGGATCGAGGAACGAGGCCGGGCTTATCGTGCCGAGGAAGTCCATGAGCGACTTCTTGATCGAGGCGCCGCTGAGGCCGAGCGAGGCGAGCTGGCCTTCGATCCACGCGCCGGCGCGGTTGAAGATTCCATAGCTGTCGAGCGCGCGGGTGATCAGGTTCCCGCCCGGGAGGAACTCGACCACAGCGCGGAGGATGTTGGCCGCGCTCCTGTCGACGCTGCTCATGTTGATCGGGTTGACCCCGAGCACGATGGTGAACATCCGGAAGCCCGGGATCGCGTTCGCCAGGTTGGCGAAGTAGTCGAGCACCGTGTCGATGCCAGGGAGCTTGATCCCGAAGAGCCGCTGCACGTCGGCGCCGCTCGATCGCTCGTTCACCGTGACGTCGGCGCGGCGCTGGACGGCCTCGCCTTGCTGGATGGTGTGGGTGAGCTCGTGGGCGATGAGCTCCTTGCCTTCGTGCGTGTCGGGCTTGAAGCGGTCTTGCCCGAAGAAGATGTGCGCGCCGTGGGTGAAGGCCTGCGCATTGACCGAGCGGTTGAGCTTCGCGGCGCGATCGCCGGTGTGGACCCGGACCTTGCCGAAGTCGGCGCCGAAGCGCGGCTCCATGAAGCGCTGAACGCTGGTGGGCAGCGGCGATCCACCGGATTTGGCGGAGGCGATCTCGGCGGCGACGCCGGGGCCGACGGCGCCGTCGCCCTCGCCTTTGCGCGCGATCGACGGCGCGGCGCCGTGCGCGCGGAGGATGCGCATCGAGTCGGCGAAGCGAGCCAGCGACGGGGCGCCGAGGCCGCGCGTCGGCGCGCTGGTGACGTCGGGTGACGACGCGCTCATGATCCGCGCGGCCGTCGCGTCGGCCTCGCGCTCGGCGGGATCGCGCGGTGACGACACGCGCAGGGCGCTCTGGAGCTGGACCCGCGCCTGCGTCACGCACACGACGGGCTGCGGCGCGGCGGCCGGGCGCGTCGTCGCCGCGCGATGGACGGTGTTCTGCGGGACCGGCTCCACCGAGGCATCCTCGCATGATGGCGAGCCCGCCGGCTATACCGTCGTTGGCTTCAGGCGAGGTCGATGTCGGAGGCCGGATCGGTGATGGTGATTCGCCCGGTCCACAGGCAGGTGCACGAAGAGTCGTCGGTGAGGGCCTTTTGCGCGGAGACCTCCACCGCCGACGAGCCGGACGACCACGGCGCCGTCACCAGCGGTGTGCAGGGCATGGGGGTGAGCGCGCCCGACGCCGCGGCCGTGGCCGCCGCGACCTGGGGGTTCGCCTGCGTCTTGCACATACCGAATGGGGCGATGTTCACCATGGGCAGGTGATCCATCACGGTCGCGACCGGCAGCGCGCCGGTCTCGGCGAGGTTGGTCGGGAGCACCGTGAGCGAGCCGGGCGCGAGCCCCTCGCTGCACTGGAGCTTTGCGCCGTTGACTACCAGCTTGGGCATCGCGTCTCGCGCGAGTAGAGAGCGAAACGAAGCGCCGCGCAACCCTCTCTGCGTCGGCGCGGGGGATCAGGCTTCGCGTCGCGCGCCGACGGCCGACGCGGACCACTCGGCCTCTCCCGCGGCCTCGGCCTCGGCCTCGGCGTCGCGCGCGCGCTGGTGATCCGAAGGCAGCTCCGGCCCCGTCGAGGCCACCCGCAGCGGGCGCGCGGCGCCCTCTTCGGCGCCCGGATCCCCTTCATTCGTCGAGCGAAACGCCCGGAGCACCCGCGGCGCGGTCCACTCGATCCAGCGCCGGATCTCCGGCTCGGTCCGCAGCTCGTGCTCGAGGCGCTCGACCTCGCCGAGCCCCGCGCTGTCGGGCGCGGCGGCCGCGCGCACCAGATCGGCCAGCAGCTCGTCGCGCGCGCCGAGCGGCAGATCGCCGGACTCTTGCTCCACCCAGCGCGCGGCCTCGGCGAGGTTCCCCGCGCGCGCGAGGCCGATCAGGCGCACGCGGAAGAGATCGCGCTCGCGCATCGGCGAGGTGCGCTGCGCGAGGACGTTGAGCTCGGCCGCGGCCTCGGCGCCGCGATCGAGCAGCGTCAGCGCCAAGGCCCGCTGCGCGACCAGCTCGGGCTGGAGCATCGCCGCGTCGCTCGGGGGGACGCGCGCGAGCCGCCCGAGGCCGGTCGAGGCGGCGTCGAGCATCGCCTCGGCGTCGCAGCGGCGCTCGGCGATGGTCGCCTGGAGCGCCGAGGCGTGCGCCGCGAGCCGATCGTGCTCGCGTACCTCGAGGCCCTGGAGGGCCGTGGACGCGGCGCTGAGATCGCCGCGACCGATCGCGTCGCGAGCCACGCCGAGGCGCGAGCGCTCGCCGTCCGAAGCGTGGCGCACGCGCCGCGAGACGCGGAAGCCCGCGACGCCGAGCGCCGTGGCGAGGGCGAACAGCGCGATCGGCAGGAGCGGGATCGCGCCCACCGCCGCGGGGACGGTCGGATCCACGGCGACGTCGAAGCCGCGCGGATGGGGCATCGCCGCGATCAGCGTGGCGATCACCGCGACGAGGCCGATCAGCGCGGCCGATACGCCCGCGGCCAGGGTCAGGAGCCGCAGCCGATTGGAGCGCTTGCCCACGGTCGCCGCGGTGTCGGCGCGGCTCCGCATCAGGTCGCGGTGCGCGCCCGCGCGAACCTCGGGGAGCAGCTGCACGCGCGGGCCTGCGGGCCAGGTCTGCGCGCGGGGAGCGCGCACGAAGGCCGCGGCGCCGGGGGCGATCCGCGCCACCCAGTCGAGCAGGAGCGGCTCGTCGCCGCGGTGCTCCTGCTCGTCGCGGGGCGGCGCCGCGCGGTACGCGGTGGTCGTCGTCACGCGGACCATGCGCTGGTACGCGCGGACGATGGCCCGCTCGCGCGGGTGGCAGCTCTCGAGCAGCAGGCCCTTGTCGCGATCGAGCAGGGCGCGCAGCGCGTCGCGGCCGCCCGTTCGCTCGAGCACGATGGCCTCGGCGAGCGAGGCGCGCGCCAGCGACTCGGCGCTGACGCCGGGGCGGGAGCGCACCGCGGCGATGTCCCGGCGCGCGCCCTCGGCGTCGCAGAGCGAGGCCCGCGCGAAGGCCCGGAGCGCGTGCGCGGCCTCGATCTGGTAGAGCGCGTTCTCGCGCGCGTAGCGCTGGAGCGGCCGCGCCAGGGCCGCGTCGAGCCGCGCGCAGGCCCTGGCCGCGTCGCCGCGCCGCAGATGCACGATGGCCCGCTGCACGTCGGCGATGCGTCGGCCCCACGAATCGCGGTCCTTGTCGGCCTCGTCGAGGAGCCGATCGGCGTCGGCGAGCCGCCCCAGGGTCACCGCGCGAAACGACGCCGCGAGGATCTGCGAGATGTTGCCGAGCGCGCGTCGACGCAGGTCCAAGAAGATCAGGAACCCGCCCGCGAGGATCCCGAGGAGGCCCCCGGGCGAGAAGTGCGCGACCAGGCAGACGCAGGTCGAGAACATCACCAGCGCGATCCCGCCGGCGTAGACGCCCGACGACGGGAGCGGCCGGGGGAGGGGAATGGCGGCGGGATCGTGGGGGAGCGCGCCGGGCATGGCGGGAGCGTAGCGGGCTTCGACGGGAGCCGTCAGCGCGGAGTTCTCCGGCCCCAGTTCCCGGCGTCGCAACGGCGCCTGCGTGTCCCGGCCGCCGCGTCGCCGCGTCCAGACGCCCTCGCCTCTGGATCTCGGCGGCCACGCGGCGGCCGGATCTCCGGGGATCCGCCCTCGGCACAGGCCGTGCTGAGCGCGGCGCATGCGCCTTCTCCGTCACGTCCCCGCGTTCGCCGTCGCCCTCGGCGCCGTCCTCTCTGCCCCTCGCGCCGAGGCCTGCTGGGACGGCTATTCGGTTTCGGTGGGAAGAGTGTCTCTCTCGGTCGCCGGCGAAGAGGCCGAGTGGACTCCCGCGCTGGTCCGCGAGGTCGCGCTCTGGGGCACCCGGATTGACGCTCTCCTGCCGACGGGCACGCGCCTCGACTCGGAGCTCGGATCAATCACCTTCTGCGCCACGTCGCCCGACGGCGCGTGCGGCGCGAGCGTGGCAGAGCTCCCCTACAGCCCCGACGATCTCCCCACCTTGTTCGGCAAGATGGCGATTGTCACGCACGGGAGCTCGAACGACATTCGCCGGATCATGGCCCTCAACGTCGAGCCGCTCACCGTGCAGGTCTTCGCGGGGAAGAGCGCGCGTCGGGCCGCGGCGGTGGCGGCCTCGATCGACGCCGCAGGGGCCGGGGAGCACGGGTTCATCAACGTCGGTGGGTTTCCGGCAAACAACCCTTCGGCCCACGTCGTCGACGGGAAAGACGCCGCGGGCCACCCGGTTCATCGCGTCGTCGTCGGCGCGTTCCTCTCGCGCGGCGACGCCGCCAGAGTCCTGGCCAGCGTGCGCAGAGCCCTGGGAATCAAGGGGTTCGTCCGGGCGCTCTGACGTCTTTCGCCGACCTTTGCGCCTCCGGTCCGCGCGAGTATTGGCTGCCCCGCGGCCCTACGCGATCCCCATGGGCCCGCCGCCGGCGTCGACGAAGCGGTCCGCGATGTCCGTGAGCAGCTCCTCGTTCACGAGGGTGCTCTTCACGGTGACCCGCGTCTCTTGCGGCAAGAGCACGAAAGAGCCGACCAGCGTCCCGTTGAAATGGACCGCGTGGCTGCCCGCGGGCGGAGCGGTCTCGACGTCGTAAACCTTGCCGTTGCGGGCTTTGACCTTCATGGGGAACAGCAATAGCACGTTCGATCGACGGCGCCCTCGACGTCCGTCACGGCGACACGATCTGCTCGGGCTGGGGCGTCGCCGGCAGCGCTGGAAACTGGTTGTACGGCACGGGCACCGGGCGGTTGTGGCGAATCACGCCGACCTTCCCGCTCTCGTGGAACAGCACCTCGGTGAAGCCGAAGTAGGGCAGGGTGAAGGTGGTCTCGAGGCTGCTCCCGCCGTTCCCGGCGATGACCTGGGTGACGCCGCGGTTCCCCGGCAGCTTCCGGGCGTCCCAGAGGTGGGCGTGGGCGCAGAAATACCCGCGGACCTTGTCCGTCGTGTCGAGCAAATTCTCGAGCGCGCCGGTGAACGTGCCGTTGATGATCTCATCGCTGGTGGTGAGCCCGCTCGGCGCGACGATGGGCTTGTGGCCAAGCACGACGATGTGCTTCACCGCGGCGCTGGCCTGGGCCGCCGCGAGATCCGCGGTGAGCCATTTCATGGCGATCCAGCCGAGCTGGGTCGAGCCGGTGGCCGCGTCGGGCGTGGTGGTCCAGGTGTCGGTGTTGAGCAGCACGTAATGGACGCCCGCGTCGTCGAACGAGTAGGTGAGCTGGCTTTGATCGTCGGCGAGCGCGTCGGGGTTCGCGCCCGCGGCGGTCGGCCCGTTGCCAGCGTGCTTGCCGAAGCCGTGGCCCCCGAGGAACGTCGTCCAGATCGGATCGGCGGGCGGGTTGGAGAGCTCGATCTTGGTGCCATTGACCTTCTGCTTGACCAGCATCTCGTGATTGCCCGGAAGCGGCGTGACTGGCACCTTGGCGGCGATCCCGGAAGGATCGGCGGCGTAGAGCGCGCCCCAGGCGTCGAGCTGCCCCGCGAGGATCGTGGTGTCGGGATCGAGGCCGAGGACCAGATCGCCGGTGAAGAAGAAATGCTGGGGTACCGGCGCGAGCAGCGTGACGTCGGAGAACGTCCGGGTGAGCTCCGCGAGGTTGGCCGAGCTCGGGTTGCCCGCAGGGTCCCAGTCGCCCTTGCTGAGCCGGTTGCAGCCGACGTACACGAACGTGCTGACGACGCCGTCGCCTCCGCCGCCGGCCCCGCTCGACGTGGCTCCCGTCGTTGACGACGTGGCACCGCTGGTCGACGTCGTGGACGCCCCGCCCGCCCCGCCGCTCGCCGAGCCGCTGCTCGTGGGCGACGCGCCGCCGCTGCCGGTGCTCCCCGGCGTGGCAGTGCCGCCGCACGCCGCGGCGAAAGCGCCGGTGACGAGGAGCAGTGAGGGCGCGCCAAAGCTTCGTTTCATGACGGTTTCCTGGTGATCCTGTTGAACACGTCGAGTCGCAGCAGCTCCTCGATCGTCGTCACTCTACGCCCGGTGCGCGCGTCGCGGTGGGAAGAAGACGTGTCGGCCGGGCCTTCCGCCGCCGGGATCGAGGCTGAGGCTCGCCGCCACGCCGCGCCCGCGAGCGCGGAGGCTCGCGCGGTGGGGCCGCGTCGATGGACCTCGTAGTCCACGGCCTGCACCGCCTCTTCGATCGTGGAGAAGCGCTCGACCTGCTTCCCATCCATGGTCACGTGCCACTTCTTGCCGCGGGCCGCGGCGCGCGCCACCACCACCTCGACGAGCCGGCCGGGCTTCTGCTCGAAATGGAGCAAGAGGCCATGTCGTCCCAGCGAGGCCCAGGCGTTGCGCGAGATCGCCCGCACGTCTCCGTCGACTCGCAGGGTGAGCGGATCGAAGCGCGCGGCGCGGTCCTGGATCTCGCCGAGGGTGATGGCCCCGGCCTCGACCTCGAAGCCGGGGTGATCGAAGGTGAGCTGGAGGAAGGCCCGCCGGGCCTCCGAGGCGTCGCGGCCCTCGAGATCGAGGTCTTTCGGCATTCCAAACAGCGTAGGGAGCGAGCAGAGATCGAGGCTCGACAGATCGACGAAGTCGAGGATCAGGCAGTCTCGCTTGTCGGGGAAGAGGCGAGTCCCGCGGCCGACGCACTGGGCATAGAGCCCCTCGGAGCGGGTGGGCCGCGCCATCGCGATGCAGCTCACTCCAGGATCGTCGAAGCCCTCGGTCAGCACGCCCACGTTGGTGAGGGCCTGGGTGCGGCCCTCGCGAAAGTCGGAGAGGGCCTTCCGGCGGGCCTCGGCCGGCATCGCGCCGTGGACGATCCCCGCGGCGACGCCGAGCGCGTTCAGCGATTTGCAGAGGTTCCGGGCGTGGTTGACGGTGACGCAGAAGGCGATGGTGCGGCGGTCGCGGGCCAGCTCCTGGATCGAGCGGGCCACGAGGGCGTTGCGCTCCTCGATGTCCACGGCCTCTTCCAGCTCTTCGTCCTTGAAATCGAGCCCTTCGCGCGAGAGCGAGCCGAGGTCGGCCGAGGTTCCGATGCGGTAGCCGCGGAGCTTGACCAGGAAGCCCGCGTCGATGAGATCCGGGAGCGTCTTCGTGTAAACGATGCTCTCGAACACGCTGTCGAGGCCCTTGCCGTCGCCGCGCGAGGTGGTGGCGGTGAAGCCGAGGAGCGTGCCAGTCCAGGCGGGATCGAAGGCGCCGAGTCGGCGGAGGACGCGGAGGTTGTCCTCGGCCGCGGCGTGGTGGCACTCGTCGTAGATCACCAGGCCAATGTCGCGTCCGCGCAGCACCTGCTCCAGGCGCTCTTCGTGGAGAGAGCGAATCGAGCAGACCAGGACCTTGGCGCCCTCGGGCGCGCGGCTCGCGCCCTGCTCGATCGCCACGGTAGCCGTGCCGTCGATCGCCCGCTCGATCTTCTCGCGGGCCTGGGAGAGCAGCTCTTCCCGGTGCGCGAGGACGAGCACGCTCTTCTTCGCGAGCCGGGCGAGCTGGGAGAAGATCACCGTCTTTCCCGCGCCCGTCGGCAAGCAGACCAGGAGCCGACGCGCGCCCTGCTGGCGCGCGGCGATCACCGCGGCGATGGCCTCGCGCTGGTAGGGGCGAAGGGCGACGGGGGCGGGCGACATAGGCGATTCCATCGACGCGAGCGTCAGAGTCCGAAGCGCACGAGCACGAGGTTTCCCGGATCGAGATCGCGGTGGAGGAGATCCGGTGCGCGCGCCCGCGAGGAAGGAGCGCGCGCCGGTCGCTCAGCGGATGATCGCCGCCTCGCGCAGGCGCGCGAGGACACCCTCGATCGACTCGGCCCCTTCGGCCTCGCCACACTGCACTTCAACCAGCTGCTCTGCCCCGATGGCCGCGCGCGCCGCGGCGACGTCGTGCGGGACGTCGGCGAGGACGAGGCCAATCAGCCCGAGCGAGCGGAGGACGTGGAGGGCGCCAATGTCGCGCGGCCCGAGCACACAGGCCGTGTACCCCTCGTCCCAGAGCCGACGCTCGATCCCGTGGGCCAGCTCTTCGCGGCGAGGCGCGTCGCCGCCGACGAAGACCAGAGTCGCCGAGCGCTGCCCGAGGCGCGAGAGGCGCTCTGCCGTGGTGACCCGGCCGTCGCTGCTCGCCGCGCCGTCGCTCTCCGGCTCGTCCGCGCCGGGCCCGAGGATCATCCCCGCGCCCAGGGTGGCGTTGGTGAGACGATCGATGAGGATGAACGCGCCCGTGCCATGATTCTCGGTGTAGGCGTCGAACAAGAGCGGCCGGCTGGCCCGCAGGGTGACCCGCCCGATGTCGTTGAGACCCAGCTTCTGCGCCGGGTGCCGCTCCAGGGTGTTGATGTCGACCCGCTCGTGGATGCTTTGCACCTCGGCCGCGACGAGCTTGGTTCCGTGCTTGAGTAGGTACGCCGAGCGGGGGGCCATCGGGCGCTCGTTCATCCACACCATCATGGCCTCGATCGCCCGGCCGACGCTGGGCAAGGCCTCTTCGTGGACCAGCGTGTCGCCGCGGCTGACGTCGATCTCGTCGGCTAGAGTGAGCGTCACCGCCATCCCGGCGTGCGCCTCGGCGAGGTCGCCGTCGAAGGTGACGATGCGCTCGACCGTGCTCTGCTTGCGCGACGGGAGGGCCATGAGCCGATCGCCTTGACGCACGGTCCCCGAGGCGAGGGTGCCGCTGAACCCGCGGAAATCGAGGTTGGGGCGGAGCACATACTGCACCGGGAAGCGGAGAGGGCCCTTGTTGCCCGTCCGCCCGAGAGGCACGGTCTCGAGGTGCTCCAGGAGCGGCGGCCCGTCGTACCAGGGCATCTCGGCGCTCTTCGTCACCACGTTGTCGCCGCGCAGGGCGGAGAGCGGGAGATAGTGCACGTTCTGGAATCCGAGCGAGCCCGCGAGCTCGGCGTAGGCGCCCTGGATCTCGGTGAACACCGCGCGATCGTACCCGCGCAGATCCATCTTGTTGATGGCCACGACGATGTGCTTTATCCCCAGCAGCGAGGCGATGAAGCTGTGGCGGCGGGTCTGCGGGAGCACGCCATAGCGCGCGTCGACCAGGATCACCGCCAGATCCGCGGTGGAGGCGCCCGTGGCCATGTTGCGGGTGTACTGCTCGTGCCCGGGGGTGTCGGCGATGATGAATTTACGCCGGGTGGTGGCGAAGTAGCGATAGGCCACGTCGATGGTGATCCCCTGCTCGCGCTCGGAGAGCAGGCCGTCGACCAGGAGGCTGTAGTCGATCTCGCCGCCGGCCGAGCTCTTCTTCGCCGAGTCCTTCTTCAGCGTCGCCATCTGGTCGTCGTAGACCATGTTGGAGTCGTGGAGGAGCCGGCCAATCAGGGTGCTCTTGCCGTCGTCGACGCTGCCGGCCGTGAGGAACCGGAGGATCTCCTTCTGCTCGTGCTTCCGGAGATACCCCTCGATGTCGGCCGCGATGAGATCCTGCTCCCGCATCAGAAGTACCCCTCGCGCTTCTTGGTTTCCATCGAGCCTTTTTCGTCGTGATCGATCATCCGGCCCTGGCGCTCGGAGTGCTTGGTCAGGAGCATCTCGCGGATGATCTCCGGGAGCGTCACCGCCGTCGACTCGATGGCTCCGGTGAGCGGGTAGTCGCCCAGGGTGCGGAAGCGGACCATCTTCTCCTCCGGGACCTCGCCGGGGTGGAGCCGCATCCGCGCGTCGTCGACCATGATCAGGGCGCCGTCGCGTTCCACGACAGGGCGCTTTGCCGCGAAATAGAGCGGGACGATCGGGATGCTCTCCAGGTGGATGTACTGCCACACGTCGAGCTCGGTCCAGTTGGAGAGGGGGAAGACCCGGATGGTCTCTCCCTTGTTGATCTTCCCGTTGTAGAGGCTCCAGAGCTCGGGGCGCTGGTTCTTCGGGTCCCACTGGCCGAGCTTGTCGCGGAACGAATAGACCCGCTCCTTGGCCCGGCTCTTCTCCTCGTCGCGGCGCGCGCCGCCGAAGGCCGCGTCGAAGCCCCACTTTTCCAGGGCCTGGAGCAGGCCGTGGGTCTTCATCACCGTGGTGAATTTCTGGCTGCCGTGGTCGAAGGGGTTCATCCCCTCGGCCTCGGGCGCGGTGTTGGTGTGGCTCAGGAGATCGAACCCCTGCTCCTTGCAGAAGGCGTCGCGGAAGGTGATCATCTCCTGGAATTTCCAGGTGGTGTTCACGTGGAGGAGCGGGAAGGGGAGCTTGCCCGGGAAGAACGCCTTCTGGGCGAGGCGCACCATCACCGCCGAGTCCTTGCCGACGGAGTAGAGCATCACCGGGTTCTCGAACTCGGCGGCGACCTCGCGCAGGATGTGGATGCTCTCGGCTTCGAGCTGTTTCAGGTGGCTCAGGCGACCGAGGTGGCTCGGATCGACGGCGGGGGGGGTCGGGTCGGGCATGCGGATCCGGGGGCGGAGGGAGCCGCGTTCGTAGTCGCGCGGCTGTCCGCCGGCAAGCGCCGCCGCTATTTCGACACGATGAGCAAGGCGCTGGTGGTCTGGGTGCGCGAGGCGTCGTCGAGCCACTCGATCGTCGCGTACTGGAAGTCGGCGCGGTACGCGAGGGAGGTGGCCGGGAGCGTGATCTGGTAGACGCTGCCCGGCTTCAGGCCCGCGCCGCCGACCCCGGCGGTGTCGTAGAGATCGTAGCGCTCGAGCGTCGCGGCCTTGGAGGCGAGCGCGAGCACCATCGGCGTGGGCTGGTAAGTGAGCGCGTCGTCGATCTGCAAATCGAGGATCATCCGACCACCGCTCTTGTCCAGGGTGAGCTGACACGCCGGGCAGGGGGTGCAGCCCGGCTGCGGGGTGAGCGCGACGTTGATGATCGCGTCTTCGTACTGCTCGGTGGGGCACGCCGAGGGGCCGCCGAAGAGGCCATTCGTGCCCGTGTGCACGCCGGTGGAGCACCCGGTCGCCGGCGTGAGCGTGGCGAGGAGCGAGGCGTCGAGGAGCTGGGCGTGGGTCTCGTACGTGGTGAGATCGGCCGCCGTCCACACGGCGTTCTTCCCGGTGCCCGCCGCGATGGTGGGACAGACCAGCATCGGAAACGAGGTGGCCTGGAGCGCGCGGCAGAGCGAGATCCGATGGATCTTCGGGCAGAGCGCGCCGAGGCAGAAATCCGCGACCGGGAGCAGCGGCTCGCCGCTCGTACGGAGCGCGGCGGCGACGTCGACCGGCGAGAGCCCAGGGGCGTAGTGCCACACCGCCGCGGCCACCGCCGAGGCGACCGCCGACGAGACCGACGAGCCGGTGAACGGGCCGAGCGCGAAGGTGGAGGCGCCGATCTTCTTCGACGACGGGACCATGAACGCCGGGGCCGCCAGCACCGGGCGACCGCCTTCGCGGCTGTTGGGGAGGCGGGCGTCGAAGCCGTCGACCCCGCCGACCGCGTGGAGCAGCGGGCCAGTCCCGGGGGACTTCGGGCACCCGACTCCGACGATCGGCGCCGGCTGCGTCTCCCAGGCCGCCGGGTAAGTGGGCCCGGTCGGCGGCGTCGGACCACCGGTGGTGTTGCCGGCGGCGACGAAGATCAACGCGCCCTGACAGGCCGCATAGACGAGAGCATCGTTTGCGGCCGACACGGCCGCGGACATGGCGCCGCCGGGGGTGGTGTTGAATCGCTTGTCCCAGCCGAGCGAGAGGTTGAGCACCAGCCGGGCGGTCGGCTCCTCGGCTTGCCAGGCGGTGACGGCGTCGTACACCGAGCGCGCGAGCTTGCCCTGGAAGCCGAAGTACCCGCCGTTGACGTTGTCGCGCTGGCCCGGATCGAGGAGGTTCAACGTCAGCTCGGGGACCGCGGAGATCGTGCAGGCTGGCAGCCCGAGCGCGTCGCAGGTGAGCCCCTCGACGAGGCCCGCCATCGCCGCGCCGTGCGGGGAGCTCCCGATCTTGTCGACGCTTGGCCACGCGTCGATGATCGCCACCCGCACCGCGCTGGTCGCGGCGGGGACGGGGACCGGGCTCGTCGGCGCCTCGATCTGCGCGAGGAACGCCGTCGAGAGCGTGGGTATCACCGCGGCGGCGGCGTCCGAAGCGTCGGAGAGCGGGGCGACGACGGCGCAGTCGCGATCGAGCCATTCCAGCGGCATTTTCTCCTTGTAGGAGGGGAGCGTGGTCGCGTCCGGCGGCGTGTCGGGTCCCCATTCGTAGAGGCAATATCCGGCGAGAGGGCCCTTGGGGGCCTGGTCGCCGAACAGGGGAGTCGACACCCACGGACCACCCGGCGGGCTCGCCGGGCAGGTCTCGCCGGGGGTGATCTTGCCAATCCATCGGTTGCCCGGGCACGACACCGCCACGGTGTCGATCGAGCCGCCGGTGCCGTCGCTGCCCGTGCTGGTCGCGCTGCTCGCGCTGGATCCGCCGCCCGATCCGCCTCCGCCGGGATGACACCCGATCGCGGTCACGATCATCGCCAGGCTCGCTACGGCGAGCCCCGCCTGAGAGTTCTTCATTTCGTCCTCCGTCGCTGTGGTGAGTCGAGCCGTGAAGCACGGCTGTTGGCCGCGTTCAGCGGGTGATGATCCGGTAGGCCGCCCAGTCGCGTTCAGGCGCTCGGTCGCGCACCTCGAGCTCGGCGACGCGGAGCGCCTCGACGAGGTCCCACCCGTCGGTGGCGGCGCCCTGGTAGAGCGCCGCGGCGAGCTCGCCGGCGACGCGATCGTCGATCGGCCGCACCGCGGCGATCACCGCCTGGGCGCCGGCCGCGAGGAACGCGTGCGCCATCCCGAGATCGGCGCCGCGCGCGTGATCCAGCGTGCGGCCGGTCTCGCAGCCGGAGAGCACCACCCGCGCGGGGACGCGCGGCTGGGCGAGCACGTCGCCCAGCGTCAGCCGCCCGCTCTCCGCGAGCTCGAGGCCGCTGTCCCACCCCGTCGCTCCGGCGAAGACGCCGTGGCCCGCAAAATGGAAGAGATCCGCGCGCGCGAGGCCCGCGAGCAGCGCGGGCCTGGTCGCGGTCTCGCCCGGCAGCGACGCGATCCGGAAGGCGCCCCCCAGCGCTAGCGCGACGCTCGCGGCCTCGGCGCGCGCGGCGGGGAGATCGTCGCGCGTGTCGGCGACGACGAGGGCCCGATCGCGGCGCGGCGGGGGATCGACGCGCGGGAGATCGAGGCCGTACTCCACCGGGATCCGCGCCAGCAGGGGGCCTCCGCGGAACGGCAGCGCGTGGAGATCGATCTGGTGAAACGGGCCGTAGGCGAGCACGCGGAGGCGGCGGGCGCGATCGATGGCGTCGGCGACGGGGGCGAGGATCCTCGCGGCGAGCGCGTCGGGCGAGGCGCCGGAGGGATCGGTGAGCAGCCGCTCGGTGACCTCGCCGCGCTCGGCAGCGAAGAGGTGGTAGCGGCCAGCGCCCGCGGGAAAGAAGGCGAGGACGAGCTCGCCTTCGCGCGGCGCGGCGAGGGCGCTCGGGGTGATCGGGCGCTCGGCGAGGATCGACGCCGCGTCGTCCAGGGCGGCGTCGGCGCGCGCCCGCGCGGCGCTGCGGCGCTCCCGCGCGGCGTCGAGGCGGGCCGCGGCGAGGCGCCAGTCGCCGTCGGTCTCGCGATCGAGGCGCTCGCGCTCGCGCTGGTAACGCGCGATCGCCTCGTCCCACCGCGCGCGATCGCGCGGGGCGAGGCCGCCGACGCGGCTCGGCCCCTGCTCGATCGCCAGGGCCCGCGCGCGCGCGGTCCGCGCGACGTCGAGGGCCTCGCCCGCGCGGCCGTCGAGGAGGAGCAGATCGATGAGCTCACGGGCGCTTCGCTCGCGATCGCCGAGAAACGAAGCTCTTCCCGCGCCGAGCGGCACGAGGAGGCCCTGGCGATCGAGCGCGCCCTCGGCCTCGCGGTACGCCGCGATCGCCGCGGCGCGATCGCCGAGCGCCGCCCGCGCGCAGCCGCGCGACGCCGCCGCCTGCCACGCCGCCTCGGGCGATCCGCCGGCGCGGGCGCGGAGCGCGAGCTCGTCGCCG
>JBDTXR010000025.1:0-39420 GCA_040006075.1 Byssovorax sp. | reverse complement strand
AGGCGGTGCGGACCGTCCACGACTCGTGGATCGATCGCGAGGGCGAGCAGTCGCTCCGGCGCTGGGTGCGGAGCGAGTGCTCGCGGATCTGGCCGCACAAATTCTCGGCGATCGACGCCGAGAAAGATCGCGCGCGCGCCGACATCGAGTCGCTCGAAGAGCTCTTCGGCGGCGAGCGCAAGGCGCCCGCTGCCGCGCTGCCCGCGAAAGACGCCTCGGCGCAGGCAGGGGGCTGAGCGATGGCCTGGGATCTCGAGCGCCTCGGCAGCTACGTCCGCTTTTACCTCACGGTGAAGACCCAGCTCGGCGCGGCGTGGGAGAACCTCGATCGCACCCACGGCGCCGTGAAAGAGGCGCTGCTGCCGTTCGCCGAGCCGCTCGCGCCGGTGGAGATGACGGCGCTGATCGAGGCCGTGGGCAAGTCGCCGGCGTTCCGCGCGCGCCTCGACGAGCTCTGGGGGCCGACCGAGCCGGCGACCCTGTCCGAGCTCAACGACGTGTACGAGGTGGTCGGCCGCTTCAGCTTCCAGGGCGAGGACAACCAGAACCTCGCGCGGGTCCAGGCGCTGGTCTCGGGGGCCCGCAACGAGATCGTGAACCAGCGCGGCCGCGTCACCGATCTGCTTCGTTTACCGGGCCTCGGGCGCGCCGCGGCGGCCCGGCTCGCGGCGCAGGAGGCCGCCCGCGCCGCGGGGGATCTGCGCGAGAAGGTCGCCCAGCTCGAGCCGCTCGCCGAGGCGGTGACCGTGCGCGCGCGGCAGACCATCGACGCGACGCGCGCGGTGCCGATCCCCGATCTCTCGTCCGCCGACACCGCGTCCGACGAGTACACGCGCTACGCCGTGAAGGTCGATCAGGTCTACCAGACCTGCGTGCCGTTCCTCCGCAAGGCCATCGCCGCGCTCTACGGCTTCGTGAGCTGCGAGCCGACCGCGACGCTGCCCGACACGCTGCCGCTCGAGCGCGCGCTCCCGGTCGAGCTCTGCTCGGTACCGCCCGCCGACTCGCCCGAGTGGCAGCAGGCGCGGACCACGGTGAAAGCCCTCGCGGAAGAGGAGATCCAGCTCGGCCGCGGCCGCGACGAGATCACCCTCGCCGCGGCGCGGATCGAGGGCGAGATGGCCGCCGCCGCCGTGAAGGACAAGGAGATCGAGGCCGAGATCGTCGCGACGACGGCGATCGTCGACTACGTGTTCGCGAGCGAGCAGGCCGAGGCCGCGCACCAGGCCCTGCCCGCGCTCGAGCAGCAGCGCGCGATCCGCCTCCACACCAGCGGCGAGGTCTCGCAGCGCCACCGGGTGATCGAGGAGTCGATCCGCTTGCTCGACGACGAGCTCCGCGCCCGGAGCGAGGAGATCGCGGCGATCGAGGCGCGCCTCGAGGCCGAGCGAAAGAGCGAGCCGGTGCTCTTCGGCAAGGACGAGTGGCGCGGTCGCGTCGGCGATTTCGAGGCCGATCTCGAGGCCCGCCGCGCGGCCTACGGGCAGCGAAAGACCGCGCTGAACCAGCACAAGATCGAGCTCTCTGCGGTCTCGGTCCAGGTCCAGACGGAGCAGGCGCAGAGCGGCCTGGTCGAGCGCCAGGTCGAGAGCATGCAGGCGCGCGTCGCGGGCCTGAGCCAGCGGCTGCGCGAGATGGAAGCGGCGCTCGGCGGCGCGCGGCCGGCCCGCCCGGTGACGGTCTCGGAGGCGCAGTCGGCGCTGGCGATGCTCCAGCAGGGGAGGATCGATCTCGCCCAGCGCGTCGACCGCCTGAAGGCCGAGACGCGGCGCCAGAAGGAAGAGGCCGTGCGCGTGCTCGGGCGCATGAAGCAGCTCAGCGTCGAGCGCCAGCAGGTCTCGGCGGTGCTGCAAAACGCGGAGATCTCGGCGACGCAGGGGCACGAGGCGGCGCTGAAGCAGCTCGCGGCGCAGCGGCGCGCGGCGGTGGAGCGCCACGTGAGCGAGGTGCTGGGCACGCTCGAGAAATCGCTGACGCTGGTAGGCCAGGTGTTCATCGATCCGGCGCGCGAGGCGCTGGCGCAGAGCTGCGCCCCGCGGACCGAGATCGCCGCGGCGGTGCTCGAGAACGCCGAGAAGATCGCGCCGCTGGTGGAGAAGCTCCATCTCGAGCTCACCCCGGAGCTGCTCGCGCAGGACGCGACGCTGGGCCAGCTCCAGCGCGAGTTCTGCGATGTGGCGCTGACGGCGTGCAAGACCGCGTGGGGTTGAGAGGCTCTCGACTCCCCGCTTCCGGGACGACAGGACCACGCCCGGAGTCGGGCGAAGATCGAGGTGAGCATGAGTGGGACAAGCAGTGATGCGCGGGCCGAGGCCCTCGTTCGAGAGATTTTCACGGCGGCGGGGGTAGGGGTCGAGGGGAAGGAGCCAGGCGATATCCTGGTGAAGAACCCGGCGTTCTACGGCCGGCTCCTCCGGGAAGCCTCGATTGGCCTGGGCGAGTCGTACATGGATGAATGGTGGGAGTGCGACGCGCTCGACCTCTTCATCGAGAAGCTCTTGCGGGCCGACATCAAGAAGAAGATCGAGGGCAGCTTCCGGCTGAAGCTGCTGACGCTCCAGGCCTACGTCACCAACATGCAGAGCCGGGGCCGCGCCAGGCAGGTCGCCGAGAAGCACTACGATCTCGGCAACGATCTCTACCAGGTGATGCTCGACGAGCGCATGGTCTACACCTGCGGCTACTGGAAAGACGCCACCACGCTGGCCCAGGCCCAGGACAACAAGCTCGATCTGATCTGCCGCAAGGCGCTCTTGAAGCCGGGGATGCGCGTGCTCGACCTCGGGTGCGGCTTCGGCGGCTTCGCGCTCTTCGCCGCGGAGAAATACGGCTGCGAGGTCGTCGGAGTGACCATCTCCACCGAGCAGCAGCAGCTCGGGAGCGCCAGGGCGAAGCAGAAGGGCCTGCCCGTGGACCTCCGGCTCCAGGACTATCGCAACGTGTACGGGAGCTTCGACGCCGTGGTGTCGATTGGCATGCTCGAGCACGTGGGGTGGCGGAATCATCGCCCGTTCATGGAGGTGGTCCATCGGTGCCTGAAGAAGGAGGGGACGGCGGTGCTCCACACCATCGGATCGAACGAGCACCAGACCCACGGGATCCCGTTCTTCGAGAAGCACATCTTCCCCAACGCCGCCTCGCCCTCGCTGGCGCAGCTCGGAAAGGCGATGGAGAACCTCTTCGTGCTGGAGGACATCCAGAACATCGGGCCCGATTACCGGCCGACGCTGCTGGCCTGGTGGAAGAACTTCGAGGCCGGGTATCCCACCCTGGATCAGCGCAAGTACGATCGTCGCTTCTGGCGGATGTGGCGCTTTTACCTGCTCGCGGCGGCGGGCGCCGTGGCCGCGCGCGAGTCGCAGCTCTGGCACCTGGTGCTGTCGCACGTGGGCCGAAAGCAGGGTCAGGTGCGCTTCTCGTAGCGATCGAGATCGATCGGACCGCATAGTCTCGAGATCGCGGGAAAAAAATGAGCGACGCGGCCCACGAGGATCTCCCCGACACGCTCGACGCGCCGCCCGCGGCGCCGAAGGTCCGAGCGATCGCGCCGCCGCGCGTGGACAGCGTCGCGGGCGGGCTCACGCTGCTCGCGGCCGACGCCGCGACGGCGGTGGTCGGCGGCGGCACCGCGCAGCTCGAGGTCGTCGATCGCGCCCGCTACGAGGTCACGGGCGAGGTCGGTCGCGGCGGCATCGGCCGCGTGCTCCGCGCGAGCGACACGCGGCTCTGCCGGCCCGTGGCGATCAAAGAGCTGCTGGGATCCTCGGGTGAGGTGGCCGAGGAGCGCTTCGTGCGCGAGGCGCTGCTCACCGCGCGGCTCCAGCATCCGTCGATCGTGCCGCTGTACGAGGCGGGGCGGTGGCCGAGCGGCGCGCCGTTCTACGCGATGAAGCTCGTGACCGGCCGATCGCTCGAGGACGTGATCGCCGAGACGCGATCGCTCCCGCAGCGGCTCGCGCTCTTGCCGCACGTGCTCGCGGCCACCGAGGCCATCGCCTACGCGCACAGCGAGCGGATCATCCACCGCGATCTCAAGCCCGCCAACGTGCTGGTGGGCGCGTTCGGGGAGACCGTGGTCATCGACTGGGGGCTCGCGAAAGATCTCGCGTTGCCCGAGACCGAAGGCGACGCCCCCGCCGAGGTGACGGTGGACGCGCCCGCGGCGGCGAGCGAGCCGGCGAAGGCGTCGCGGCGCTCGGGCCCGGGCACCACGCCGCCGGCCGAGAAGCTGACGCTGCACGGCACGGTGATGGGCACGCCGGCGTACATGCCGCCCGAGCAGGCGCGGGGATCGGACGTGGACGAGCGCGCCGACGTCTACGCGCTCGGGGCGATCCTCTACCACCTGCTCGCGGGCACCTGCCCTTATGACGGCGAGACGGCGGGGCAGATCTTGCGGTCGGTGCACGCCGGTCCGCCGGCGCCCCTCGGCGCGCGCCAGCCGGGAATTCCCGAGGATCTCGTCACGATCGTCACCAAGGCGATGGCCCGCGATCGGGCCGCTCGCTACCCCTCCGCGCGCGAGCTGGCCGAGGATCTGCGGCGCTTTCAGACCGGTCAGATCGTCGGCGCCCACAGCTACTCGCGCGGCGAGCTGCTGCGACGCTTCGGCCGTCGCTACCGCGCCGCGCTCTCGGTCGCGGTCGCGGCGATCGTGGTGCTGACGCTCCTCGGCGCGGTCTCGGTGCGGCGGATCATGGCCGAGAGCACCCGCGCGCGGGAGAAGCAGGCGAGCGCCGAGGAGGCCGAGCACCGCGCGATGGAGCGCGCCGACGACCTCACGCTGGTGCAGGCGCGCGCGGCGGTGGAGCGCGATCCCAACCAGGCGATCGGCTGGCTCAAGACCCTCTCGCCGGGCTTCCAGCGCTGGCCCGTCGCGCGGCTGATCGCGGCCGACGCGCGCGCCGGCGGCATCGCCACGGTGCTGCGCGCGCAGCCGGGCGCGGTCAACGATCTGTCGTTCTCGCCGGACGGCAAGCTCCTGGTGACGGTGTCCGACGATCACTCGGTGCAGCTCTGGGATCCGGCGTCGCCGACGTCGGGCCGGCTCTTCGCCGGCCACACCGACGAGGTGTGGGCCGCGGCGTTCTCGCCCGATGGATCGCACGTCGTCAGCGCGAGCAAGGATCGAACGCTGCGGATCTGGGACGTGAAGAGCGGGCAGAGCCGCGTGCTCACCGGGCACGTCGGGCCGATCTCGGAGATCGCGTTCGCGGGCCCCGACGTGCTGGTCTCCGGCTCCGACGACGGCACCGCGCGGCTCTGGGACGTGGCGACCGGCGCGGCGCGGGGCGTGCTCGGTGGGCCCGGCGTGGTCCGATCGATCGCCGTCGCGCCCGACGGCCGCTCTGTCGCCGCCAGCGGGCGCGACGGGTTGCTGCGGCTCTGGGACGTGAAGACCGGCGCGGTCCGGAGCTTCGCGGGGCACCCGGTGATGATCATGGGGGTCGCTGTCTCGCCCGATAGCAAGACCGTCGCTACGCGCGATGTAGACGGCATGGTGCGGCTCTGGGACGCCGCGACGGGCGCGAGCCGGATCCTCGCCGAGCGCCTCGGCGATCGCGTCGCCTCGCTCTCGGCGTTCGGCAAGCTGCGCTTCTCGCCCGACGGGACGACGCTCGCCGCAGCGGGCGATGGATCGTTCGTGCGCGTGTGGGAGCTCGCGACCGGCGCGATGCACCGCTTCGACGGCCCCGAGGGGCCGACCTCGTGGATCGCGTTCTCGCCCGACAGCAAGCTCCTCGCCGTGGCGAGCTTCGATCACACCGCGCGCGTCGTCGATCTCGCGAGCAGGGTCAGCCGGGTCTTCCGCGGGTTCGAGAACGAGGTCACCACGGTCGCGTTCTCCCGCGACAGCAAGGTGCTCGCCGCGGGCAGCGGCGACGGTCGGGTGCGCCTGTTCCCGATCGCCACGCCGCCGAGCCGGGTGCTCGGCGACGGCCTCACGAAGCTCGCCGCGCTCGACCTCTCGCCCGATCAGCAGCGCGCGCTCGCGGCCGGCGAGGATGGAACCGTGCGCCTCTGGACCCTCGCCTCGGGCGCGCTCACGCTGCTCGAAGGCCATCAGGGGCCGGTCCTCGACGCGCGGTTCTCTCCCGACGGCTCGCTCATCGCCTCCGCCGGCGACGACGGAACGACGCGGATCTGGGACCTGACCGGTCACGCGATCTGGATCCTCCCCGGCCGATCGTCGGCGCGCGCGCTGGCCTTTTCGCCGAACGGTCGCCTCGTCGCCGCGTCCGGCGCGAACGGCGTCGTGCAGCTGATCGACGTCGACTCCGGCGCGCCGCGGGAGCTGCGCGGTCACGAGGGCGTGGTCACCAGCGTGGCGTTCTCGCGCGACGGCGCGCGGCTCGTCTCGGCGAGCGCCGACCACACGATCCGGATCTGGGACGTCGCCGCCGGCGCGAGCCAGATCCTCCGCGGTCACGACGCCGCGGTGCTCAGCGCGGAGCTCTCGCCCGATGGAAAGAGGGTCGCCTCCGGCGGCATCGATCACACCCTGCGGCTCTGGGACCTCGCGACCGGCGAGAGCCAGCGCGTGGACGCGGGCGGCGCGGGCATCCGGCAGATCGTCTTCTCCAGCGACGGCAAGCGCCTCTTCACCTGCGACATCTACGAGGCGAGCGTCCGGACCTGGGACACGCAGCCGCTCGCTCCCCGCCCGCCGCTGCGCGGTCACCTCGACGTCGCGCAGCAGATCGCCCTCTCGCCCGACGAGCGCCGGCTGGTCTCGGCGAGCGTCGACGGCACGGTGCGCCTCTGGGATCTCGCGAGCGGCGAGAGCCGGATCCTCCGCGGCCACACCGGCCCGGTGTCCTCCGTCGCCTTCTCCGCCGACGGCCGCCAGATCGTCTCCTCCAGCGCCGATGGAACGCTCCGGATCTGGCCCGACGATCTCCCCGACGATCCCGCCGCGCTCCGCGCCTGGATCGAGGCCGCGACGTCCGATCGCTGATCCCCGCGCGCGCGACCGCGCCTATCATGCCGCCCATGGCGAAGGCGGAGAGGCTGGTGCTGGTCGATGGATCGTGGCTCGTTTACCGGGCGTTCTTCGCGATCCCGGCGAACCTGACGACGAAGAGCGGGCTGCCGACGAACGCGATCTTCGGGTTCGCGACGATGTTCCGCAAGCTCTTCGCGGGCCGCATGCCCGACCTCGGCGCGGTGATCTTCGACTCGCCCGGGCCCACGCTCCGCGAGCAGCGGTTCCCGGCGTACAAATCGCAGCGCCCGCCGATGCCGAGCGAGCTCGCGGCCCAGCTCCCGCACATCGATCGCGTGGTGACGGCGAACCATTTCCCGATCCTCCGCAAGCAGGGCTACGAGGGCGACGATCTCCTCGCCACGCTCGCGCGCCGCGGCGTCGAGGCCGGCCTCGAGGTGGTGATCGTCGCCGGCGACAAGGATCTCGCGCAGATGGTCAGCGACCGGATCCGCATGCAGGACACCATGCGCGACGTCACCTACGACGCCGAGCTGGTGCGCAAGAAGTGGGGCGTCGCTCCCGCGCTCATCCCGGATCTGCTCGCGCTGATGGGCGACGACGTCGACAACATCCCCGGCGTGCCCGGCATCGGCCAGAAGGGCGCGGCGAGCCTGCTCGAGAAGTACGGATCGCTCGACGGCGTGATCGCGAACATCGGTGAATTGAAGGGCAAGCAGAAGGCGGCGCTCGAGGAGAACCGCGAGAACGTGAAGCTCTACCGCGAGCTCGCCACCGTCGACGTCAACGCCGACATCGATCTCGCGCTCGACGCGCTCCGCCTCACGCTGCCCGATCCGCAGGAGCTCGACGCGCTCTACCGCGAGCTCGAATTCTACTCGCTGCTCACCGGCGGAGGCGGCGACGCCAAGGTCGGCGACGCGCCCGACATCGTCGTCGACATCCCCGCGACACCCGAGGCCGCGCGCGCCGCGCTCGACACGTTGGTGGCAGGCCAGCCTGTCGCGATTGTGCCGCTGTTCGAGCCGCCGGCGCACATCCACCACGCGAGCCTCGTCGGCCTGGCGATCGCGACCGAGGGGCGCTCGCCGATCTACCTCGCGTTCCGCGGCGTGGGCGCGCCGCTCGGCGATCCCGCGGTTGACCTCGTGCGCGAGCTGCTCGGCGACGAGTCGCGCCCGAAGATCGTTCACAACGTGAAGGAGCTCGGGATCCTCTGCTCGCGCCACGGCCTCTCGCTCGGCGGCCCGATCCTCGACACGATGCTCGCCTCGTTCCTCGTCGATCCCGCGAAGTGCATCCCGCACGAGCTCGATCAGGTGGCGAAGGAGTACGTGCAGCGGGCGATCCCCTCGGCGAAATCCCTGCTCGGGAGCGGGCAAGCGCTGCGCTCGCCCGGCGCGGTCGACGTCGCGGCCGCTGCGGCCTACGCGGCCCAGATCGCCGACGTGGTGCTCGCGCTGGGTCCGGTGCTGAAGCAGCGGATGAACGACGCGGGCCAGACCGCGCACTACGAGAGCCTCGAGCTGCCGCTCTCGTACGTGCTGGCGCGGATGGAGATCGCCGGCATCCGCGTCGACCGCGACGATCTCGTGAAGATGGGCGAGGAGTTCCGCGCGCGGAAGGCCGAGATCGAGAAGACGATCTACGCGCTCGCCGGCCACGAGTTCAACATCGGGTCGACCAAGCAGCTCGCCGACGTGCTCTTCGAAGAGCTGAAGCTGCCGGTGATCAAGAAGACCAAGACCGGCTACTCGACCGACGCCGAGGTGCTGGAGCGCCTCGCGCCGAAGCACGAGATCGCGCAGAAGATCCTCGATCAGCGCGAGCTCGCCAAGCTGATCAACACCTACACCGACGTGCTCTCGGGCGCCGTCGCCGAGTCGACCGGGCGCATCCACGCGACCTTCCAGCAGACCACCGGCGTCTCGGGTCGCCTGATCTCCACCGATCCGGATCTGCAGCGGACGCCGGTGCGAACGCCCGAGGGTCGGCGCATCCGTCAGGCCTTCGTGGCGCCCGCGGGGACGCGCCTGCTCTCGGCCGACTGGAGCCAGATCGAGCTGCGCGTGCTCGCGCATTTCAGCAAGGATCCGCGCCTCACCGAGGCCTTTCGCGACGACCTCGATCTCCACCGCCGCACCGCGGGCCTGCTCTTCCACGTCGAGCCCGAGGCCGTGAGCAAGGAGCAGCGCAACGTGGGCAAGACCGTGAACTTCGCGACGATCTACGGGCAGGGCGCGACGGCGCTCGCGCAGATCCTCGGCATCGCGCGCAAGGACGCGCAGACCTACATCGAGAAATACTTCGAGTACTACAGCGAGGTGCGGCGCTGGCTCGATCGGACCATCGCCGCGGCCCACGAGACCGGCTACGTGACCACGATCCTCGGGCGTCGCCGCTACATCCCCGAGCTCTCGATGCGCAACGACACCGATCGCGCGGCCGGCGAGCGCATCGCGGCCAACACGCCGATCCAGGGCTCGGCGGCCGATCTCTGCAAGCTGGCGATGCTCCAGATCGATCGCGGCCTCGGCGCCGTCGCGCCCGGCGCGCGCCTGCTCTTGCAGGTCCACGACGAGCTGGTGTTCGAGGCCCCCGAGGCCGAGGTCGCCGCCACCGAGGCCCTGGTGCGGAGCGTGATGGAGAAGCCCTATCCGCTCGACGTGCCCCTGGTGGTGAGCATCGGAGTCGGCGCGAGCTGGGGCGACGCGCACTGAGCGTGAGAGTCCGAGCGAGCTTGTCGCCGCGCTCGGGGCGCTCATTGATCTGTCGAGCTGCCGGCGGCGCGGCTGCGCGCGGGAGGAGCGATTGCGCGGCAAATACGGTCTGCGAGGTACGTTTGGCACCTTGACGGAGAAGGGCTGGGGCCCGCCGGCTTGCCGGTGGAGACGGCGGTGGCGGGGTGGCGCGTATGCGGAGCTGAAGAAGAAGGCCTCGGGCCTCCACCGACAACCCATTGACGGTGGCATTCGAGAATGAATTACCTTCTGCCTCCCGCAGGCGGCACCGCCGCCCGGTGAAATCAGTCGTAATATCCCTCGTGGACGAAAGAAATTCGCTAAATTGCCGATGAATCGGAGCTGTTCGCGGGCGGCTCGCTGCTCCGGGGAGACGAGCCGCCCCGGGCAGATCGCTTGACGTCAATATCCAGATTGGTGCATGAATGCCGCTACGCAAAAAGGGGGGTTCGTGCCGATCCAGGGAAAGTACCAGGCGATCTTCAGCCAAAGCGATCCGACGAAGGCGCTCACCGCGATCGGCCATCTGCTCCACGACCAGTCCTTCGACCCCGTACCGCTCGACGAGCTGGGGATTGGCAGCACCTCCTATGAGGCTCGCTGGAGCGAATCGTGCGATCTTTGCGGCGCGATCTGGATTGGTACCAAGGCGGGCGAGGTCCTCTGCATCGACCTACGCAACGACGGCCCGCGGGTCCTGAAGATCGAGCTGGATCGCGGGGTCCGGACGCTGCTTCACCTCCACGGCGCCAACGTGTTTGGTCCCGAGCACACCCTGGTCGTCGGCACCGACAGCGGCTTCATCCACATCCTCCGCGAGGACGGAGGCAAGCTGGTCGAGACCGAGAAGAAGATGTGCCTCGCGTCGCAGTGGATGGCGCTCGGCGACGAAGACGCACTGAGCCAGGCGCGGATGAGCTCGCTCCCCCGCAATCGAGGCGCATGGTCCGGCTCTCACCGAAAAGAGGACCGCACCACCGTCGGGATCTCCGCGATGGCGCGGCTGCGCAAGGAGCAGAGCGGCGCGTCACCGATCCTCCTCGCCACCCGGGGCGGGTCACTCTTCCTCCTTGACAGGCAGCCTGGTTCGGCGCCCGGGCCGGCGGGGCGCCGTTTCCGGCGGCTCTCGGCCAAGGCCGGCTGGATCCAGTGGATCCTCGAGATCCCGGAGAGCAACGAGATTACCTGCATCTCGCGGGGCGGCGAGCTGGTCCGGATCTCCACGGTAGATCCCACCGAGGGGATCACGACAGAGAAGATGCCTTTTCTGCCCACCGCGGCGGCGCCGTTCCACCACGGGTTCCTGCTCGGGACGACCGAAGGACTCGTCTACTGGGGTGAGAAAGAGCGTATGAAGGCGGCCAACGGCAAGCGCCACCAGCACGTCGTGCCACTGCCCATCACGCTCTCTCCGGTGCTTTGCATCGACCGCATTACCATCCAGTGTCGGGACGACGATCGAAACCTGATCTCCCGAGAATACGTGGTCCTCGGCCTCGCCAGCGGAAAGCTCCGGGTCATCCGCTACGATCGCATCTGCGATCTGGCGAAGCTCCAGCCCGCGCCCCCGACCTCGCGCGGGCGCTCGGTCGAGCTTGGCGCATCCATCCTCGCCGTGGAGGTGCTGACGCCGACGGGCGACGATCTCTCCCGCTGCTACATCCTCGCGACCCTCAGCGATCACTCGCTCCGGCTGTTTCACGTCGACAGCATCGATAACGCGACGAAGTGGAGCGAGAGGCACCGGCGAGCGCTGTGGGACAGGCTCGAGGCAAAGGACAACCGGCGAATCGCCGAGGCGCTGCTCGAGCCCGCGATGTCGGCCTCCGATCGCGACGCGCTCTGGTATTTTCTCATCCTCTCCGTCCGGCACTGGGGCGAGGAGCTGGGTCCGGAGCTCCGCGCGTGGATGCTCGAGCACCTCCCCGGGTTCCTGAACGTGGCGTCTCCCGCCGTGCTCCGGCTCGTCGCCCTCGATCTCGGGATGCTCGTCGCAGCCGGCCTCGGGGCGCTCGTCGCCGCCGATCGCGACGAGAGCCTGGCCCGGCTCTACGAGGGCTATGTGGACAAGCTGCTCGAGATCAGCCTGGCCTTGCTCCGGGCGTTGCCGGACCGCCAGCCGAGCTGGAGCAGGGTTGCCGAGCAGCACCTGAAAGTGCTCAACGATCTGGCGAGCGCGCCCGCGTTCAAGGACGACATCCGGATCGTCGGATGGACGCGCTTCGTCCGGAAATACGTGCTCCGCGGCGCTACCTTCTCGGAGAAGAAGCTCGGGCTCCGATCGCTCGTCAAGCGAAACTACGAGACTCACAAGTACGTCGACGCGCTCGTCTATCAAGCGCTCCTCTTCGAGCGCCGCAACGATCTCGAGTGGCAGGCGGTGATCGAGGGCGACGTCGAGATTCACAGTCTTCACACCACGGAAAAGCTGGTGATCGCGGCGACGCGAGCAGGCGGACTCTGGTTCTTCTCGGCGAGCGGGCGGCCGCTGCGCGTCGTCTCGGACGGCGTCGAGTCCTCGCATGTGAAGATCCCTGACGACGGCGAGCACCTCCTCGCCTGCGTCCTCGCCGGGAGCGACAACCCGCTCCACCTCATCGTGAGCTGGACTTCCACGTTCGCGATTCCGGGGCGGGAGCTCGCGCTGGGCGTCTTCGAGATCGAGCACGTCGAGAAGACCTCTTCGGCCAGCGAGCAGGTGATCGTGCGCACGTGCGACGTCGAGCTCGACCCGGCATCTTCGGGGCGCCACCCGATCACGGTTCACAGCCTGTGCGTGGTACCGACCGCGCCGGGCCTCGTCCTCGCCGGTCTCGACGACGCGGCGTCTCATTTCGGGATCTTCACGACGCAGAGCTACCCATTCAGCAGTCGCGGCGACGGCTGGTCGTTGCGCCTCGTGGACCGCGCCAAGACGTCGAAGCAGCCTCGCGCGCAGCCCTCTACGCTCGCCTCTGGCAAGGTTCCTTCGCGAGCGATCACCGCCGCTAGCATCGACAGAAGGAAGCTGAGCTTCCTGGCCGCGATCGGGTCCGACAACGGCCAGGTCTCGTTCGTGTGGTTCGATCTCCTCGGCAACGTTTCGGACACGCGAACAGCCTCGTTCCCCGGTCCCGTCATGGCGATCGAGCTCTCCGACGAGAGCATCGGGGCGAGGCACGG
The DNA here is from genome assembly GCA_040006075.1 of Byssovorax sp. Classification (GTDB taxonomy): domain Bacteria; phylum Myxococcota_A; class Polyangia; order Polyangiales; family Polyangiaceae; genus JANYGI01. The sequence goes on along the minus strand of JBDTXR010000025.1, from coordinate 26,571 downwards.
CGCGAGCACGCGCGGCTGCTGCATCGGGACCTCGACGAGAGAGACGTTTGCGGGATCCATCCCCGACGCGCCGGGCGACGTCGAGCCGATCTGGCGGGAGACCTACGATAGCCCGGTGATCGCCCTTCAGCGGTGGAGCACCCCCCTGTACGACGGCGGCGCCGGGGAGCGGCGCGTCCTGGTGACGGCGACCGAGAAGGGGCGAATCTGCTTCCACGAGACCCGATTGGCGGCGAGCAAGGCCCCGGAGATCTCCGAGCTCAACAACTACTCGTTCCGGGGTGACCGCCTCGACCAGGTCAACCTGCCCTCCGCGCTGAGGAGCTTCACCGTCCTCCAAGGCACGACCGACTTCGTCGCCGCGGGGCCGGGCGGCAGGATCTTCAAAGGCAGCTTCTGCTTCACGCGCGACTCGAGCGATCACGCGATCAGCGGCTCGAACGGCGGCCTCCCCGTCAACATGTGGCGGGCGTTCGAGGCGATCCGCAAGAAGAGGATCCGGTACGACGAGCGCTTCTTCCCGAGGCACGCCAAGCGCCCCGACGGCGCCGATCCCGACGAGCGCGAGCACGAGATCCTGGGGCTCATGCAGCTCGAGAACGGCGCGCTCCGACGCTATCTGCTCCATCACCAGCTCATCGGCGACACCGCGAGCGCCGCGACGTCCAGCGACGCGATCCGGCGCTTCTGGAGCCGTGATGGCAAGACGATCAGCGAAAACTTCCGGGATCGGCTCGCGCGCTTGCGCCAGGAGAGCCGCGAGGGTCGACAGCAGATCAAGATCATCTTGAAGTCGCTCGGGGGGGCGTTCCTCGATCGACGCCTCGAGAGCATCCGCGACGAGACGAAGAACGCCATATCCGCACCGGCGATCTCCAGGTCGCTCGAGCCGGAGCACGACGCCGTCGTCGCCGTGGCGGAGGCCATGACCGCCCAGATCCTCGACGCTGCGCGGAGCCGCACGCGGTCGGCCGGGAAGATCCGCAGCACCGCCTTCAAAGAGCTGTTCCGCGTGCAGGTCTTTCGCCACCTCGCCCTCGAGCGCGGAGAGAAGCGCCCTCTCCGCAACGCGCTGGTGGCGGCGATCAACAGCTGCGTACGTGACGACGATCACCTGGTGCGCGTCGAGGTCCTGCGAGCGATGCAGATCACCCTGCGCAACATCGGTGTCCTTCACAAAGAGCTCGAGATCGAGCCCGGAGCCGCGGAGCGGTTGAAGGATCAGCTCTTCCGGGGGGACGTGCGCGAGATCTTCTGGCTCGTGAGCCTGTTGACCGAGAACCTCGAGCGCTACACCGATTACTCTCCTGGCACGCCCCACGCGACGACCTGGCACTATCTCCTGGCGTTCCACCCGATCTTCCTGCTCTTTCCGGAGAGCGCCCTGGAGCTCTGCGATTTCATCACCCGGGGCGGCGTGCCGGTCGCCGCGCTCGAGGCCATCGCGACGAAGCTCACGGGCAAGGTCGGAGCGAATGTGCGCGGGCTCATCTCCACGTTCTATGTCGTGCCGTGCCTCCGCGACAACGCGGCTCGGACGAAATTCCTCAACGGCTACAACAGGAGCACGCTGGAAAAGCTGGTCAATCAGGATAACCGCCGCTCTCCGAGCCCCGAGATCGCGCCGTCCACCGAGAAGCAAATCGCAGAGCGCTTGATCACGATCTACCATGTTCTCGCGCGGTTCTGGGAGGTCGAGGACTCCGACAAGCTCGCCGGACTTCTGCAAGCGGATGCGCCCGAAGGGCCGGGAACAGCGAGCGTGAGGGGCGGAGCGAGCGGGTCGAGCCCCCTCGATCAGGCAGAGAAAATCTGCGTGAAGCTCTCGGTCCTGGCGGGCGAATTTCACTCTCCTTGCAAGCCGGCCATGGCCGAAGACAACGCGAAGACCGACGCTATTTCCCTGCTCCAGAGCGAGATGGATGGCCCCGACTACAAGGGGTTGATCGAGCCCGTGCGGGCGATCACCGGGGCGATCCTCGCGCACTGGCAGAGCTTCTACCGGGTCAAGGTGCCAGGCAAAGGCGCGAACATCCATGGGTACCGCCTGCACGAGTGCCTTGGAGAAGGTGGCTATGGCCGGGTCTACTCGACGCCTGACGCCGACGATGGGGTCGAGCGCTTCGCGGTCAAGATCTTCCGGCACACGCTCGATCCCAAGGGGAAGAAGCGACGGCAATTTCTCGCCGCGGAGCGCAATCACCGGACCGTGGCGGGCGAGGGCAAGACGAGGGGCGTCGTGCCGATTCTCAACGTCATCACGACGCCTGTTCCGGGGTATGTCATGCCGCTCCGCGAGCGCCATCTGGACGACTATCCGGCGAAGCTTGTCGCAAAGACGGAAGAAGCGCACTACAGGCACGCCGTCGAGGCGGCCGCGGATCTCGGCTTCGGCCTCTCCGCGGCGCACCGCAAGAACATCCGTCACGGGAACATCAAGCCGTCGAACATCCTGGTCCACGAAGACGGGCGCAAGCACTGCTTCGAGCTCTCGGACTTCGACATGGCCTACGAGGACCATCCCCGACCGGGCTCGCGCGGCGATTCGAATCCGCCGCCCAGCTTCCGCGCGGTCGGTCCCTCGCGGCCGCTCACCGGGGAATGGGCCGACGCCTACGCGCTGGCGAAGGTGCTTTACAACGCCTTCCTGCGCGGAGGCTCACCGCCGCTGGAGGACCATGCCGAAGAAGCGCGGAACATGGCATGCGATCAACTCGCCACGCTGCGCTGCGAGGTCTACGGGCTGGCTGGCTTGGTCGCCGCACTTCAGGGCATGTTCCGGTACACCACCCAGGAGGCGAGCACATTCCTCCGCGAGATTTGCCTCCTGGACCACACCGTCGGGCCAGTGTCGTTCGTTGCTCGGCGCCTCACTGTGAACGAGATTCACGAGCTGATCGTCCCGCTGGTCGAAGCGAAGATCAAGCCGAATGAACTGTTCAGCGGCATACGCCGGCTCGAGAGCTGCGAGGGGCGCGGAGGTCTCGGTCTCCCTACGTTGCTGCAAGATCTGACCATGCTCAACGAACTGACTCGACCCTGGCCCGACGGTGAGGACCCCCTGGTCATCTGGCTCAAGAACGCGTACATCCTCATGCACCCGAGGCTCGAAGAGACGATCTACCTGAAATTCCTGCGCGAGTTCGGAGCGATCTGATCAATCACCTCGGGCTTCTCGTTCCGCGTCCCGGCGATTGCCTGTGCGATCACCCTGGAGCGCCGAGAGCGCGGACCACTCCTGCCGGCACGGGCCGGGCACGTGCCGCACCTCCGGGGACGTTGAGGAGGGATGGATGAGCAGGAAATCAAGGGTTGAGTGGGCCGCCGTCCCGGCGATCGCGACATTGACGTGGCGGCGTGATACTTGGTAAGCGGGGCAGGGGCGCGAGCGTGAAGGGCGCTTTGCAAACCGATCGTGGGAAACATGTCCAAACCACCCGTCTCCTTCGAGGGAAAACCCGAGCAAGCTCCGCGCGCGCACGGCGGCGCAAGAGCGCCCGAGGCGCCCCCCGCGCAGAAGCAATTCGGCCTGACGCTGATGGCGCAGCTCCGGGAGGGCACGACGGACGAGGTGCGCCGGCTGCTCTGCGAGATCGGCGCGAACATGAAGCTCCCAGCGCCGACTCCCGGCACGGCCGACATCCGCTTCAACACCCTCACCACCACACATTTCTGCCGCTTCGTGGTGATCCCGGGCGATCCTTCGCACGCCTGCCCGGCGAGCCTGGCTTTCGAGAGTAACTACGATGGCGCCCTCGACGCCCACCTCGACGAGCTGATCGCGGCCGGCGAGCCGGCCTTGAAGAGCCTCTACAGTCTGTGCGCGGACTGGACGGACCCCCAGGATCTCAAGGCGTATCTCGAGGCGCGATCCATCGGGAACGCGGCCTTCTACAGCAGCCATGGAGGCCTCTCCCAGCGCTGGATCCAGAACGACATCCGGGTGCGGGACGCCATCGAGGGCTATCTCTTGCAGGAGCAGAAGAAGCCGGGCTGGCCGCCCGAGCCCGCGGCGCTCCGCGCCGGGATCCAGGAGCACCTCAAAGATATCCCTGATCTCTTCACCGGCCCCCTCGACCGCGATTTGCCCTCGGAGCTGGGGATGATCAAGTGGCTCTTCCTCGGCGTGCCGCTCCTCCCACTCGTCCTCGCGGCGCTCCCATTTCTCCGCTACAAAGAGGTGAAGGATCGGAGCGATCCGCTGGAGAGGTACTTCCCCATCAGCAAGCTCGCCACCCTTGAGGACCAGACCGTCCAGAACCAGCTCACGCATCTCGTGCCCATCAAGCCGGGCTGGCTCCGGCTCCAGGCGCTCCGGTTGGTCCTCTTCAGCATCAACCAGCTCGCTTACTACGTCCTCAACAAGGGCCAGCTCGGCGGGATCCCCTCCATCCATTTCGCGCGCTGGATCATCATCGATGGGGGGAAGCGGCTCCTGTTCTTCAGCAACTACGACGGGAGCTGGGAGAACTACCTCGGCGACTTCATCGACAAAGCCGCCACCGGGCTCACCGGCGTCTGGAGCAACACCGTCGGCTTCCCGGAGGCGAAGCTCCTGCTCTTCGAGGGCGCCACGCACGAGGAGCAGTTCAAGCAGTGGACCCGAGCCCATCAGATCCCGACGCAGGTCTGGTATCAGGCCTACCCCTCGGTCACCGTGGAGAACGTTCTCCAGAACGACCAGATCCGGCAGCAGGTGAGCGGCAGCCTCACCGGCGACGCGCTCACCGACTGGCTCGCGAAGCTCTGAGGACGATTCATGGACACCCACGCGAAGCTCGATTTCGAGGACATTCAGGGCATCATTCTGTATGGGTACAAGCACCTTCCGGTCACGCGCTATGTCTTCCTGCAGTTCCTCTTGTCCACCACGCGCGACGGGGAGGACACGTCCGAGGCCAGGGAGGTGCGCCGGTGGATCGCCGGGATCACCGCGCAGGTGACCACCGCGGCTCAGCGCCCGGCGGACCTGACGAGCTCGCTCCACCTCGCCTTCACGGCCCCCGGGCTCGAGGCGCTCGGCTTCTGCGAGGCCGAGATGGTGACCTTTCCCCGTTCGTTCCAGCAAGGGATGGTCGACCCGCATCGCCAGCCCATCCTCGGCGACCGGGACCGGAACGATCCGCAGCACTGGGAGTTTGGCAGCAAGCTGAAGCCGGCGATCCATGCGATCCTGATCCTCAACGCCGATACGCAGGCGAGGCTCGAAGAGGTTTGCCAGAAGCAGCTCGCGGCGATGGCCTCCACTCCGGTGAAGGAGCTCGTCGTTCAGGAGGGCTATCGCCCGGCGGACGGCAAGGAGCACTTTGGCTTCCACGACGGGGTCTCCCAGCCGGTCATCGAGGGTAGTGGTCGGAAGAGCAATGACGGTGAGGCGCCGATCAGGGCGGGGGAGTTCATTCTCGGCTATCCCAACGAGTACGCCGCGCTGCCCACCTCGCCCTCCGTGCCCGCCGGGTTCGATGCCGACGGCAATCTCTTCCTCGATCCGGTCGACTCGGGGCGGCGCGATCTGGGCAAGAACGGGAGCTTCCTCGTCTTTCGCAAGCTCCAGCAAGACGTGGCCGCCTTCTGGCGCTTCGCCTACGAGAGCTCGAAGAAGCCCGACGGCTCGGCGGACAGCAAAGAGGCGATCCACATGGCCGCTCGGATCGTGGGCCGCTGGCCGAGCGGCGCCTCTCTGGTGGTCTCGCCCAGGAGCGACAATAACGATCAGCGGAACGACTTCACCTATCAAGAGAAGGATCCGAAGGGGATGAGCTGCCCGATCGGCGCGCACGTCCGCCGCGCCAACCCGCGCGACGCCCTGCCCCCGGATCGGAAGGAGTCGAAGATGGAAGCGCGCCGCCATCGCGTCCTCCGGCGTGGCCGCATCTACGGGCCGCGCGTCGCCGATGTACATGGCGCGATCGACGACACGCAGGAGCGTGGCTTTCAGTTCATCGTGATCAACGCCAACATCAATCGTCAGTTCGAGTTCGTGCAGCAGACCTGGATCAACAGCCCCAAGTTCGGGGATCTGTACTCCGACACCGATCCCCTGGTGGGAGTTCACCCTCACAAGGTGAGCGCGGGAGCCGCGACAGGGCGGGACTTCAGCGTCCAGCGCGAGCCGGTGCGCTGCCGGTTCGTGGATCTTCCTCATTTCGTTCAGGTTCGCGGGGGAGGCTACTTCTTCTTGCCGGGTATTCGCGGGCTCCGCTACCTCGCGGCAGGTGGCTACGCGGGCCCGAACCGCACCGGCGGGCTCGAGGTTTTCATGAAATGAAGCGCCTCCGGGAGCCGCTGAGGCTCCGGTCGTCGCCGGACGGAGATCGCGAGCGAGGCTTGTGAGGCGGGGGCGCGTCGACGATCAGAAGGACCAGGTGAGCCCGGCGCTCCGCGGGCCAACCTGGACCGTGGGGACGAGCCTCGCCTGGCTCTCCGATATCCCGGTGACGAGCATGGGAATGCCAATCACGAGCGACGTCGCGCCAATCCCGAGGATCGTGCCGCCAATCACGCTTCCCCACCCGGTGAGGCCGCCGCCCGGCTTTCCCTTCCCGTCGATCAGGACGAGGGCGCCGACCGGGGTGAAGAAGCCGCCGATCGAGGTGAAGACGATTCCAACGGTCCGCTGCCGCCGCGCCTCCCGGTGCGCGGTGACCCAGCGCCCGCCGGGAATGGCTTTATCGACCTTCCGCCGGGCGTCGGCCTCTTGGAGCTCGCGCTCGCGCGGGCTCTGGCGATCTTCCTTCGGCGCGACGACATGGCTTTGCGGGACCTCGGCTCGGGCCGAGATCGACGCGGTCGCGAGGACGGCCAGAGCGGGCAAGGCGCGGAAGTAGCCGGTTCGTCGCATAGTCCAGCGTCGCACGCCGGTGGTCGCCGGAGCAAGGCCGCTGAAGGCCTCCCAGGACAATCCATGTGATATGACACTATCGTAAATATGACAGCGACAGCCGACACGGCGGCCACCCTCCGCGCCATCCGAGCTCAGCTCGACCTGACCCAGGAGAAGCTGGCCGAGCGGCTCGGCGTGTCCTTCGCGACGGTCAACCGCTGGGAAGGCGGCGCAAACGGGCCTCGGAAGGCGGCTCGGGAGGTCATCGCCGCGCTGGCCCGAGAGGCCGGGGTCGCCGACCTGGACGCGTCGGATGCGCCCGCTGCTGACGTCACCCGGCGTCGTCGTACCAGGTCCGCCGCGGCCGCCCAGAGCACCAGGCCCATGGAGCAGATGCTGTGGGACGCCGCCTGCTCGATCCGGGGCGAGAAAGACGCGGCCAGGTTCAAGGACTACCTCCTCCCGCTGCTCTTTCTGAAGCGCTTGTCGGACGTGTTCGACGACGAGATCGACCGGCTCGCGGAGGAGCACGGCGACCGAGAGACCGCGCTGGAGATCGCCGAGGGCGACCACGCGCGGCTGCGGTTCTACCTTCCTCCCGAGGCTCGGTGGGCCGTGCTCGCCGGTCGCGAGACGTTCGAGTGGCCAGCAGAGGACGAGCCCAGGGACGTCGGCGAGCGCCTCACCAGGGCGGTTCGAGCGGTGGTGAAGCAGAACCCTTCGCTGGCCGGCGCGATTGACGTCGTCGACTTCGCTGCTGAGCGCAACGGCGAGCGGGACATCAACCCGGCGAAGCTTCGAGGGGTCGTCGAGACCTTCTCCGATCCGCGCTACCGGCTGGGTCTCGCCGACGTGCAACCCGACTTCCTCGGCCGGGCCTACGAGTACCTGCTCCGCAAGTTCGCGGAGGGCTCCGGGCAGAGCGCGGGCGAGTTCTTCACGCCAACCGAGGTCGGCTTCCTGATCGCCCGGATCATGCGCCCGAAGCCAGGTGAGGAGTGCCACGACTACGCTTGTGGCTCGGCGGGACTCCTCGTGAAGCTGCAGCTCGTGGCGCGTGAGCTTTCCCCGACGAGCAAGGTGCCATTAAAGCTCTCCGGCCAGGAGCTGCAGGCCGAGAGCTACGCGGTGGCCCGGATGAACGGGATCATCCACGATATGCAGATCGAGCTGGCCCGTGGCGACACGATGATCAACCCGAAATTCAGGGCGTCCAACGGCACGATCCGGACCCACGACATCGTGGTGGCCAACCCGATGTGGAGCCAGCCGTTTGCCCCCGAGGTCTTTGCCAATGATCCCTTCGATCGTTTTCGCGCCGCCGGCGGGATCACCACGGGCAAGGGCGATTGGGCGTGGCTCCAGCACACCGTCGCCTGCCTCGGCCCCCGCGGGCGCGCGGCGGTGGTGCTCGACGCTCCGGCCATGTCCCGAGGCTCGGGCTCGAAGAACGACGACAAGGAGCGGAACATCCGCAAATGGTTCATCGATCACGACCTCGTGGAAGGGGTGATCCTCTTGCCTGACAACCTGTTCTACAACACGTCTGCTGCGGGGGTCATCGTCGTCCTCAGCAAGCACAAGACGGCATCTCGACGAGGCAAGATCATCCTGATCAACGCCAGTCGCCACGTGAGAAAGGGCAAGCCGAAGAGCTACATTCCCGAGGACGCGATCCGGACGCTCGCCGCCGCGTTCGCCAAGGGCGATCCCGTCCCGCACGAGATCGCCGTGATCTCGGCCAAAGAGGCCGCCGAAGCGGACTACAACCTGAGCCCGGCTCGATGGATCACCGGCGAGAGCGGCGGTGAGGTCACCTCCATCGCGACCCTGTTGAACGAGATAGAGCACCTCTCGGCCGCGGATCGCGCGCTGACCGAGCGCATGATGACCTCGCTGGGACCGGTCGCGGCCAATCGCGAAGCGCGATCCGCGTCCGACGCGGAGCCCGCGCTCCCACCTGGATGGGTGACCGGCGTTCTCTCCGATTACATCGAGCGTCCACAGTACGGCTACACCGAGAGCGCCACTTCCGAGGAGGTCGGCCCGCGGTTCCTCCGGATCACCGACATTCAGGATGGACACGTCGATTGGGCCAGCGTTCCGTATTGCACCTGCGACGCGGAGACGCTGAATGACAAGCGGCTGAAGCCCGGCGATCTCGTGGTCGCCCGGATCGGCGCGACCACCGGCAAGACCTTCTTCCTCGGCGCCTGTCCAGAGGCCGTGTTCGCGTCGTACCTCATTCGAGTACGAACGAGGTCCGACCGGCTGCTGTCGAAGTACCTCTACCACTACATGCAGACCGACGCGTACTGGGCGCACATCGATCGGCACAAGGGCGATCGACTCAAGGGGGGTGTGAGCATCCCTGTTCTCGAGTCGTTGCCGATCGTGGTTCCCCCGCCCGAGCAGCAGCGACAGCTCGTCGAGCTGCTTGATTCCGTCGAGCAGAAGCTGTCGCTCCTCAGGCGGTCTCGCGCGGTGATCGACGAGCTGTCACGCTCCCTGCTCCAGGGGCTCGTCCGCGGTGACCTCGCGGAGCTCGCGAAGATGGGGTCCTGATTTGCCCATTTCAGGGCTTGCCCGGGCGATCGTGGGCCGCGCCGGCGGCGGGGAGCCGGCGGTCCAGGCCTCGCCGAGGTGTCCACCGGGCAAGCCGGCGCTCCGGTTGCAGATCTACAAACCCTGGCGCGCCCGGGTGGATTCGAACCACCGACCAACGGCTTAGAAGGCCGCCGCTCTATCCAGCTGAGCTACGGGCACGTGCTCTCGCGATCGGCGCCCTGCTTAGCGCATTCGCGCGCGGAGAGCGAGCGTTGGACGATCACTTCTTCTTCTTTTTCGTCTTCGCTGGCCTGGGCCTGGGTTTCTTCGGGACTGGAATCGACTTCTTCGTGCCCAGGTACGTCTTCCGGGCCGGATCCCACCGGTAGGTCACCTCGATGCCAACGGGCTTGTCGGGGGAGTCTTGCCCCGGACCCGCTCCTGGCCAGTGCGTGGATCCGCGCAGGCCGAAGGTCTCGAAATCGGCGCTCGCGAACTCGGTGAGATCGTCCCACAGCCACGGGAGGTCGATGTCCTCGACGGCCTCGTGGGCGGTGCCGTCGGGGGCGACGACCCACGCAGACCAGGAGGCCTGACGGGGCCCGACGCCCTCGGAGTTGGCTGGCATCGAGTACGAGATCACGTGGAGCGCGCCGTCGCGGGGGATGATGCCTTTGCGCTCGGGGGCCGGGAACGCGTCGAAGGGCAGGTCGTCGGGAGGCTCCTTGTGGCTCCCGACGAGCTTGCCATTCTTGAGCACCGCCAGCCACGGCCCGAAGGCCGAGACCTGGCCAATCTCCACGTCGCCGAGCGTCGCGAGCTTGCTGTAGAGGGTCTCCTCGCTCGGCTCGACGACGCTCGGCGTGGCGTTGTAGCGGAGCGTCTCGACGTGGAGCGGATCGGCGGGGTGGTACGACAGGCCTGCTGCATGATAGGTGTTGTCGACGAGAAATTGCAGGGCGCGGGCGCGGATCTCGCCCAGAGGCTCGAACGAGACCGGCTGGGGAAACCGGACCCAGACCCATTGTGCCGGGGTGAGATCGGGTGTCGGCGTCGTGGCCGCGCGGGCCACGAGGTGGAGAGTCTGGAGCGGGGCTTCGACGAGGCGAGGCATCGCGGTGAGGGGCGCTGTGATCTCGACGGTAGCGCCCCTCTGCCCCGGCGTGAACACCGCCTTTGCGCCCGCCACCACGGTGAGCGCGCCGTCGGCGCCGACCTCGCGTAGCCCCTGACGATCGATCTTGAACAGGCGCGAAAACCGGGCTTTGTGGCGGACGAGGAGGGCGGCGTGCGCCGCGATGAGGGCGTGGCAGGCGGCGACGACCTCGGGCGGTTTGGCCGCGCCCTTCTCGAAATTGCCCTCGTTGATGTAGACCTGCTCGTAATCGCAATCGAGCGGTTCCACGGAGCCGCCGCGCGACCAGACGCCGATGGGGAGCACCGCGGGCGCCATCGATCCCACGCCCAGCCAGATCCCGTCGCGCGCCGCCTCGCTCAGCTCGGCGGCGATGAGCACCGCATCGGGGGTGAGCGCGAAGGCCAGGTGGGAGGCGGCATTACGAGGGTTGGGACCCGACGGCAAAGGCACCTCGGGCGCCTGCTGCGCGGTGCCGGGAAGCTTCTCGGGCGCCGGCGGCGCGGCGGGCTCGCCCTCGGGCAAGAGCGAGCCCCACTCGCCGAGATCGCCGTCGATCGCCAGCTTCGGCGGCGGGCGCGCCGCGGTGACGCTGACCAGCGTCGGATCGTCGGCGATCGACGGCGGCGCGCTCGCCGCCGGCGGCGCGGAGATCTCGATCTGGAGCGGCCGCGGCGCGGACGGCGTGCACGCGGCGGCGAGGACGAGCAGCCCAATCGAGGCCGGTCGTAAAGGCCCTTGCGCGCTCGCGGGCTTCTTCGTTGAATTCATCTCGTCGCTCCTGGTTCCCGTCGCCCGCGCGAGGGTAGCTCGATTCACTCGTTCGACCCAGATCGCGCTGGCCAGGAACTCTCTCGCGGGTCGCGTGTCAGCCCGCCGTCGCCGACGAGGGCATTATGCGCATGATCTCCTTCAATTCCCGCCGATCCGGCGCCATCACGGCGCTCCTTGCCACCTTCGCCACGCTGCCCCTGACCGCGAGCTGCCACGCTCCTCCGGCGCTGGTCGCCTCCTCGGGCACCGCGCCCTCTGCCCCCGACGGCGCCGGATCCTCGGCGCCGTTCGCGTTCCCCGATCTCCCCGCGACCGCGAAGAAAGAGGCGCCCGCGCCGCCGATGAGCCTCACGGCCTCCGATGGATCGGGGCTGCACATGACGGCGCTCACGGCCCGCGCGGTGATCGAGGGGCCGCTCTCGTTCACCGAGCTGCACCTGACCTTCGACAACCCGGAAGACCGGACAATCGAGGGGAATTTCAGCATCACGCTGCCCGCGGGCGCGTCGGTCGGGCGCTTCGCGATGAAGCTCGGCGACGCGTGGCAAGAGGGTGAGGTCGTCGAGAAGAAGGCCGCGCGCCAGGCCTACGAGGACTTCCTCCACCGCAAGCAGGATCCGGCGTTGCTCGAGCAGGCCGCCGGGAACGAGTTCTCGGCGCGGGTGTTCCCGATCCCCGCGCGCGGCCGCAAAGAGCTGATCCTCTCGTACTCGCAGGAGCTCACGCGCGACACGCCGTACACCATTCCGCTGCGCGGTCTGCCCGAGCTCGGGCTGCTCGACATCGCGGTGATGCGCGCCGGCGATCCGAAGCCGATGCAAGAGCTCTCGCGCGCGACGTTCGTGCCCGACGCGGATTTCCGGCTCGACGCCAAGGCCGCGATCGCGCCCGTGGGCGGGCTGCGGAGCGGGAACCTCGTCGTCGCGCGCGTGCACCCGATCGCCAGGGCCGAGCCGGATCCGCTCGGCGCGACGCTGATCTTGCTCGACACCAGCGCGTCGCGGGCGCTCGGCTTCGACGAGGAGATCGCGCTCGCGAAGCGCCTCGCGGAGCGCATCGCCGAGGTGGCGGGGCCGAAGACGCGGCTCGCCGTCGCTTGCTACGATCAGGTCACGCACCTGATCTTCGAGGGCGAGGCCGGGGCCTTCGGCGAGCGGGAAATCAAGCGGATCCGCGAGCGGCAGGCGCTCGGGGCGTCGAACCTCGCGCAGGCGCTCTCGTGGGCCGGCGAGCGCGCGAAGGCGCAGGGCGCGCGCCGCGTGGTGATCCTGACCGACGGCGTGCCGACGGCGGGCGAGACCGAGGGCGCGAAGCTGCGCGAGGCCGCGGCGAACCTCCAGCACGCGGGCGTGGAGCGCCTCGACGCGGTGGCGCTCGGCGGGATCCGCGACGAGGCGCTGCTCCGCCGCCTGGTCACCGCGGGCCTGGCGCACGACGGGATCGTGGCCGATGGAGCGAAGGACTTCGCGTCGATCGAGCGGCGCCTGACCGAGGCCACGAAGAGCGGCGTCGGCGTGAAGGTCGAGGGCGCGCTGTGGTCGTACCCGCAGAAGCTCGACGGCGTGCAGGCCGGCGACGAGGTGCTGGTCTACGCCGATGTCCCGGCCGACAAACCGGTGAAAATCAGCGTCGGCGGCGTGGAGGAGATCGGGCTCGAGCTGGTCGCGGTGGAGCGCGCGCTGCTCGAGCGATCGCTGGTGCAGGCCAAGATCGCGAGCCTGCTCGAGCGGCAGGGCGTGGAGGGCGACCAGGGCGAGATCCAGAAGCAGATCGTCGCGCTCTCGGTCGGCTGGCGCGTGCTCAGCCCGTACACCGGGCTCCTGGTGCTCGAGACCGCGCGCGACTACGCGCGGTTCAACATCGACCACGACTCGGCGGCGAGCATCCTCTCGGTCGATCACGGCAAGATCGCGATCGCGCGGCGAGCGGCGCTGCAGGTGGCCGCGCCCGAGCCCCCGGCGCCGCCGGCGGTGGTGTCGCTGAAGAAGAAGCCCAAGTCCGCGCCGCCCGGCGGTCCCAGCCCGGCGCGCAAGATCGCCAGCGCGCTCGATCGCGTGCCTCGATTCAACGCGCCGCGCGCCGCGGCGTCGTCGGCGGTGAGCCGCGACGAAGCGCCGACCACGCCGTGGGGAGGCGAAGCGCTGGGGAACGATCCGCTCTCGGCGCGAGGCAACCTGTGGGGGAGCGCGATCCCCGGTTCGGCGGGCGAGGGCGGGCTCGGTCTCACCGGCATCGGCGAAGGAGGAGGCGGTCGCGGCGAAGGGATCGGCCTCGGATCGATCGGCACGATCGGACACGGCGCCGGCTCGACGCCTCCCGCGGCACCGCCGCCGCCCCCGGCAATGTCGGCGCCACCGGAACCGAACGGGATGATCGGCGTGCTCCAAGATCCGGGATCCGGATCCGGACAGGGCTTTGGATCAGGGCATGGACGCCTCGGCGGCAGCCACGTCGTGCGTCCGCCGACGGTGCGCATGGGCGCGTCCGAGGTGAGCGGGAGGATCGCGCCGGAGGTGATCTCGCGCGTCGTGCGGCAGAAGTACGCGGGCCTGCGCGCCTGCTACGAGGCCGGGCTCGCGCGCAACCCGGCGCTCGCGGGGCGGGTGTCGATCAAGTTCGTCATCGATCGAACCGGGAGCGTCGCGGCGGCCGAGCTCAACGGGTCGAGCCTGCTCGACGCGCAGGTCAACGCCTGCATCGTGCGCGAGTTCCGGGGGATGAGCTTCCCGGCGCCCGAGGGCGGAAATATCACGGTGATGTACCCGTTGACGTTCGCCAACGGCGTTGACGAATCGCCGGATCTGCCGGCTCCGCCGCCTCCTCCCGCGCCTCCTCCGCCGGCGCCGACGCGCGGCTCGTCCGACCACCCCGATCCCTACGCGGGGCGCTTCAAGGACGTGATGGATACGCTGGCGACGAGCACCGCGCGCGCGGCGATCGAGCAGGCCTACCGCTGGCATCGCGACGAGCCCGGCGACGTGATGGCGCTGACGGCGCTCGGGCAGACGCTCGAGGCCGCGGGGGAGATCGCGACGGCGGCGCGGGCCTACGGATCGATCATCGATCTGTTCCCGGCGCGCGCGGATCTGCGGCGCTTCGCGGGCGAGCGGCTCGAGCATTTGAAGTACGCGCCGGCCGCGGATCTGGCGCTCGACACCTTCGCTCGGGCCAAGGACGAGCGCGCCGATCACCCCGCGAGCCACCGGCTGCTGGCGTTCGCGGAGCTGCGGCGCGGGCACTACCAGGAGGCGTTCACCGCGACGTTCGAGGGGCTGAAGCAGCCGTACCCGGCCGATCGGTTCCGCGGGGTCAGCCAGATCTTGCGCGAGGATCTCGGGCTGGTCGCGGCGGCGTGGATCAAGGCCGACCCGAAGCGTCGCGAGGAGATCCTGGCCAAGGTCGGCGCCGCGGGCGGCGTGGTGGAAGACGCGCCGTCGCTGCGCTTCGTGCTCAACTGGGAGACCGACGCCAACGACGTCGACTTCCACATCATCGACGCGGACGGGGGCCACGCGTACTACGAGCACCCCGAGCTCGCGAGCGGCGGCCGGCTCTACGCCGACGTGACCACCGGCTACGGGCCGGAGTGCTTCACCATTCGCCTGCCGAAGGAGCAGCGCTCGCCGCTCTACACGCTGCAAGCGCACTACTACTCGCGCGGGCCGATGGGCTACGGCATGGGCAAGCTGGAGATCATCGATCACGACGGGAGCGGCGGGATCACCTTCGAGGAGCGGCCCTTCGTGGCCATGGTCGACCACGCGTTCGTGGAGCTCGGGACGGTGACCGGCGGGGGCGGGGGCGGGGTGGCGAAGGTGGCCGAGCCGCTGACAAAACCCTAGAGAACAAGGGGATTTGCGGCGGAGCTACCGCGGATCCCAGGCCGTCGCGAGGGCCAGGATCCGGACGTTCTCGGGCAGCGCGAGGAAGCTGCGCTGCCAGGTGGGATCGGTGATCGTCGCGGCGCGGCGGATCACGGCCATGCGCGCGTCCATCGCCGCGTCGCGGGCCTGGGAGCGGTGGCCGGCGGCGAAGAGGGCCTCGATCCAGACCAGGCGCACGAACGATTCGCCTTCTTCCAGGCTGCCAAACGCTTCGAAGAGGGTCATCGCGTTGCGGGCCGTGACGACGGCGTCGGCGGGGCGGCCCAGGGCGATCTCGGTGCGCGCGACGGTGGCGAGGACGCTGATCCTCACCTCGCGCTCGTCGCCGACCAGCGCCAGGGCTTTGCGCGCTTCTTCGGCCGCGGCGGGGACATCGCCGAGCTGGGTCAGGATCCGCGCGAGGTAGTTGCGGGAGCCGACCTCCATGCGCGGATCGCGCATGCGCACGAACGCCTCGACGGCTTCCGCTTCGGCGGCGCGCCCCTCGGCGAAGGCGCCGCGCTGGGCCAGCACCGCGCCGAGGTTGTGGAGCACGATGGCGCGCACGTTGGAGAGCCCGAGGCGGCTCGCGGTGACCAGCGCCTCGCGCAGAGAGCTCTCGCACTCGGCCATCGCGCCGAGCTCGCGGTAGGCGGCGCCGAGGCCGGAGCGCATCTCGCACGCGTGCCGCAGGTCGCCGGCGCGCTCGAAGGACAGCGCGGCCTCTTCCTCCCAGCGGGCGCTGCCGGCGGGATCCGCGCGGTAGATGGCGCGCCACGAGCGCGCGTGGTGGATCCAGCCGAGGACCGCCGGATCGAGCGACGCGACGTCGTCGACCGAGGACTCGATGCGCGCGAGCAGCGCCTCGGCCTCGCCGCGCTCGCCCGCCGTGAAGAGGTGCGAGGTCGTGCGGGCCCAGACCGCGACGTGGTGCGGGAGAGCGCGCGCTCCATCGCCGAGCGCGCCGAGCTCGCCGAGCAGCGCGACGACGCGCTCGTGCGCGCCGAGCTTGGCGAAGGCGAACGCCGCCTCGCCCGCGGCGCCGCACCAGGCCTGGCCTCCGTGGGGCAGGTGCGCCATCGCCTCGGTCGCGCGCGCGGCGGCGGGCTCGAACTCGCAGCGCCAGCCGTGCGCCTCGGCCTCGATCGCGCGCAGGGCGCCGAGCTCTTCGCCCGCTGCGCCGCAGGCGATCGCCCGCTCCGCGCGGGCCAGCGCCGCCGCGAAATCGTCGCCGCCGAGCGCCTGCTCGGCGGCGCGACGGAACCACGCGACGGCCCGCGCGCGATCGCCGCCGCGCTCGCAGTGCTCCGCCAGCGTCGTCGACTCGCGCTCGCCGTTGCGCTCGAGCCACCCGGCGGCGAGGCGGTGGCCGAGGGCGCGATCGCGCTCGGTCAGCGTGGCGTCCGCGGCCTCGCGCACCAGCGAGTGGCGGAACACGTACTCGCGCTCGCCGGGGAAGCGCGCGTCGTCGCGGCGCTCGAGCACCTCGCTCGCCTGAAGCTCGTCGAGGCGCGCGTCGAGATCGAGCTCGAGCTTGATCCCCCGCGCCGCGCCGCCGAGCAGCGCCTCGATCCCGCCGCGCCAGGCGATCTGACCGAAGACGCTCGCCGCGCGGAGGGTGCGTCGCGCGTCGGGCTCGAACGCGCCGATCCGCGCCTCGGCCATCGCCAGCACGGTGGCCGGGAGCTCGTCGCCTTGCCCCGTCGCGGCCGATCGGAGCAGCTCTTCCAGGTAGAACGGGTTGCCGGTGGAGAGCTCGACCAGGCGATCGATCGTCGCCGGATCGGCGGCCTCGCCGAGCACCTGCCGCGCGAGCTCGACGCTGCCCTTGCGCGAGAGCGGGCGGAGCCGGATCTCTTGCAGCTCGCGCGGGGACCACAGGCCCGGGAACACGTCGTGGACCTCGGGGCGCGCCAGGGCGAGCACCATCCACGGGCGATCGTGGAGGTTGCGCAGCGCCGATCCGAGGAAGCTCACCGAGGGGAGATCGCCCCAGTGGAGATCTTCGAGGACGAAGAGCAGCGGGCCCGCGGCGGTCTCGGCCGCGAGCAGATCCTCGAAGGCGCGGCGCATCTGATCGCCCATCAGCACCGCGTCGTGGCGCGCGGCGCGGAGCTGGATCTGCGCGGGGCTCGGGTCGCCGTCGGGATCGTCGTCGGCGGGGATGCCGATCAGCTCGCCGAGGAAGGCCGTGAGCCGCTCGAGATCCGCGGAGGCCACGTGGCGCTGCACCCGCGCGCGGAGCTTGTGGCGCCGCACCAGCGCGGCCTCGCCGTCGCGGATCCCGGCGGCGCGGCGGATCGCCGGGGCGATCATGCTGAAGGGCGATCCGGCGCTGAGCGGATCGCCCGCGCTGGTCCACACGGCGACGGGATCGCGGCCACGCGCGAGCCGCGCGACGAGCTCGCCGGCGAGGCGGCTCTTGCCCGCGCCCGGGCCGGCCGTCACGAGGACGACGCGCGCCGCCGGCTCGTCGACCGCGCCCGCGAAGGTGGCAGAGAGCAGCCCCATCTCGCGATCGCGCCCGACGCACGAGGTGACGCGGCCGAGCAGCGTGCGGCCGGGGCCGACCAGCTCGCGCTCGCCGCGCAGGAAGAGGCCGGCGGCGTCGCCGTCGATCTCGAATCGCGCCGGGAGCAAGCCCGCGGTGACGTCGTCGACGCGGAGCGGGTGGAGCGCGTCGCCGCGATCTTCGCCCTCGGCGGCCGCGCCGCGGAGCAGCCGCGCGGCGCGATC
The DNA here is from genome assembly GCA_040006075.1 of Byssovorax sp. Classification (GTDB taxonomy): domain Bacteria; phylum Myxococcota_A; class Polyangia; order Polyangiales; family Polyangiaceae; genus JANYGI01. The sequence goes on along the minus strand of JBDTXR010000025.1, from coordinate 8,693 downwards.
GAGGGCCTCGCCCACGGGGAAACGATCGGTGAACACCCCGCGCCCGGTGGCCAGCGCCATCGGCATGGAGGGGACGATGGCGTGCATCGCCAGCGCGCAGCGAGCGGCGCGCGCCGCGAGATCGGTCGCGACGCCGGTGCCGGTGAGCACCGCCGCGAGCGAGCCGCCCAGCAGCGCCTCGAGGCGCCCGCCGTGACCGGCGACGACGGCGCGGAGCTGATCGACCGCGAGCGCGCTGTCCTCGGCAGCCATCGTCTGCGCGGTGACCTGCGTGTCCTCCACCGACGCGGCGAGGACCACCGAGAGCAGCTGCTGCTCGCCCGCGCCGAGCGCCGGCGGAGGGCCGCTCTGCGAGACGCGGTGCCCGAGGATCGCCCCGCCGCGGGCGCGGAGCGCGGCGATCTCGCGCGCGACCTCGGCGCCGTCGCGAGGGCGCGCGTCGGCCGATTTCTCGAGCATCCGCGCCAGCAAATCGTCGAGCGCCTCGGGCATGCCGGTGCAGAGCTCGCTCGCGCGCGGCGCCTCCTCGAACAGCACCTTGGCGAGCAGCGCCATCAGGTTCTCGGCCACGAACGGCGGGTGCCCGGTGACGGCCTCGAAGAGCACGCACCCGAGCGCGAACACGTCGGCGCGCGAGTCGACCTGCCGATCGGCGCGGGCCTGCTCGGGCGCCATGTAGCCCGGCGTCCCGAGGACCAGGCCCACGCGCGTCGCCACCGCGAGCGCGCTCCCGAGCCTCGCTATCCCGAAGTCGAGCAGGGTCACGTTCTCCACGCGCCCGCCGGGCAAGAACAGGTTCGCCGGCTTGATGTCGCGATGGACGATCCCGCGCGCGTGGGCCTGCGAGAGCGCGCCCGCGACGCGCTCGCCCAGCGTGAGCGCGTCGCCTATCGACAGCGGCTTGCGGTCGAGCCGCGACGCGAGATCCTCGCCGTCGAGCCACTCCATCGCCAGCCAGAGCTCCCCCGACGCGCCCATGGAGTGGGCGACGTGGCGCACGATCCCGGGGTGATCGAGGTCGGCGAGGAGCTGCGCTTCCTGGGTGAACCGATCGGCGAACGCGGCGAACGCGCCGCTGCGCCCGCCGTGGAGGACCTTGATCGCCACCGGCGCGCCCGTCGACAGATCGAGGGCCTGGAAGACCTCGCCCATCCCGCCGGCGCCGGCGCGGCGCTCGAGGCGGAAGCGTCCGGCGATGACGTCCCCGGGGTTCATCGGCGCAGCGTTGGGCCGCAGCGACGCGAGCGCAAATGACTTGGGTGAGGGGCGGGCTCAGCCGGAGCTGGCGACCAGGGCCTCGGCGGGGACGCGGCCGTAGCGCCGCTGCCGTCGCGCGTAGGCCGCGAGGGCCTCGTCGAGCGTCGCCTGGGTGAAGTCGGGCCAGAACGTCTCGGTGAAGAACAGCTCGGCGTAGGCGCTCTCGAAGAGCAGGAAATCGCTGAGGCGCCGCTCGCCGCCGGTGCGGATCACGAGGTCCGGGTCGGGCATGGTGCTGGTGGTCAGGTACTCGCGCAGCGTCTCCTCGTTGATCTCCTCGGGGATCACGATCCCGGCGCGGGCGCGCACCGCCAGCGCGCGCATGGCGTTGACCATGTCGCGGCGGCCGCCGTAGTTCAGCGCCAGCGCCAGCGTCATCGTCGCGCCGTGGGCGGTGTCGGCGATCAGGCGCTCCATCGCGCGGCGGGTGCGCGTGGGCACGTCCTCCAGCTCGCCGATGATCTGGACCTTGATTCCTCGGCGGATCAGCTCGTCGTGCTCGCCCTCGGCGAACTCGGTGCAGATCCGCATCAGCGCGTCGATCTCGTCCTTGGGCCGCGACCAGTTGGCGACGCTGAAGGCGTAGAGCGTGAGGAACTCGATCCGGCGATCGTGGCAGCCGCGGACCGCGGTGCGGACGGCGCCGGCGCCGTGCTCGTGGCCGGCGGTGCGCGGGAGGCTGCGCTGCGAGGCCCAGCGGCCGTTCCCGTCGAGGATGATCGCGATGTGTCGGGGGAGGGTCTCGAAGCTCATGGGGTGAGGGCCACTCTGCCGTCTCAATGCGGTGCCAGCACGAGGCGAGCGTGGAGGTTCCGTGGAGAATGGTGGGTCGAGGCTGGTGCTCCGGAGATCCAGGGAGCCTCGCCGCGCCGGAAATTCCCTGCAATCAAGGGTCGTGCCGCTCGGAGCTCTACCGCGATAGGCTCTCAGGCCGACGGGAGCGTGATCCGGAACTCCACGTCGGGCGGGCCCTTCGCGGTGCACTCGGCCGAGCCGCTGTGGGCCTCGGCGATGGCGCGCACGATGGCCAATCCGAGCCCCGTTCCGCCGCGATCGGCGCGCGTGGTGACGAAGCGACGGAAGAGCCGCTTCTCCACGTGACGGCCGACCTGGCCGTGGTTCTTCACGGTGATCGTCACCTGACCGTCGCCGCTGCGGACCTCGACGCGCACGCTCTCGCTGTCCACGCCGTGGGTACGCGCGTTGTCCACGAGGTTGTCGATCGCCCGCGCCAGCCAGACCGCGTCGCCGCGCACCGCGGTGCCGGCCGAGCGCACCACGACCACGTTGCCGCCGCGATCGACGGCCCGCGCCGCCGACTGCTGCGCCAGATCGCCGGCGTCGATCACCGCCGCGTCCTCGACCCCGCGGGCCTCGATCCGCGCCAGCGAGAGCAGATCGCCGAGCAAGGCCTCGATCCGCGTCGTGGCCTCTTGAATGCGGCCGACGAAGCGCGCGGCCTCCTCGGGCTCGTCGAGCGCGCCGTCGGCGAGGACCTCGGCGCTGGCGCGGATCGCGGCGACGGGGTTCTTGAGCTCGTGCGACAGATCGGCCGCGAACGTCTCGACGAAGGGTCGGCCCTCGAGCTGCCGACGCATCGAATCGATCGCTTTCGAAAGGCTCTGCACCTCGCGCCCGTGCGCTGGAGGAGGCACCGCGCGGCGCTCGCCCTCGCTCACGCGCACCGCGAACTCGGTCAGCACCTCGAGCGGGCGCGCGATCGATCGGCCGATGAAATCGGCGGAGAGCGCCGCGGTCACGCCGAGGACGATGCTCACCACCAGGATGAACGGCGCCATGTCCTCCAGCGCGCGGCGGATGGCGATGGTCTGCTTGACGACGCGCACGCTGCCCACGGGCTGCCCGCGCACCATGATCGGCGCGGCGCCGAACACCGTGCTCGGCGCCTCGGGCGACAGGCCGCCGGTGAAGACCACGCCGCCCTGCGGATCGAGCAGCGCCAGGCCGCGCTCGCTGGGATCCGGGCGCCCGGTGTGCGCCGCGGCGTACTTGCGCCCGACGTCTTCGAGGCCCGTCCCGCGCACGTCGATCTCGCTCCCGACGAACGCCGCGATGGCCTGCGCCTCCTCGGCCGCGGCACCCTCGGTGATCAGCGTGGTGCGCGCCTCGAGCCGATCGAGCACGAGCAGGCCGAGGCCGAGCGCGAACGCGCCGACGGTGCTCGCCAGCGCGAGGAAGAACTGCATGCGGATGCTGGTGCCCTGCGACCGCGCGCGCATCAGGCGCGAGGCGACGAAGGCCACGAAGAAGATCAGCGCGATGGCGCTGCCGCCGGTGACGAAGACCCGGATCACGAAGGCTCGCTGCCGTCTTCGCGGGCCGTGGGGCGATCGGTCACGCGGTAGCCCACGCCGCGCACCGTCTCGATCAGCGCCGCGTCGCCGCCGGCCTCCGAGACCTTCTTGCGCAGGCCTTTCACGTGGGAATCCACCGTGCGATCGGTGATCGCGAAGCCGTCGCCCCAGACCCGATCGATGAGCTGCGCGCGGGTGAACACGCGGCCCGGCGCGGCGAGCAGGCACGCCAGGAGATCGAACTCGACGCGGGTGAGATCGAGATCTCTCCCGTGGACCTCGGCGCGCCGCGTGGCCTCGTCGGTGGAGAGCGGGAGGCGCGCCGGCGGTCGGGCGGCGCTCTCGGCGGCGGCGGCGGTGACCGGCACCGCGCGGCGGAGCACGGCGCGCACGCGGGCCACGATCTCGCGCGGAGAGAAGGGTTTGGTGACGTAGTCGTCGGCGCCGGTCTCCAGCGCGGCGACCCGATCGGCCTCGCCGTCGCGGCTCGACAGGACGATGACGGCGGTGCCCCGCCCCGCGCGGCGGATCTGCCCGATCAGATCGAAGCCGCTCCCGTCGGGCAGCATCAGGTCGAGGATCACCAGATCGGCGGTGACCACCTCGCGCTCGGCGGCGGCGAGGGTCGGGGCGATGCTGACGGTGAAGCCGTCCCTGCGCAGGGAATAGGCGATCGACTCGGCGATCGCCGGCTCGTCCTCGACGACGACGATCTTCGGCATGGTCGCGACCCTAGCGCGAAAGCGCGCACAGCGCGATCAGCGCCGCGGCGTGAGGGCCTTCTCGACCACCTGCCTCGTGATCCGCAGGAGCCGGTCGTAGTCCTCCTGGATCGGCCGGAGCCCCGCGAAATGCAGCACCAACCCGCCGGGGCGCAGCTCCAGATGCCCCTGGAATTTCCAGCCCACGAGCAGCTTGCGGAGGCGCGGGTGGAAGGCTTGCGCGGCGGTCTCGCGCGAGATCGCGAAGGTCTCCAGGTGCGCGTCCCAGGTCGGATCGCCGAGCTTGATCTGCGGCGGCTGCGGGCTCTCGATGAAGGCCACGCGCGTGAGGAAATGCTCTCCGCCGCGGATGGCGGCGCGCGGGCCGAGGCTCGGGTGCGAGGCGAAGGCCATCACGGTGCGATCGAGCGGCGGCATGTCGTCGAAGGCGTACCAGGGCTCGACGAGGACGATGTGGCCGGGGTGGGGCGCGGCCATCCACGTGCACGCATTGAGGAAATGCGAGGGCGGCGCGATGGTGTCGTGGGGCTCCCAGCGCCGGAACCAGGACTCGTCGGGGTGCGGCTCGTAGCGGAGGCCGGCGCGCCCGGCCCACTGCGCGATGTGCGCTGATCCGTGGGGAAGGAGAGGGGGCACACCGGAGGTTAAACACGCCGGCCGCGCGCGCGAAAGGGAACTCGTGCCGCGGGAAGCGGCGCCTCCGGACGCGCCGACGAGAATGACGGGAACGTGCTTGCGGTGGCCCCCTGACCTCTGCTCCCCTGCACGAATGCAACAGCCGCCTGGAGTGCCGCCTGGAGGAGGATTTCCGCCTGGAGGTGGAGGATATGGACCGCCGCCTGGAGGCGGGGGGTACGGACCACCGCCCGGAGGAGGCCCGCCCGGTGGAGGCGGCTTCGGTCCTCCCGGCGGCGGGCCGCCCGGTGGAGGTGGATACGGCCCGCCCCCCGGCGGAGCGCCTCCCGGCGGCGGCTATGGCCCTCCGCCCGGCGGAGCTCCTCCCGGCGGAGGAGGCTATGGTCCTCCCCCCGGCGGAGCTCCCCCCGGCGGAGGAGGCTATGGTCCTCCCCCTGGTGGAGGTGGCTATGGTCCTCCGCCCGGTGGAGGTGGCTATGGCGCGCCCCCCGGCGGAGGGGGCTATGGCGCTCCCCCCGGCGGAGGAGGCTACGGCGCCCCTCCTGGTATGGGAGGACCGATGGGAGGACCGATGGGCAGCGGAGGGACCCCGCAAAAGAGCGGCCCGAGCATGGCCGTCATTGCCATCATCGCCATCGTCGCCTTCGTGGTCCTGGGCTTCGGCGGCTGCGCGATGTGCGTTTGCCTCGGCGCCCGCAGCGGAACGGCCTCCTCGGGCGGCTCGGGCAGCAGCGGGAGCGACAACTGGATCACCAGCGAGCACCCGTATGTGAAGTTCATCGCTCCTCCCGGCTGGGCGAAATCGCTCAACGGCGATTGGGGAACGTTCAAGTCCCCCGACGGAGCTGCGGTGTTCGCCTTCACGACCTTCACGCAACCCGGGGAGTCGACGGTCCGCCTCGGCCAGGCCGCCGGCGTTCTGGGCGTGAACGACGTCGACTGGAGGAACCCGCGCTACGACACCGTCGGTCGCGATGGATTCCCCGCCCGCGCGGCCGATGGATCGTGCAACTTCCGCGGGCCGGGAGGCTACATCTGGTATGCGACGGTCAACACCGGGACGTCGGATCAGATCCTGCTCATCTACACGGTGAGCTCGCGCGGGACCCAGGCGGACAAGGATGGAGCCTTGACCGCGATTAAATCGCTTCAGCGCCGCTGAGCGATCGACCGGGGCCGGGCTCGCGCTATCCCGCGAGCCGCCCTTGGCTCATTCCCGCCCCCAACCCAAGCCAATTTGTCGGCGCCGCTATCGAGACGCGGACGACCCTCGAACGGTTTCTGCGACCGCGCCGACAACAGTCGTCGTGAGGCACCGCTTGAGTACGGCGATGACCTGGACTTGCGCCATCTGCGCGTGACGGATGAGCCGGCGCCGTATGCCGGTTTGCCCACAGCGGGCAGCTTGCGGTGGTGGCGACACCATCGGGGCCGCTCATCTTGCGCGCGTACTCGTGAGGCGCGCGAGGCCGGTCGCCGACGCGCCGCTCGACGATGGTCCGCGCGCTTCATCCCGCGGACCTCGGCCGCTCCTACGCCCGAGAAGCGAGGCGCCGCGCCGTCACGGAGCCTTCCACCCCTTGCTCAGATAGGGAAACAGGTACGTCGCGAGATCGGCCGACGTGCCGGGGACGGCTTGTCCATTTTCGATGGCGCCGGCGTCGTCGTAGTGACCTCCGTCGACCTCGATCCTGGTCATGGGAAACCCGGCTGCGGTCATGCTGTCGGTCTCCTTGCGAACGCCGTTGATGGGATAGGTCGTGTCTTGCAGGTGCGCGAGATGGACGGCGTTGAACTTCCACGTCGCCGCGGCCAGGGAGGCGCTCTCCATGGAGCCAGTGTCCCGGTAGGGGGACGAGTTCTCCACCAGGACACCCGCGAACAGACCGGCGTTGTAAAACGCGGTCCGGTAGGTCAGGTCGCCGCCGGAAGAGTAGCCGCCGAGGATCACCCCCCTGGGCGCGATGTTGAAGTGCGTCTTGATCTCGGCGAGCGCGGCCAGAACCCGGGCAGGGTCGTTGTCCACGTCCCAGCAATTGCCCTCTTGCCCGCCCACGGCGAGGCTGATCCAGCTCTGCGCGCCTCCCGGCGAGACCGTCCAGATGTCTCCAGAGCTCTTCCCGCCGCAGCCATGGAGCCAGACCAGGAGCGTGATCGGAGTCTGGTGCGTGTCGTCGTAGGCCGCTGGAACGTAAACGTAGTTGGTGGTGCCGCTGTCGACCGTGAACGGCTGATCCTTTGGGTAAGCGATCGGGTCCGCGGGAACCGAGGAGACCATCGCGCCGCCCCCGCCGCCCGTTCCGCTGCTCGCGCTGGAGGCTCCGCCCGTTCCCGCGCTCGTGGTCCCCGCTCCCATGGTTCCCGAGCTACCGGTGCCGGCGCCGCCAATCCCGCCGGCCGAGGTCCCCGTTGCGCTGGAATTCCCGCCGGCTCCGGCTGCACCGGCGGTCGTCGCTCCGGCCCCGAGCTCGCCCGTGCACCCGACGATGGTCAGGCACGCCGAGGCGGCGAGAGCCAGAGACGCCGCGAACAAGAGCTCGATTGAACGTTTCATGGGCCCATTCACTCCCTGCGAGGTCGAGATCCAGCCGTGGAAGGCGCGCCCGGATTGCGCAGCCACGCGGCCGAGCGACGCTCCCGGTGCGCGGCTACGAGAAGTTGACCGAAGCCTCCGTGCGGCTCTGGTGGAGCTCCCAGAATCTGTCCGCGAGGGCCGACGGCTCGAGCGTGGCCTGGCCCCGGTCGAACGCCGTGCCCTTGACGCTCCCGAGCACGACGACCTCGCCCACGTACACGCCCTCGCTCGCGAGCCGCTGGTGGAGCAGGCCCACCGCCTTGTGCTGCGCGGACTTCGCCACGGCGAGGCCCATCGCGCCCCATTGCACCGCCATGGCGTCGATCTTCGGATCGAAGAACGAGAGGCCGCCGCCCGTGACGAGGAGCGCGCCCTTCGCCGCCTTGAGATCCGGCAGCGCCTCCTGCGTGGCGGCCAGCATCCCGTGCAGCGAGACGTCGAGCGCCCCGCGCAGCTCGTCGACGTCGGCGGTGAGGAGGTCGCTGGCGCCGCCCACGTAGGCGTTCCAGTGGATGACCGCGATCGGACCGAGCGAAGCGCGGACCTCGCGGACGAGGGCGCGTACGGCGTCGGTGCTGCCGAGGTCGCAGGGGAAGGCCTTGGCGGTGATCCCCGCGCTCGTGAGCGCGTCGGCCGCGGCCCCGAGTCGCTCCGCGTTGCGCGCGACGATCGCGACCGCGAAGCCCTCCTGACCAAACTTGCGAGCGACGGCGTCGGAGATCCCCGGCCCGTGGCCGCAGACGATGATGGTTCGTTTCATTGTCGACCAGCTATACAGGGCGAGCGCTCGAGGTGTCCACGCGCGGCCCCCTCCGCGGCCGGGCGACGGGATCTCGACGCCGGTCCGCGTGCGCGCCGGCCGGCGATCGCGCTCCTTTCCGTGAGGCAACGCGCGAGAGCTTTACCCTGGCGCTCGGCGCTACACCGCGCGCGGGATCTCCACGCTCGCGCGCGGCACGTCGGCGGCGATCTTGCGGACCAGATCGGCCGGCGTGATCAGCCACGTGGGCTCGGGGACGTCCTCGAGCTCGTAGAAGCCGCCGCAGAAGATCGAGTGCGGGCAGCCCTCGCACACCGCCTTGCGCACCCGGCGCTCGCGCAGGTAGTCGAAGAGGTTCACCTCCTCGTTGTTCACGAAGAGCATGTGCCGCTCGAGCTTGAGCATGTCGCCCATGAGGTAGCGCTCGT